>JAHDGV010000002.1:0-18554 GCA_020631655.1 Chloroflexota bacterium | reverse complement strand
GTGATTATCATTAAAGATGAGGACAACAATGTCTGGGGGCAAATCGAAGAGCGGCTTGTTAGCAATTCGGGGTTACCGGCCGCATTTTGGACAGCAAACCAAATCGAAGAACACTTTGCCAAAGTGATATTGCCAGCAGGCATCCCACCGGGAGATTACACGGTATCGATTGAGCTTTTTGACGACAGTGGCAAAAGGGCCGGGCTTTTTTCAACCGACGGCCGGTTTTTAGGTACCCAAGCCACACTCGGCACACTATCTTTTTGGCCACCATCGGGCCGAACGGTAATTTTGCCCGACCAACATCAAGCCCTCACAGGCCCCTTGGTCGCATCTTCCCCATTGCCCAACAGCATTGGACAAGGTGAACGACTATCGGCCGATGTTTGGTGGGAGCATACGGCTGAAGGAATCGATGAGATGGACTTCCAACTGATCATCGGTGAGACAACTCTGGTTCACCCCATCAACGTATCAAACTATCAAGTTGGGGAAACTTATCGGCAAAAGGTGTCTTGGAAAGTCCCGGCCGATTTTCCGGCCGGAGATTGGCCAGTTTCAATCACCCTCGTCTCAGAGCAAAATCAGGCCAGAGACAGTCTCGGATCAATCACGATCGAAGCTCGGGATCGGCTATTCGACCTGCCTGAAGGCGTAACACCTTTGGATGTGGCGTTCGGCACGCTCGGCCATCTGCAATCTGCACAGGTTACGCAAGACTCTCAGCTAGTCATTGATCTTGTTTGGCAAGCTGAAGAATCACAGCAGATTGACTATGCGATGTTTGTTCACGTCCGAGATTCTGCTGGCAACATTCTGACCCAAATTGATCGGCCGCCTAGCAAAGCCACATCCTTATGGATCAAAGATGAAGTGATTATCGATCAAATAACTCTGCCCGTAGACCTTGGCGGCCGTCAAATCGCCATTGGGCTGTACGATCCTGATTCGGGCGTAAGGCTCCCCGTTTACTCGGCCGACGGCATTCAGCTTCCAGATGGGCAATATTTAATCGATTTAAGCTCCCCATGATTACCGACCAGCTCATCCTGCAATTTGGTTACTTGGGGCTGTTTATCGTCTCAGCCATCGCCGCATCAATTATCCCCTTTTCAAACGAAATCTTGGTCGTAGCAATGCCCCCCTTGGGCTTTACTCCGTGGATTGTTGGGCTAGTTGCCACCTTTGGAAACCTTGTTGGGGCGCTCACCATGTACTGGCTGGGCTTTAAGGGGGTCGATTATGTGGTTGAGCGCTACAAGATCAAGAAAGAACGGATTGAAAAAGCTGAAAATTGGTTCCAGAGATGGGGAGCATCGTCTCTCCTTTTGGCCGGGTTACCCATTATCGGAGATCCGATTTGCCTGGCGGCCGGGGCCGTCCACATGCGCATGCCGAAATTTTTGGCTTGGACCTTCGTCGGCAAAGGGTGGCGCTACATCCTAATTTTAGGCGCAGTTGAGTGGATCTGGAGCTTTTTCAGCTAACCATAAACCCATCCAACTACAAACGGAGTCAGGAATGATTCAAGCAACGCCGCAATCAAAAACAGCGGGAGCCCAAACCCAACCATGATCCTGAAAAAGTCGGCCCCATGTTGCACCCAAACTTCAGAAAGCGGCTTGTTGGATCGGGTCGGGGCAATGACTGAGGCGTGCCAGCGCAAAGCGGCGGCCGTTATGAGCAACAAGATTGGGAGTTCGACCCAAGCGTGAGGCAACACCGTAGCACCTATGAACACAAACGGGTTTTCCCCTACCAAAGCAAACTGAGTGGTGATGAAGGCGATAATGGCCCACGGAAGCATGTAAATCAAAATAGACGAAACGCCAAATGTAAATGATCCTAAAAGCACCAGTAGCAGAACGGCCCGAATATTGTGGGTAAAAATGAACACCGGTAGATCGGTGAACATTTCTTGCATGACTGAGATGTTAGCCCGAGTTTGATCGGTACGCAGGCTCAGCAACATCTCTTCAGGAAGCCGCATGTTGAAGGCTGTGACCATACCGGCCAAACAGGCGATCACAAACATAAACACCAGCACAGCGATCGGAATTCTTAGCTCGCGGATCAAGGCAAAGGTTTGTTTGTACCAGCCGCGCAAGCCAGAAGATTGATCTCCATCTGCAGAGCGCATATCGCGGCCGACAAAACGGCGGGCGAAGTAGCGCGGCACCCATCCCACATTCATAAAGTCGATGTTTCGGCCGAGAAGATTTTCGCGGTTGAACAATTGAACCCCAATCCGAACAAAGATGATCGTCATCACAAAGACAAAGAAGATGATCCAAACCAGAGCCGTATAGTTTTCAAAGACAAGTAAAAACGCCTCTCCCTGCAAAATGATCGACACCGGGACAATGATAAAGCTTGCCAACATATTGGCCGCTCGAGTACTTGTCGCTTGGCTAGATACAATCACAGACGCGGCTACCATCAGAAAGGCCTGAACCGTTGTTAGCACGACGACGAGCAAAATAACGGCCGGTTCAAGTGGCCCAACAACGAGCGTTACGCCCAAGGCATAGGTCGCAATCCCAACATAACTTGCCATCACAGGGGGTAACACGGCCGCCAAAAGTTTACCGATGAACAATTGTCTGTTGGTAAGTGGCGTTGATAAAAGCGGTTCCAGACTTTTCCGTTCTTTCTCCCCCACAAATGCCTCTAGTGCAATAACCAAAGAAAATGATGTTGGGAAAAATCCAACAACCAAAAGCAAGATTGGGAGGGCCCGTTCGCCAATAATGGCTGAATCATAACTCTCAACCAAACTGCTCATCCAGCTAGCAACTAAAGTCATAGCGCCAGGGAATAGCAGGGTTAATCCGGCAATTGGGATGACTAGGCGCCAATCTCGCAACGTGTCTTTAACCTCACGCCTGGCAACAGCAATGATCATTTTCAAAGCATGGAGAAGATCTTTTTTACTCATCATATCGGCCTTCCTTTTTAAATCGCTTCTAAGCTCGTCTCAGGTTCATCTTCTCGAACGATGCTCAAATAAATTTCTTCCAAAGATGGGGTAATTTCACGCAGAGTGACGGTTCCAATCCCAAAACCGGCCATAACTTGAATCAAGCGTGGATTATCATGGATCGGATCAACCGTCCGGTATCGAATCATTTCATCCCCCATTTCTTCAAACTGAATATCAGGAATCTGCCGTTCAAGTTTTTCAAGTGGGATTCGGATCAAACGGTCAGCAACAAGCTCCATTAGGCGGTCACCTGATAGTTGACGCCTCAGTTCGTGCGCGGTCCCTTTCGCAACAATCTCCCCGTCGTTGATGATTGCGATCCGGTCAGCCAGCTTTTCAGCTTCGTTTAAGTTGTGGGTGGTTAAAATGATGGCGCAGTTATCCTGTCTTAGCTCCTGGATTGCGGCCCTAACCTGTCGCGCACTGTGGGGGTCCATGGCTGAAGTTGGCTCGTCGAGCAACAACACTGGTGGGCTGTGAAGCATCGCGCGGATTAATCCGGCCTTTTGCTTCATCCCTTTTGAAAAGCCCCCTAAACGACGATGTAGGGCATCCTCCATACCAAATCGTTTGAATAACAGCTCTGCCCTCTGCTCAATATCCCGACTGCTAAGCTCATAAAGCCGGCCGTAGAACAGCAGATATTCGAGGCCGGTCATACGTTCATACAGGCCGGGTTGCTCGGTAATCATCCCGATTGAACGCCGGACATCATCCGCCTGCAAAACGGTATCATGCCCATTCACGGTCACTGTCCCTGCAGTTGGTGCCAAGATAGAGCTAATCATCCTGATGGTTGATGTCTTTCCAGCTCCGTTTGGACCCAAAAGAGCAAGTAGCTCCCCTTGTGCAACTGAAAAGGAAATTCCTTTCACTGCTTCAAAGTCGTCGTATCGTTTAACAAGATTTCTAGCTTCAATCATAAAGTCTCGTCTCTTTTCCCAATGTTTGCGCTAATTTGGTGCTGGCTCCAAAAAATAATTATGAGGTCGTATGAGTCACATCAAACAGAATAATTCAATTGTTGGTGAAGACCCTTAAGTTACTTATCACGAAAACGAAACGTTAATTTTACTATTAGAACGGGCGGGACCCTATCCACCAATGTGTCTAATTCGAGAGCTTAGACCCATCCCAAAAATAAGTAAAACGAACAGCAGACCAAACCAAGCGTTTACAGCGGTGTTAGGGATGGCAAGCTCAAGCCCAATCCGGCCGACAACGAACCAAGCTAGCCCAAACAACAATTGATCCCATCGCATCGACTGTGGAGCCCATCTTTTGCCGTAGATCATAAACAAAGCCCCCGCTAAATACCAAGCGGCCCCAAACAAAAAGATTGGGAAGAAGCTATCGCCTCCACTAACCAAGATCGTACTTGGCAATTGGTTGTTCGCATCAATCTCAACCGCACCAATGCCATTGTATGGGACTCCGTAAAGTTGCTGGCTCAAAAAATTCCCCCACTGCATCAGGCTCAATCCGGCCAAAAGCCCTAGCGTCCCTCTCAAAAAGATGGAGAACAATTGGCCGCCCTTTCGCCAAGATCGCTGAGCCATCCACAAAGAAACCAAAACAATAGCTCCCCAAATATTTAGTCCTCCCCAATTCAGATCAAACATCAAGATCGGGTTCGAGAAATAATCGGCCGGCTGGCTTATACCTTGACCAATCGAAACGGGGGACAAATAGAGAATATCGAGCAGACGGGCACCAATCAGCCCGAAGATCAAAACTGAAAGCGGCCGGTGTGCAATCTCTTGCAACCGATCATCCCACTCATCTACTTCTACGGTCATCGCCAGCCCATAAGCCACAACAAACGCAATCAGCAAAAACACTCCGTTCCAATAAATATTAAAAAGTTGGAAAGGCTCGGCCAACTGTCGATCAAATTGCCAGCCGGTAGTTAAATGAGCGATGTACAGAGCAAAGCCAAGCAAATGCAAGCAGACGAAGCACACGGCCCATCCAATTCTTGTTCGCGATGATGCTACAAATGGCTGCATTAATTCTCTAGGTTAGGTGAATCTTTTAGTTGCAAGTAAACGCTATAAAAACGCTGTCCTACGGTAAACCAAGCCAACGGTGCGACAATTATCATGGCCAAGGTTAGCTGGCCTAAAATCATCAAATTGACGATGACCAAATATCGCTCTAGCCGGCCGAAAATGCCAACTTTCCCCTCAAGTTTTAAGGCTTCAGCCCGCGCCCGGATGTAGCTCACCATCAATGAGCCAGTGATCCCAGCAAAACTAACAAGCAACATTGTTTGGTTTTGCTCTAAATAGTAGTAAGCGATAATCCCCCCAAACAGAATAATTTCAGAGACTCGGTCTAAAGTAGAATCTAAAAATGCCCCAAATTCACTGTGAGGCTGATTCATTTTGCGGGCAAGCGCCCCATCCATCGCGTCTAACGGAGCTAGGATCAATAGGGACAAACCTGCGGCCGTAACACGACCTTGAACCAAAAACCAAACAGCCACAAAATGACCCAGCGTCCCCGCCACAGTCACCATGTTGGGCGTTATACCCGCCCACATAAAAACGGTCAGGATTGGATCAAACACAGGGTCCATTAGATCACGGGCCCACTGTGTAAAATCGAATTTTTTATCTTTCTCTTCCAACTTCACCCTTAAATTTCATCTAACCGAAAGCCCCAAAACGGCACCTGCATTTCGTCGGCAGTTAGCCCACCGTGTGATCCCCCACGCAAAAACTGATCTACATTTGGATCAGATGGATCAATCATGAGTCCACCATCTTCAACCAGTAAATTAAAATCACCTAGCCGTTTTGAAAACGCATCCATAAATGGTGCTTCCCCATACAGCCCGTTTGCCATCATATCCTCGCGAGTCTTGATGACAACTCGATCACCCATTTGCTGCTGAATTAGCTCTTTAACCGCATCTGACTCACCATGCTGAACATACCAGTACGGAACACGATTACCACCAGCTCCGGTTAATATCAGCCGCTTGTGAATATCAGGGTATTCGGAAAGGCGAAGATGTTTTTGCGAGTCAAGAGGGACTTGCCCATGATCCGCAACCAGTAGCACAACCGTTTTCTTGCGAGCCTCGGCCGACAAGCCAAGCAATAATGTCTGTTCAATTTCTCGCAAACAAGACACAAGCTCTGCCTTAACGGCCGGATGATGGGGCCCGTGCAAATGGCTCAACGTATCAATATTGGGCCAATAAGCAACGTTGACCAACGGTCCTGATTTTGACTCAAGCTGGTCTTTAATTTGCCACATCATCTCAGGAAATGAAACGATCCCGATTTTTTCAGCCACGCCACGGCCGTGCATCCGGCTAAGCGCAGAATGGACAATCTCCCTCCCCTTTAGATCAACAGTTGGTACGCCGGTTGCGGCAAACTGCTCAGCAATGCCCGGTGCGGCCAAATAGCTTTCCGGCTCAAAACCTGCATCAACCATCGCATCTCGCTGGCGCAAATAAAGCGGATGCAAATTGATCATAAAGTTGACCGCGTTAAAATCTGGGTCCAACAGTCGCAAACCAACAAGCCCATGTTGCCCCGGTGCGTGGCCCGTCCATATCGCTGAAAGAGCATTCACCGTCGTAGATGGAAAAACAGACGTGATTGTCTCTTTGACTACCGCCTTTTGACCAACTTGCTGGATTTGCGGGTGATCATCGATCAGGTTTTGCCCCATCGCATCTAAAATGATTAGCACAACCCGTTCAACGCTACCTGTTACCTTTAATGGATCGATTGCGGACGAAGACAGTGAGGGAAGCCCGCTAAACGGCCGGTCAAGCAATTTCGCAATTGTTGCGCCAATGTTCCCAATCGTGCTTCCAGCGGCTTTCCCAAAACCATAATCAGGGTATACTAAATTTTTGCTCCAACTTTGCATTTACACTTTTCCTTTTGGATCAGGATTTAGATATCCTCAAAGGGCACCTAGCAACTGTCTCAACTTAAATCTTGATTTTACTCAACTGAGCTTAAGACTTGAGGCAACGATAAAATGCCTCTTGAAGGTATCTAAACTTCAGCCCTTTTGGTACTTTTTAACTCGACAACACAACCGTATTGATGCAATAATTTTAGCAAATCAAATCGTAATTCAAATGAAATCGTAAATGGAATTTAAAATTCACGGAACAACGCTTCAAACCTTAGACTTGATTCTAGAACGGGGTGAATCTGTTTTTACAGAATCCGGCGGGATGGCTTGGATGACGGGCAACATCGCTATGGAAACAAACACAAAAGGTGGCGTGCTAAAGGGGCTTGCTCGTACTTTTTCTGGCGAATCGATGTTCTTGACCACCTATCGATGTGAAGGGACAAAAGCGCTTGTAACGTTTACGCCTGAACTACCCGGTAGCATCATCCCCGTCATATTGGGTGAGGGTGAAAGCCGGATTTGCCAAAAAGATGCCTTCATGGTTGCAGAAAGCTCTATCTCACTCGATGTCCATTTTCGCAAAAAACTTGGAGCCGGTATTTTTGGTGGCGAAGGATTTATTTTGCAAAAGCTAACCGGCCCCGGTGCTGCCTTTGTAGAAATAGCCGGTGATGTGAGATCGTATGAATTAACGGCAGGACAAACTCTGAAGGTTGATCCAGGCCATATCGCCATGTACGAACCCAGCATCTCTTATGATATTTCTCGTGTCAGCGGTGTGAGAAATATTCTATTTAGTGGAGAAGGACTGTTCCTCGCAACATTGACTGGCCCCGGCCGGGTGTGGCTACAAAGCCTGCCTATATCAAACTTGGCTGCCAAACTAGCCACCTACATCCCAACAAAAAAATAAATCTGCCAACTATTAAAACAAAAAAGGCCGAAGAATTTCGAAATTCTTCGGCCTTTTCTTTTTACCTGAGTCTCAGACTATTTTAGAGAGCTTGCTAGCCCTGACATCTGAGAGGCAACGCTGTTGTCAACAACCTGATCACCAACGCGAACGATTAGTCCACCAAGGATGTCTGGGTTTACGTTAACTTCAACACTGTCGGCATTGAGTGATTTTTTCACTTTTTTAAGTTCCGCATCGGTTAATGGCAATGCGCTGGTAATGGTAGCAGCGCCACCATCAGCAGATACACCATCTGGAACTTTTGAGAAAAAGTCAGAAATCAATGAACGTTGTTTCTTCTCGTCTAGTGCTTCACCAACCAAACGGTTAGCAGCCGCCATTGAAATAGAAGCAACTTGTGTGCGAAGGTCAGCCAAAACGCGATCGCGCTCTTTCTCACCGTCAGCCGTTGCCGCTTCTTTGATTTTGCGAGCTTCATCGCCAGCGTCAGCAACAATTTTCTTTGCGCTGTCTTCGGCAGCTGAAGCAGCCTCCGAGCGAATAGATGCTGCCTCTGCACGAGCTTCGTCTAAAATCTTTTTAGCTTCAGCATCTGCATTGTCACGAGCTTGCGCCGCTTGACGAGCATCTTCTAGACCTTTGGCGATACGCTCTTTGCGCTCGTCCAAGATGCCTAGAATAGGTTTGTATGCAAAGTTATTGAGAATTGCATATAGAATGAGAATTCCCGCAATTTGCATGATAAGGTAACCAAGATTAATACCTAATGCAGCCATATCTTTAATCCTTACTAGTTGATGGGCCAACTACTTACCCATCTATCCATTTAATCAGTTTATCGTTCCTAAACTTAAATTAGAATACGAACAAGATAATCAAGGCCACAACAAGGGCGTAAATCGCGATCGCTTCAGCGAACGCAATACCCAAAATCATGTTCGTTTGAATATCACCGCTAGCATCTGGGTTACGTGCGATACCTTGAACTGCACCACTGGCAAGAATACCGATACCTGCACCTGCACCAATCGCTCCCAACATCGCCAATCCGGCGCCTAGAGCTTTAAGACCTGTTGCTAATTCTGCTGCTGCTGCTGCATCCATAAGATTTGAATCCTCCGATAGAGATTTTGTTTAGATTTTTAGTGGCAGGCTCGTCGCCTACCACGAGATTTTAATTTGATAAAAAGGGGCTAACTTAACCAGTTAGCGATATTTAATCTAGTGGTGATGGTCGTCACCGTAGCCATGAGCTTCGGTTGCACCATTCATAAAGATCACCATTAGAAGAGCAAATACGAGTGCTTGGATGAGACCTACGAAGAACTCAAGACCATAGAACACGATGTTTGCGGCTGGCAAAAGGAACGACATCACGAAGAGAAGAACCATACCAGCGAAAATGTTACCAAGTAGACGGAAGGCGAACGAGATAATTTTTGAAATATCACCCACAAGTTCGAGTATACCGACGGCAACATCAATAACTTTAATCGGGTTATCCCCAACCGCTTTGCCAAAATTCTTGTCCAAAAACGGGAAGAATTTAGACCAATAGGCACGTGCACCTAAGTATTTGTGCCCGAAGTAATAGACCATTACCATCGCGATAAGAGCAAAAGCCAAAGTCATATTCAGGTCAGTAGCAGAAGGACGTAAAAACGGAACAATAGTCCAGTCGGCCGCACTTTCGCTACGCCCAATCTTTCCTTCCAACTTCTCAAGTTTCTCACCATGTGCACCAGGCAAGTGGTCAATAACTTCAGCAGCCTCACCATTTACATTTGTTTTACGGATCAAGAAAAGGCCATCACGCAAATCACCTTTATCTTTCTTGTCCAGCTCTTCAAACATGCCACTAGCCAGCACTTGATCTACAGCAGAATAATGGTCAAGACCTTCTTCGTCTTCCAAAGCTAAGATCGCTTTTTCAGTTTCGAAGAATGGTTTGTGCTCCCATATACCGATGCTGTCCACACCCGGGATCAACCCCATCCAGTTGGAAACTAGGATGATCAAGATGTAGGTCATGAAGTATGGGAAGAAGTCGCGAGCCTTCTTTTCTCCAGCAATGTTTGCCACAAAGCCAAACGCACCTTCAACAACCATTTCAAAAAAGTTGTAGAAACCTGATGGCACTTCATCGGCCGTGCGAGATCGAGCACGCAATGAAAATGCGATGATCAACACAATGATCCAAGCGACGACACTCGAAGTAAATGTGTTGGTCCAGCAGTTTGGAGAAAGTGCAGAATTTCCAAACATACCGATTGTTCCAGGGTAACATTCACCTGGTAGCTGAATAAACGGCCGTACCGGTGCAATGTAACTGGCAAAGCCAAAACTCATCAAAATGAGTATGATTACCGCTGGGATTGCAAAATATCTTTTTTTCATACTTTAAAGATTATCCTCTTGAGCGATTTGAGATTTTTTAAGTTGCTCAGCTTTCGCATTTGCTCTCGCCATGGTTCGTAAACTAACTTGAATCATTGCATAGAGGGTTATTGGAAAACTGCCAAGCATCAAAATAATAGTTGCCCATTGACGTTCGTTTTCCATCCAATTGTCAATAAGCGTGCCAACACCAAAGGCGATGCCGATAATAATGATCGCGATGAAACCGATCACACAACCAACTTGGCCGATGGTATTTGCTACTTGAATAGAATGGTTAACGTTCGTTTTTTGGGACACTGCCTGTAGATTCCTCCGAATTATAGCATGCGCCTATTGTGAAGCAATGCACAATCGAAAGAGAATTACTTATATCTTGTAAATTAAGAATAAGAGTCTAGCCAGTGAAGTATGCTCGTGCGGCCTCTAGGGTCCAATCGAACAAACCTCCGGGAAGAACACCGAGCCAGATAATTGCGATAGTGCAAATACCTAAGGCGAAACCGGCAACCCGTGGAACAGGGAGCGGTGTTTCATCTTCGTTGCGGAACAAGTAGATGACTTTAATAACATTGAAGTAATAGTACAATGCAATAAATGCCATTATGATGCCAAATAGTGCCAATTGCCACTGTCCTGCATCGATTGCCGCTCTAAAAATGAAGAACTTACCGAAAAATCCGGCCGCAGGTGGAATACCAGCTAGCGAGAGCAAAGCAAACAGCATCACAATCGCAAGCCACGGATTACGTCGGCTAAGCCCTTTAAGATCTTCGATCTCGTCTGATCCAGTCATGTTGCTAACCAAAATCACAACGCCAAATGCGGCAATGTTGGTGAACATGTACATGAACAGATAGAACATCACACTGCCAGCACCTTCAGGGCTGAAAGCAACCATCCCGATTAAGAGATAGCCAGCCTGCCCTACACCAGAGTAAGCAAGCAGACGTTTGATATTAGTTTGCCAAAATGCACCGAAGTTCCCGATGACCAATGAGAAGATGGCCATGATCACCAAAACCGTATACCAGTTTTGTTGATTTGGTGAACCAAATGCACCTGACATAAATAGACGAAGGAACACTGAGAATCCAGCTGCTTTTGAAGCAGTTGATAAAAGCGCAGTTGTGTTGGTTGGTGCACCTTCGTAAACGTCGGGTGACCAAAAGTGGAATGGAACGGCTGAAACCTTGAATCCAAAACCAGCAATCACCAAAATCGTTGCAATAGTGATTATCGGATTGGATGTCAAGCCACCTGCAGGTAAGCCTTGAATATCAACACCTTGAACAATTGCGGTGGCTAGCGCTTGAATGTTTGTCTCGCCGGTCATTCCGTATAGGAAGCTTAGCCCGTAGAGCATAACGGCCGAAGCAAATGCTCCGTAAACGAAATACTTAATACCGGCTTCAGGAGAACGACGATCATCTGTAGCAAATGCAGCCAAGATGTAGAACGAGATACTAGCGGTTTCAAGAGCCAAGTAGAGCATGATGATGTCGTTTGAAGCCGCCATCAAATTGAAGCCAACCGTACCAAGCAAGATCAAAGCGTAGTACTCGCCGTGCTGTAGTCGTTTTACGTCTACGGTTAACATAGCAGTAACCATTGCCGCCGTGATAAACAAGACGCGGAAAACCATGGTCACCAGGTCATTCCGGAATAAACCACCCCAGATTGATGTTGGGACGTCGCCGGGAACTCCGGCCCACCAAATTCCGATGGTAACCACAAGAGCGAGCAATGCGCCCCATGCGGTTAATAACCCAACATTACGTTTGGTATCACCTTTTGGATGGCGGCCGTAAACGAGCACAACTGCTGCCAAGATGATGAGAATGAGTTCAGGTAAAATAGCTAAATACGAAGTAGCCATTACGAGCCTCCTAACAAGCTGGCAATTGTCTCACCAGTTGCTTTTGCCAAATCGGCCGCAGTAATATTTGAAGTTGTCACCATTGCCTCGTTGACCCGTACGATGATTGGCTCCATGCCTGATTCTACAATCGGAGCGATCACTTGCGGGAACACACCAATTGCAACCATACAACCAACAAAGAGAACAATCACGAAGCGATCAATCGGTTTACTTGGGGCCATATCGTGCCATGCGTCTTCATCATATTCTCCGAAGAAAACAGATGTGATTGCGCGCAACAGATAAGCGGCCGTCAAGATGATACCGAGTACTGATAACAAGGCGACGATGCGATAGAAACTAGCGGGGTTCAAGCCGAGGGCTGTGAACGGGCCGCCGTTCGATGCGAAGTTCAGAGCGTTTCCTTCCCAGATACCCATAAAGATTGGGAACTCTGCGATGAAGCCTGAGAAGCCGGGCATACCCATCGAAACAAGTGATGCAATCATAAATGCAACACCGGCCCACGGGAGCGGCTTAAGCATACCGCTTAGGTCGTCCAAACTACGGGTATGAGCACGATCGTAGATGATACCGACAATCGTAAAGAACAACGCAGTCATGATACCGTGGCTTACCATCTGGATTCCCGCACCGACAAAACCATTTAGTGTCATTGTGGCGAATCCCATCGCTACAAGACCCATATGGCTAACTGATGAGTAACCGATCATGTATTTCATATCGCGCTGGCGCATGGCGATTAGCGCACCATAAACCACATTGATTGTGGTCAGGATGATCATGAACGGCATCCAGAATACAGTTCCTTCTGGAAGGATTTGGATACCCATCCGCATTGCTGCGTATGCACCCAATTTCATCAATACCCCAGCGTGGATCATCGATACGGCCGTTGGTGCCGCCACGTGACCGTCTGGAGACCAGTTGTGGAATGGGAACATACCGGCCAAGACGATAAAGCCTAGGAAAATCGGCGGGAACCATTTAATTTGTTCGATCGTTTCGAAATCAAGCTCTGCCCATACCCGCAAGTCAAATGTGCGGAAGCCAACAAGCTCTTCCATTTGGAAGTAGAGGACGAGGAAGCCAATAATCGCGAAGAACGACCCGATCAATAGATAGAGGGTGAGCTTCATGGCCGCATATTCCCGACGCTCTTTCCATCCCCAAATCACGATCATAACGTACATAGGTAGTACAGCTAGTTCGTAGAAGAAGAAGAGCATCAGGCCGTCAACGGAGATGAATACACCGTGGACACCTGCAACCAAAAGCATGAAGAAGGCATAGAATTCGCGGGGGCGATCGGTGACTCCCCATGAAATCAGCGTACCGCCCAAGCCAACAAGCGCGGTCAGGAAGACCAGTGTGGCACTCATGCCGTCTACACCGGCGATCCAACCGAAGTTGATCGATTCAATCCATGGGACTTCTTCGACAAAGTACAGTTTGTCGGCCCACAGTGCATCTGACGGTGGCAAATTGAGCAGATACGAAACATAAACCCAAGCTGACAAAACCAGCCCGAGGATCATCGTACCTAGTGCGAGCATTTTCGCATTTTCACCCCGTTCTGCCGGCATCAACAAAATGATTGCGGCCGTCACAATGGGCGAAAGCGTAATGACTGCTAGAAAAGGAAAGTTTTCCATAAGACGTTCTGATTAGAATAACAGTGAAACTGTATCGTTAATGATGGCGAGAATCGCTTGTGGCCAGATACCCAAAACAAGCATCATGATCATGAGTGGCCAGATGACACAGTGTTCTGTGAAAGTCATTGGTTCAAGATGGCCAACCCATTCTGCTTTGGTTGCACCATGAAGAACTTCACCAATCCCTTTCAAAATATACGCACCGGTCATTAGCAGACCGATCATAGAAAGAGCAACTTGAATGTAGAACGGTCCCCAAGCGCCGCGGGTGATCATAAACTCACCGACGAAACCGTTTAGACCAGGGAGTCCTAAAGAAGCCATACTGGTAAAGATCAAAATACCACCGTAAACGGGGAGGATTGACCAAATACCACCGAATCGTTTTAAGTCACGAGTGTGAGCCCGTTCGTAAATCACACCGACCAAGAAGAACATACCGGCCGCAGATAGACCGTGATTGATCATCTGCAATACCGCACCGTTGGTGGCCAACAATGCATCTTGTGTTCCAGCCGCATCGATATTGGCTTGACCAAAGTAGTAAGCCATCACCGCGATACCGAGCACAACAAATCCCATATGGTTAATGGATGAATATGCAACAAGCCGTTTGAAGTCCCACTGGCCGAAAGCCGCGAATCCACCAAACACAATGCTTAGCATACCGAGTGTTGCCAATAAACCAGCCGTGTTAGTTGCCATCTCTGGGAACAAAGGAATTACCAAGCGGATAAATCCATATGCACCAAGTTTGAGCAGAACACCTGCTAGCAACATCGAGCCGGCCGTTGGTGCTTGCGTATGTGCATCTGGTAACCATGTGTGGAATGGCCAGATGGGAACCTTGATCGCAAAGGCGATAAAGAACGCCCAATACGCGAGGGTCTTAACAACATTCAGAGACAAACCGGTCCGCTGAGCGAACTCAACAGGATCCATGTTCACCCAGATGTTGTACAGCTCTGGAATATCAAAGGTGCCGGTTGAAAGGCCGATGATTTGAATTGAAAGAAGCAATCCTAGCGAGCCTGCCATCGTATAAATGAAGAATTTAAACGATGCGTACTGCCGGTCTGCACCACCCCAAATCCGAACCAAGAAGTAAATGGGCACCAAGCCGAATTCCCAGAAGATGAAGAAGATCATCAAGTCTAGAGAGGCAAACAAGCCAACCATGGCCCCTTCCATTAGAAGGATGAGGGTCATGAACATTTTGACTTTTTCGTTTACTCCGAAAGAAGCCAAGATGGCAAGTGGCGTTAAAACGGCCGAAAGAAGAATAAGCGGCAAACTAATGCCATCTACCCCAACATGATAGCTAGCACCAATGGCTGGAAACCACGTTGCTTGCTGTTCAAACTGAAAAGTTGGATCGATACGGAAACTATCTGACCACACAAACCACATTGTTAAAGCCAAGGCCAAGGGCACAAGACTAAAAACAAATGTTACCCGGCGAATGACCCATACTTCGTCATCTGGAATCAAGAAGACGATGAGGCCCAAAATCATGGGTACAAAAATGGTTAGTGTGACGATATTGTCGATTAACCAGTCCATAAAAAATTACCTATTCGGTGTAGAGTACGAAATTAGTTTAGGATACCGTTAAAGGCACCAGAGCGTAACAAGATAAAGAAAGCAGAGAAGACAAATGTGATCAGAGCTGACATAAGCGCATACTCTTGAATCTTTCCGCTTTGCAGTGAGCGAAGTTCTTGAGCTAGGTCACGGATTTTAAATGTGACCCAGTCCACAGCGTCTCCAAACACGGCCGACTCTGTGTTTTTCATCACATTAGCCAAGCCGTAAACGCCTTTTGAAACCCCGTGTAGGATGCCGTCGATCAAGCCACGGTCAATCCATTCGTAAACAAGAACTTCTGAAACCCAAACGGTTGGTTTAACAAAAACAACTTCGTAAAGTTCGTCCCAGTACCATTTGTTGTGCAAGAAGTTGTGCAGAGGTGGAGTCAGAATCCCAATCATCGGATCTTCTTCACCTTCTTCAAGAGGTTTACGCCAGTACATCCAATACCCTAGAGCGATACCACCAAGCGCGACGATGAGTGACGCAGAAAGAGGAACCCAGCTCCATGGGAGTGTTTCAATTTTGTGGAGAACATATCCCGCTTCTTTCAACTCTTTGATTGGGGTTTTCAGGGTTGCACCTACAAAGTGGTGGAACCAGTTGTAAAAACCACCTTCAATCGGTGTGTTCAAGAAGTTGTCGGGGATACCAACCCAACCAGCCACAACTGCAAAGACAGACAAAATCATCAATGGCGTTGTCATGTAGCGGTCGCTTTCGTGAGCGTGCTCAGCAAGAGGGCTACGAGGCTTACCAGCAAATGTCATTGCCAATTGGCGGGTTGTGTAGAATGCGGTCAAGAATGCCGCAAGTGCTAGCATGATGAAGACAAAGATTCCAATTGGATTGCCGTCGGCCGTCCAAACGAACCACGCTTCAGCAAAAATCTCATCTTTAGACCAGAATCCGGCCGTGATGATTGGGAATCCAGATAGAGCCATACCACCAATAAAGAACGCCCAGAAGGTAATCGGCATCTTCTCTCGCAACCCTCCCATCAGTCGCATATCCTGCGGATCGCTGTGATGATCATGAACATGCTCTGCACCGTGCTCCATTCCGTGAATCACAGAACCTGAACACATGAAGAGCAATGCTTTGAAGTATGCGTGAGTAATTAAGTGGAAAGAGGCTGCGATATAACCGCCAACGCCAAGGGCTGCAACCATGAATCCCAATTGGGAAATGGTTGAATATGCCAGAACACCTTTTACGTCATACTGGGCAACCGCAATCGTGGCGGCCATCAGGGCCGTAAACGCCCCTATCCCCGCGATTGTCCAACCAAAGGCTGGTGCTGCTTTTAGTCCAACTGCGATAATCGGGAAGATCCGCAAGACCAAGTAGATACCGGCCGAAACCATCGCGGCCGCATGGATCACTGCCGATACCGGTGTTGGACCTTCCATCGCGTCTGGTAGCCAAACGTGGAATGGGAATTGGGCCGATTTACCAACCGTTCCGGTGAAGATCATCAAAGCCATGATGCCTAGACCTGCTTTACCAAAGGTAGAAGCAGCGGCCGCGGCTTGAATCGATTCTGCTTGGAATGCGGTGGTGTAGTTTAAAGTTCCAAACTGTTGATAGAAGAAAACAAGACCCATCAACATAACGACGTCAGCGATACGCGTTGTCATAAACGCTTTGATCGATGCCGCGCGTGGTGGCGTCCGTTTTGGATCATCGTAGTCACGGGCGTACCAAAAACCGATGAGCGAGTAAGAGCAGAAGCCCATGATCTCCCAACCCACAAAAATTGTGAGCAGGTTGTCAGAAACAACCAAGATCAACATCGCTCCAGCAAACAAGCTCATCATCGCAAAGAAGCGGCTGAAAAGTGGTTCTTGTTGCCCATGATTTGGAATACCCAAAACAGTACCGGGCTCTTTCCCAAAGTTATGGTACCCAACTGAGTAGATAAAGATCATGAAGACCGCAAATGGAACCATGAAGAGCATGATGGCGGTCATCGGGTCGGCCGAGACGCCAATACGGAACCAAGTACCTGAACTCTTTTCAGCAGGAACCCATTTTGATTTTGCAGCTTTCTCATCACTGTATGAATCATCTTCACTCTTTGTGTCAGATTTTTCTTCAGTGTGGTCTTTTGACCCAAAGGCGGCACCCACTGGATCAGCGTAGTAATCTCCAATCGGAAGCCATGCCACTGAGCTTGCAACTCGAACGGGATTCTTTTCAACATCGGTGTGATCTTGGACGTAATCTGTAAAGACGTTGAACGCCACAAGCCAGCTAAGAACGACGGCCGTGAAAATCCCAGCCCAAGCGATCATCCAACTGTTCCTCGCATTGCGAATGAACAAAATGATGACAGCAAAAGCTAAGAGCGGACCGGCCGGAATCAGCCAAGTTAGTGCGCCTAAAGTTTGCGGTTCAAGATTTAATAATTGTTCTATCATGTAAACCTTTTAGTATTTCAGAACGTCCAACTCTTCAGTAATGACCGAATCACGTTGACGGTAGATAGAAATAACGAGAGCCAAACCAACGGCGGCCTCAGCAGCAGCTACGGTTAGGACAAAGATGGCCCATGCGATACCCGCTGGGCGATTTGGATCAACATAGCGCCAGAAAGCGACTAAGTTGAGATTGACAGCGTTTAGTGAGAGCTCAACAGCCATGAGCATGGCAACAGCGTTGCGACGGGCCAACAGGCCGTACAAGCCGATGCAGAACAAGGCGGCAGAAACAATCAGATACCAGCTAATTGGAATTGCATTCATGATTAATGTCCCCCCGGCATAGCTTCGGCCACATCTGCTTCAACCATGGCTTCAACTTCAGCTGACTCAACAGCAACTTGCCCCATTTCTTCAACAACCTCTTCAACATCGTCGACGTCAGGGCGGGCCACAATAATGGCACCGACAAGAGCAACGAGGAGTAAGACAGAAGCCAATTCAAAGGCAAGCACATATTGGTCTGCGCTAACAAATGATTCGCCAAGTTGAACAACTAAGCCATTCACGGCATCATCGGCCGCAGGTGGCATAAATGCGGTTGGCAGGGCTGGATTGATTGTAAATACTTGATTGATTACAAAAACAAACAGTACGAACAAAAGTCCGGCCGCAATACCGCCCCATTGCCATTGGGAATTGGTTGCAGGCTCAGTGGTCTGCATCAAACGCCGAGTCATCATGATCGCAAAGATAACCAGAATCGAAATCGCACCGATGTAGACGAGCAACTGAGTTGCCGCCATAAACGCGC
>JAHDGV010000732.1 GCA_020631655.1 Chloroflexota bacterium | reverse complement strand
CGTGGGTCTCGCTCAATTTCCCCAAAGGTATACAGCTGTTCGGTATAAACGGCCGTGACGCCGGTTTCTTCAGCCAGTTTGCGTGCGGCCGCCTCTTCTAAAGATTCGCTCGTTTTTACAAAGCCACCGGGCAATGCCCAAATCCCTTTAAATGGCTGATTGGGCCGCTTAACTAGCAGCACCTTTAGGTCGTTGGCATACAGGGCAAAAATGACGACGTCTACCGTCAGGCCAGGTCGATTATCGGCCGGTGGGATAAATCCGTTGTGAGCTTGATTGGGCATGGAAAGATTTTAGTCTGTAATCAAGCAAAGCGCCATTTAATAAGCGCTTAAAATCGACCACAGCCGGTAAACCGAAGTGAAAATCCAACACTTGTTTCGGCTGATTCTTCGGCCGTTTTCCAGAGAAGATTTATGTTTGGCAAAAAATTGGCATCAATTTTGACCCCTGATAGAATCATGGGAATGGCTAAAAGAACTAACGAAGAATGGCTAGAGCTTCTGAGCGGGGAACCAGATGAAGCGGCTTTGCTAGACCTAAGAGATTTGCTTGATCGAGGCTTGCGATACACTTTGTCTAGCCGCACGAACACAAATCTTGATGCGATTGTTGAAGATTTTGTTCAAGAAAGCCTTCTCAAAATTTTAAACAAGCTTGATACGTTTAGAGGGGAAAGCCAGTTCACAACATGGTCGCAAAAGATTGCGGTACGGGTCGCTTTAACCGAGCTCCGGCGTCGTCGCTGGCGAGACACCTCGCTGGATGAATTAACGACGTCACGGGATGGGGAATCATTCTTTGAACCGAAAATTATGTCTGATCCCAACCCATCACCCGAGAACCGAACCACACGATCTGGGATGATTGATATGGTTCAAAATTTGATTGTTGAGGAACTGACTGAGCGGCAACGAAGTGCGATGACGATGGTGATGCTGGAAGGGATGCCCTTAGACGTGGCGGCCGAAAAGCTGGGCACAAATCGCAACGCACTATACAAATTGATTCATGATGCTCGGGTAAGATTGAAGAAAAAACTTGCTGATAGAGGCATGACGCCATCTGACGTCTTGGCCGTCTTTGAATAGGGAGAAGTCTGTGTCGTTCATGTGATTTGCAAAGCCAGTTCGTGAGAACATAAATCTACTGCTTTGGCAACATTTCTTAGGAAGTGTGCGTAAGAGAAGTTGAACTAGGTGCGTCTTTGGTACATCGCATGAGAGGTATTTCTTAGGTATGTCAACAAATAACAATCGGGTTTGGAGTTTTATCCAGAAGCTGTTTGGTCAGAATCCAGAGCCCGAAAACGAAAAAGAAAAAATCGTAAAAGGATTGGTCAAAGCGCTCGACCTAACAGAAGAGCGTGAGCTGGCTTGCGAAGAAGTATTCGACGTTATCGATCAATATGCAGAGCTTGTTGCTCAAGGGGAAGATCCTGAAAAGGTGATGCCTTTGGTGCAGCACCACATGGTTATTTGCGGCCACTGTCGCGAAGAGTTCGAAATGTTGCTCGAAGTGATCCAAGTTGATCCGGCCAGATCTTAGTACGAAAAACTTTTTGCAAAGGGCTTCTGTTTACAAAAGCAGGAGCCCTTTTTTTTATCCCACATTTATCCCACATTTTTTGTGGGATAAATGTGGGATAAATTATTTGCTGGTGTTTCGTACAGACCTCGGAGGTTTCTCTTCCGCGGAAAAAATCGACTTTAATGGACAAAAACCTCCGAGGTCTTTGTCGCGAGAGATCGTAATGTGTGTTGTTTGCTAAACACTTCATCAAAATCCGGATACGATGCGAAAAAATTTATTGATGTTGAAGGGCAAGCCGTTTACTCTAGAGCGCGTGTCAGTAGGACTCCTCGAAATAAATGGCTAAATTCTAGGTTTGTGGGTAAACAAACCAGAGTGAACGTGGCTTGTTTACAGCAAAACATAAGTCCCATTTGCGTTTTAGGTTAGACTCCTTAGAATCAAAATGATGAACATTCAGCAGTTAAAAGAACGCTCAGTCGAGGCTTGGACCTTGTTGGTTCGCCAACAACCAAAGCTCCAAGATGAGACTGTGGTGGGTGTACAAACTGAAGATTTGGGCCACGGCCG
>JAHDGV010000137.1 GCA_020631655.1 Chloroflexota bacterium | reverse complement strand
CAAGAACCAACCTAGCTCAACGATCATATCTATCATTAGAGGTCATCATGGCCCTCGAGTTAGCCTTATATGATAAAGAAGAAATCATGTTAGAGTGGATAGATCGAATCTCATATACCCTCGATTTAAATTATGAGCAACTAAAAAGTCTCATCTCAATGCACGATAATCCATCAGAAAATTTTCCTTGCTCCGACACCCACAATGAATTTTATGAGGAGATCGTTTTTTCTGAAGCACACACTCAATTCGAAGATGGAGATCCTATCTTCTATGAACCCTACCAATTCTTAATCGACCAGTTAGCAAGTTGTCTCCGGGATGATGAGCAAGTAAAAATGACACAAATATGGTTAAATCAGCAAAAACAAAAAGGAGTATATATTGGTCAATCATTAATTGAACTCGCTCTATCCTCACTTCCCAAGCGACCGCAATCTTTAGGCAATCATGTTACACCAATCCAAACCAAGAAAATTCGTATCGATCAGGCGGCATATACAGACCCTTATCAACTATTGGTCTCTTGGATTTCTTATCACAAAGACTACCAAGACCTAATTACCATCATAAACTACAACCGTGATATGGATGTTTCCATCGGAGAAATGCTATTAACATGGTCTAGGAATACACTTGAAATCAAACCTATAGTCCATAGATATAAGCAAGAAAAGCGGAGTATTTTTCATAGATTGTTTGGACACTCAGATGATCCCTCAGGATTGTCAAATAGCGACATCGACCACCTCAAAAACAAAACCTTGAATAATGCTCGGTTAAACGATTAAGCCTGTAAGCACCTCAGAGGGCCCCAACATATCTAGACTACATACTCAAAACATTAGAAACATTTCTCAATAACAGTCTGATTTTCCTAGCAAGTCTGCAAAGCCAAAATCCTCAACTACCACACAAAGGAGAAATCTCATCATGTTTGTTGAACCACCAGAGATGTGTCAACAACGGCTTAAAATGGATTTTTTCTGGACATATTAATTCGTTGTTGACACTTTCAGCTCAACCTTTGATAACCTCCGCAACTGCTTAAATGACACCAATTGAGTTCAAATCTCAAAGCTACTTATCACGCCAAGTGTAAACAACAATACTTGTCGAAGAGTAGGAACCTTCACTATAATCTCAAGCGCTACACAGGATTAAGTTCTATATAAATTGCTAGAAGCAGTAACGCCAAACTAAGAAAGCGTGCAACCGTCTGCACAAACATTTATCGTTATATGTTTTGTCTTCCCATCTATCTGCTGCCTAATTTAGCCGTACATTTGGGAAGCCCTGCTTAAATTTCAGTTCAACACAATCTAATCTGTACTACATTGATGACTCAATTACTCATTTAATTTGAGTCATCAAAGGAGAACCCTTCATGAAACGCACCTCTTTCCTGTTCGCCAGTGCATTAGGGATAGCGTTGCTATCCAGTTTGTTTTTATTTGAGTCGCCCAGTTGGGCAGCCGATTTGAATTTTGAAGCGGGGTTACACCAGCAAGTCGTTGTGACTGTGTCTGGCCGCGTGTCTGATTCGAGCGGCTCTGGCATTAGCGGGGCTGAGGTGCAGGTAATCAATCCGGCCGATGATAATGTGGTTGCCACAGCTACAACTGATAGCAATGGAAATTACTCTTTGAATATCGAGGGGGGGGCTTATAATTTTAAGGTCATTCCACCTATCAACAGTAATAATTTTGAAGAGGTCTTAGTTGAGAACGAATTGATCGATTCAGATATTCGGCTGGATTTTCTTTTGGCATTTCGGCCTATAGAAAATATAAACATTTCAGGTTTTATATTTGATGGTGCGGGTCAACCGGTCATCGACCAGAGAATTAGGATTTCAGGCTCTTTTGATGGTGAGCAAATAAGTAATGTAACGAATACAGACTTGTCAGGTTTTTATGAGCTGGAGGTAATTCAAGGGGGTTCATATCGGTTTTTTCTTGATTCATCCAGTGACGGATATATCCCTCCAAATTCAAGTGTCGTATCTGCCCAACCATTTAGCCCAGATACGAATATGACCGTGGATTTCGTACTCCCTGTTGTTGAGATCACTTTTAACATAATTGATGAAAATGGAAATCCAATCACCGATGCTTATGTACAACAATACGGTTACGGAGAGCAATTTATAGAAGGTGCAACCCCTTCTGATTTACATGGTTCTACCGATGGCACCTACTATAAGCAAGTAGATGAATTGGGTACAGTAATTCTAAAAGTCTTCCCCCACGGGATTGATGCTGACCTCCCACCAGGCATTGATGCTGGATTAAATTTCAAGGTCACTCATCCAGGAGATAAATATAAAGACCAAGAAATCAAGTACTTATTTGTTTCCTCAGATACATCGATTAATGTCGTGCTTGAGTCGCAACCTAGAGATTTTGTTACCATCTCAGGTTTTATGTTTGATGATGCGGGTCAACCGGTCACAGATCAAAGAATTAGGATTTCAGGCTCTTTTGATGGTGAGCAAATAAGTGATGTAACCAAGACAGACTTGTCAGGTTTTTATGAGCTTGAAGTAATTCAAGGGGGTTCATACCGGTTTTTCCTTGATTCATCCGATGATGGATATATCCCTCCAAATTCAAGTGTCGTATCTGCCCAACCATTTAGCCCAGATACGAATATGACCGTGGATTTCGTACTCCCTGTTGTTGAGATCACTTTTAACATAATTGATGAAAATGGAAATCCAATCACCGATGCTTATGTACAACAATACGGTTACGGAGAGCAATTTATAGAAGGTGCAACCCCTTCTGATTTACATGGTTCTACCGATGGCACCTACTATAAGCAAGTAGATGAATTGGGTACAGTAATTCTAAAAGTCTTCCCCCACGGGATTGATGCTGACCTCCCACCAGGCATTGATGCTGGATTAAATTTCAAGGTCACTCATCCAGGAGATAAATATAAAGACCAAGAAATCAAGTACTTATTTGTTTCCTCAGATACATCGATTAATGTCGTGCTTGAGTCGCAACCTAGAGATTTTGTTACCATCTCAGGTTTTATGTTTGATGATGCGGGTCAACCGGTCACAGATCAAAGAATTAGGATTTCAGGCTCTTTTGATGGTGAGCAAATAAGTGATGTAACCAAGACAGACTTGTCAGGTTTTTATGAGCTTGAAGTAATTCAAGGGGGTTCATACCGGTTTTTCCTTGATTCATCCGATGATGGATATATCCCTCCAAATTCAAGTGTCGTATCTGCCCAACCATTTAGCCCAGATACGAATATGACCGTGGATTTCGTACTCCCTGTTGTTGAGATCACTTTTAACATAATTGATGAAAATGGAAATCCAATCACCGATGCTTATGTACAACAATACGGTTACGGAGAGCAATTCATAGAAGGTGCAACCCCCTCGGATTTATATGGTGCTACCGATGGCACCTACCAGAAACAAGTAGATGAATTTGGTACAGTAATTCTAAAAGTCTTCCCCCATGGGATTGATGCTGGATTATCATTTCAAATATTTACCTTTGATCCAAATAGGTTTTTACCAGTCAATATTTCTAATCTTTATATTTCTGAGGACAGAACTATTCAGGTTATCTTAAATAGAAATCAAAATTCTCAAGACTCAGATGATGATGGTTTGCTTGACGTTGATGAGAGTATATATGGCACCGACCCCGACAACCCCGACACAGACGGAGACGGAGTAGACGACGGTGACGAGGTCACCGATGGGACCAACCCACTCGACACCGACACAGACGACGACGGCATCACCGACGGCAACGACATCGACCCTCTCGACCCCAACAGCGATAGTGACGGGGACGGCGTTTCTGACATCGATGAAACCACCAACGGCACCGATCCACTTGATCAAGACAGCGACGATGACGGTGTCACCGATGGCCAAGATGTTAATCCACTAGACCCCAACAGCGACAGTGACGGTGACGGCGTTTCTGACATTAACGAAACCACAAACGGCACTGATCCATTAGATACAGACTCGGACGATGATGGAGTCAATGATGGTCAAGACGTTGATCCACTTGATCCAAACAGCGACAGTGATGGGGATGGCATCAGTGATAGCACCGAAACGGCCGCTGGGACCGATCCACTCAATAGCGATACAGATGGAGATGGTGTTGCTGATGGTGATGATGTTGATCCGCTTGACCCTAACAGTGATAGTGATGGGGATGGCTTTGCAGATCAAGCTGAAACGGCCGCTGGGACCGATCCACTCGATGCTGACACAGATGACGACGGGCTAAACGATGGAGATGAAGTCTCTATCGGTACAGATCCGCTTGATGCTGATTCAGATGATGACGGAGTTATCGATGGGATTGACGCGGATCCGCTCGATCCAAATAGTGACACCGATGACGACGGCGCGGCCGACGTCGTAGAAACTACCAATGGTTGGGACCCGCTTGACCCAGATACCGATGATGACTGTGTCGAAGATGGTGCAGACGCTGACCCACTCAATCAAAACAGTGACAGCGATGGCGATGGTTTAAGTGACATCGTAGAGAAAGGATTGGGCACAAACCCGCTCAACGTCGATACCGACGGCGATGGGGTAAATGATGCCCAAGACACTGATCCGCTCGATCCGATTAGTGACAGCGATGGGGACGGGATCGATGACTCGGCCGAAACCGCAAATGGGACAGACCCTCTCAACCCCGATACAGACGGCGATGGTGTACAAGACAATGTCGATATCGATCCTCTTGATCCAAAGAGCGACACCGATGGGGACGGCTTGAGTGACAGCGACGAAACGGCTGCTGGTAGCGACCCACTTAATCCAGATACCGATGGTGACGGTGTGCTAGATGGTATCGATGTTGACCCACTTGACCCGAACAGTGACAGCGATGGAGACACCCTCACCGATATTAGCGAAACCGCTAATGGGACCGATCCTCTAAACGCCGATACCGATGGTGACGGTGTCAATGACAATCTAGATGTTGATCCGCTTGATCCAAACAGTGATAGTGACGGCGATGGCTTAAGTGACAGCGTTGAAACCTCCATCGGAACCGACCCACTCAATCCTGACACCGATGGGGATGGGGTTTCTGATGGAGATGATGTTGACCCTCTTGATCCAAATAGCGATAGTGACGGCGATGGCGTTAGCGATAGTGCCGAAACTGCGGCCGGAACTGATCCACTCGATGCAGACACCGATGATGATGGACTCAACGATGGCGGCGAAGTGGTTTATGGCACCGATCCATTTAACCCTGACACCGACGGGGATGGTTTGACTGATGGAGATGAGGTTCATATCTACGGGACAGATCCTTTAAACCCCGATAGTGACGGGGACGGGCTCACCGATGGTGAAGAGGTTGATCTCGGTGTTGACCCCAATGACAATGATCCCGTTGAAAACCTTAATGTCTACATCGATGAGCTCGACACCATTGAAGCGATTTCGCAGAATAATGGAGACAAAACCCTGCGTAATAAACTTGGCGCTATTCAAGAGATGATTGACGCAGATGATACTGAAGCGGCAATCAGCAAACTCACCAATGATTTCCTGAAAAAGACCGATGGCTGCGCCACTTCTAGTGAGCCAGACTCAAATGACTGGATTGATACCTGTGGTGATGGCATCATAGATTTCGCCAATCCGGATGGGCAAGAAGAGTTTTATGCCCTCATTCAGATGATTATCTCTGAGCTGTCGGCAACCCCATAACAGCATAACCTCAGCATTTAAAAGAGCGGTGTTTCACCCATACCGCTCTTTTATTATGCGTCCAATTGTATTAGGGGCAGAGCACTACCCTCAATTTGCCCATTGCCCATCTCTCCCCTAAAATCCCCAAATCAAAAACAAAAAGTCCCAGTTGGTGGAAACAACTGAGACCAAGCCCGGCCGGATATTTGGGTTCACCCCGGCCGAGAACTAATACTAAGCCAACACCGGCCGTGAGTGCAACCCACTGACGGCCTTTTGTTTTTAAAAGAGGAACAAACTAATCAACACGCTGAGTACTTTCATCTCTCAGCAAACTCATACCCTCAGCGGTAAAACAAAACATGAGCCACCACATCGCCAACTACACAGCCGAACAAGCCCAATTCCAGGAGCTGATCAACACCGCCGACAACCCCAACATCCTCATGTTCCAAGGAGCCAGCGGGAGCGGCAAATCCCACCTCATCGATCACTGCCTCCGTACCGTACCCAAAGATAGCCTCCCAGTCGTTCAGCTCCGCCTTCAAAGTGGCGGCGAAACCATCCCCACCCTCTTCAACATCATCGGCTCAAAAATCGGCCGGGCCAAACTCCCTACCTTCAGCCAACGACTCGCTGGACTCATCGGCAAAACGGCCGAAGCCGACGAAGCCATCTGGAAAATGCAACTGCGCCGCCAGCTGCGCAAAATCGGCCACAACAGCGACCTCGACACCCGCCAAGATTGGTACCAACAGCTAACCGACTCCTTCTTCGCCGATGCCGAAGCATTCGACCAGCCCCTCCTCCTAGCCGTAGACACCTACGAACAAAGCAGTAGCGAATTCGATCAGTGGTTCCGTGACGAATTCCTCTACGGCGTTGCCCAAACCCCCAATCTGCGCGTCCTCGTCGGTGGCCAAACACTTCCCGAGCCGCTTCCAGAGTGGTCCGAAGTTACCACTGTCAAAAAACTCCAAGGAGTCACCGATGCTAAAGAATGGATGGTGTGGGCCGAGCAAAACGGAATCCAAGTCCAATCGCTCGAATATCTAGCCGGGATATGCGCCGCATTAGAAGGCAAACCCAG
The DNA here is from genome assembly GCA_020631655.1 of Chloroflexota bacterium. Classification (GTDB taxonomy): domain Bacteria; phylum Chloroflexota; class Anaerolineae; order Promineifilales; family Promineifilaceae; genus WTJY01. The sequence continues at coordinate 6,509 of JAHDGV010000137.1, read as the reverse complement.
CAAAATTATCCAGTTCTTAAGCACCTTGCCCAAGCAGGCTACCCCCGGCCAAAACGGAGCAGAATCAACCGCAGATCGCCGCAAACGCCTGCGCCAATCGATAGCCCAAGCCTTCGATGTAGACGACCTCAAAGTCATCTGCTTCGATATGGAAATCGAGTTCGAAGATTTCTCTCAAAAGAAAAAAGTCCTCATCGTCGATTTCATGCGTCACCTCGAACGAGTCGGCCGCATCGATGAGTTCTTACTCAAATGTCGGGAGGAACGCCCCAACTTGGCATGGTAGGGCTGGCAAGATGGATAACGCACTCCTGACCCAACTGGCACAAGCCACAACCGACGCAGAACGTGAGTCGATCATTCTCGACATCACCCTCAGTACCCTCCCCGATCCCGTCCGCACCGCACTCAATGCGGCCGCCATCCCCCACTGGTTCGATTACCCATTTCTCGAAGCGATGCTGGGCGAAGAAGCGGCCGAAGAAGGCTACGAGGACCTATTTGACCTCACCTTTGTCGAGGACTTCCCCGGCCGAGGCTACGCCATCCACGAAGCCACCCGCCATTCCCTCCTTGACAAACTCTGGCAAGCCGATCCGCATCAATTCAGAACCCTAAGCCAAAAAGCAGCCGATTATTGTGCTACCCAAGCCGGGGGCGGCTATGAAGCCAACCAATGGCGCTCCGAAGAAATCTATCACAAGCTTGTTGCCAATCCTGAAGCCGGATTTGAACGCTTTCAAGAGATGGCCACCGCCTGGGCCAACTATGAGCAAAGCTCCCTCGAACAAATCGAACGCCTCACTCAGCTTGCTCGTGAACAGGTCAAGAGCGGCCGACTATCTGCGGCCGAAAACAACCTAGTCCGCTACTGGCAGGCCCGCCTAGCTCTCCTTTACGGCCGCACGGCCCAAGCCGCTGACTCCATTGGCAAAGTAACCGTTCTCCCCAGCACCGATCCCCACTTCGCGGCCGATCTCGCCGACCTGCGAGGGGACATTTTCGCCGCACAAAACAACCTCAACACTGCCAAACAAGCGTGGCTCAACGCCAGCGATCTCTATCAACAAAACGGCCGTTCATTCGACCAATACCTCGTCCGAGAAAAGCTCCATACCCACAATTTGCTCGACGATCAACCTGAAGAAACCCCAACTGCTCACAATCCACCCGATAAACTCACCCTCCAGCTTCTCGACAATATTGAAGATGCATGGATCAACGGTGTCCTCAAAGAAGTTTTCAAAGATGGCAACCAATCCCTCGATCTCCCAAAGGCTCGTGGAAGTGATTCTTTACTCAGCGGCCGCTTGCGTGTCCGTCGTTCAGATGGCTTAGATCAAAATGTAACTGGTAGCGGACTCAGTGGCCTCTTTGAAGCTAGCGGCCATTCCCTTCTCATCTTGGGCGCCCCCGGCAGTGGCAAAACGATTACCCTCCTCCAGCTTCTCAATGAGTTAATCCAAAAAGCCCGCGCTAATTCTGGAGCTCCAGTCCCTCTATTATTTAATCTTTCATCATTTGGAAATTTTGAAGGGTCTTTCATTGATTGGCTCGCCGAACAAGCCTACAATCAATATCGGTTAAATCGCCTAACGACAAAAAACCAACTTAACAATGGCAGACGTTTTATATTACTATTGGATGGTCTTGATGAGATCCCAAACCAAGTTGGAAAGCAGGATGCTTGCGTAGGCCAAATAAATAGATTCATCATTGAAAACCCTTGTGGCATCATCATTTGTAGTCGTTTCGCTGACTACAAACATCTAGATGAAAACCTACATATTGAACATGCAATCCTTCTTCAACCATTAAGCAACGCTCAAATCCAAACCTCACTTCCTAAATACCTCCAAGAGTTATTAAGAGATCACTGGCAACTAAATGAATCCCTTCGATCTCCCCTCTTATTGGCTCTTTTTCCACAAGCTTTTTTAAACAATTCGCTTACTATTCGATCTGAACCAGAATCTATAGTTGATTGGCAACGAGCTATCTTTGAACAATATGCCAAACGTCTAATCCCTGCTACCGGGCTTGGCCAAACCTATCAATACTTGTCATACATGGCTAATAATATGCAGATGGTCGGAACTACTGTGTTCAATATCGAAGATCTGCAGCCCAATTGGCTAAGAAATTTACTGCAAGGAAGATGGTATAAAGGGCTTGCAGGTGCATTACTTGGATTGTTTATAGGGTTGGCTATTGGCTTAAGTGGTGGGCTAAGTACCAGAACCACTATTGGACTAAATAAACTTCTCCTTACATTTTTAAATGAAGAATTAGAGTCTATTTTAATTGGAGGCACGCTTGAAGCAGGGATTCTGGAACGGCTAACTGTCTCCTTAATTATCCTAGGTAGCGGAGTTTTTGGAGGGTTTATAAGTAGAGTTGGGAGGAGGCAAAATGTAGCTCTAGCATTTGTAGGAATTGCGATTGTTTGCATGCTACTTTTAATGTTGCCGAGATCTTCCATTAGATCTCTAATTGAAAGTGCTGGGATTTTGACCTCATATTTTTATTTCTTTAACAGTTGGTCAATTGAATTAAAAGAAAAGATTACCCCGGCATTACCTAAAAAATCTTTGCTAAAGTTCAACTTTCGTCGATATTTTACTGGTGCGTTGTTAATGGGCTTATTTTTAGGATGGTCGATGATTAGAGTCTTTATTGCGGATGCTTACGGATCACTTGGTCGTTTGATTATTCTTTTAGCTTATACATTATTTTTTGGCTTAAATGGTGCATTAGTAAGCCTAATATTATCAATTTTTGAAACACCCTCTATTGATCAAAGATCGTTCCCAGGCGATGGAGTAGTAAGCTCTCTCCGATCCAGCCTTTATATTTTATTTGCCACAGTGCTTGGAATTAGCCTATTAAACATCATCCCGATTTTTTTGATTGGTGAAGCAGGCGTCTTTTCTTTCTTATTTAGCTTGACTTGGCTAGCACCAATAATGTTCACATTTTATGGTGGCATGGCTTGGTGCCAGCATTGGGCTTTACGCTTTATCCTTTACTGGCACAATTACTTACCCTTTCGCCTTGTCCTATGGCTCAACAACATGGTTGAAATCGGAATCATGCGCCGCGTTGGCGGTGGTTACATCTTCCTCCACCGTTCCCTTCTCGAATACTTCGCCAATCTCGATACCAAAATCGAATAAATCCTCAGCGTATTCAGCGGCCTCAGCAGTCCCCACAATCAAATATCAAGCCATCTCCGCAGTCAACCTCGTCAATCGCCAATCCAAAATCGTAAATCCCATCACCCCAAATCCCGAACCTGCACAACCTCACTCGCAATATATCTCATCGCCATCACCGGACTCGTCCAGCCAAACCAATCCATCAGCCGCTTCACATCATACCCCCGCCGAGCCATCACCGTTGCACAATGGTGCCGACAATCATGTGGGCTCAAATTCTCCACCCCATACTTCTTTCCCAATCGATTCACCAGCCGATACAGCGTCGTCCCATTTAACACATTCTCCGGCCGCAAGCGACCATCCTTAAAATTCCCCACAAAAACTGGTCCCTCACTCGGCCACACCTCCGCATAGCTGCCGGCCGCCACCGCCGTCCGCTCCGTCATCCGGTGCCGAGCCTCATCCTTCGTCTTCGGCCGATAAAACCGCAACTCTCCCCGCTCAAAATCAAAATTCCCAGCCTCCAGCAAAACCACCTCACTCGCCCGCAACCCATGATCCAACAGCAGAGCCATAATCAGTCCATTCCGCCGCCCGGCCGGGCTCTCCCTGTGGTCAAACAGCAAATTCGTCTCCAACCGTGCATCAATCTGCACAGCCGCCACCTTTTTCCCCGAAATCCGCGTCTTAGTTCGCCCCATATTAATATTCTTCGCCGTCTTATAAGCAATGCCCCGTACAGATCGAATTCGCAAACACTCATCGGCCGAAACAACCCCCGCCTGCTGAGCCATCGACGCATACACCCGCACCGCATCCAATTTTTTATTAATCGTACCAACAGCATACCCTTCATTCAACATCCACTGTTTAAACCCCTGCACCAGCCCCCAGCTAATCGGTCCCCATGCGACCGGGTCTTGCTGAAAATCCAAATTATCCAGCTCAACTCCAAACTCTCCGGCCGCCAGCTCCAAAAAACGCCCAAACGACCGCAACGACTGTCCATGTCGTTTCACCGTCGCCACCGTCTGCTCTTGATGATACCGATCAAATACCCCGGCCGCCGCCGCTCGATTCGCCACCTCACCCATCACCGTCAGCACATCACTTCCCCCGGCCGCTGCCAACTCCCCACCATTCACCTCAATCAAAACATCGCTCATAAAACCTCAACAGCAAAACTCCTGTACGACCACTGGAAGTGCCTTTGGCGTAGTGAAAAATCAAATCCTCAGCGTACTCAGTGTCTCAGTGGTTAATTCCAACGTAACCTTTAAAATCTCAATCTGTGACAAAATAGCAAAGCAAATTCTACCAAAGAAAACACTCAATTAGTGCATATTCTCTTAAAGAATTAGCACTAATATTTTAACATAAACTTGATAACCTCAAAAGGTTGTGTACAATCCCAAAATGATCCAAGACATCATCTTCAAACCGATCCCCCATACAGACATCGAAATCGGCTCCGTTGGTGAACACGCCAGCCGTATCCTCGCCTTCCGCACAAAAAACACCACCGACCCAATCCAACTCTGCACCCATCCACGTGCCGTCTTCATCGGCCAGCCCCAAGCAAAAATTCGCCATGCCATGCGCGACGGCTACATCACCTACGAAACCATGAAAAACCTCAACGTTCCTATCAGCGGCAACAGCCTAACCGGCCTTCGCAAATCCCTCGACGCCTACCTAAAGAAATAAATTTAGAACCATCGCTAGCCTAAAACCCAGCCGCCATAGTGCAACCACTAACCCTGCAAACCACCCTAAACTTATACGTCCACCAATCACCAAAAACCCGCCCTTCGGGTCTACCAATCTAAAACTATGAAAATCAAAACGTACCTATTTGCACTTCTATTTACAATCACAATCCTTATTCCATTAACAGTAGACGCTCAAAACTACCAGTCAATAAAAATCAGAGTCCGCTATCAAGATGGGTCACCTGCAGAAGGCATAAAAATAGCAATCTACTTTGATGAGGGTATACCAGATAATGATGGCACATACGTTAATGACTGCATCATAGGCAAGTCCGGAATATGTGAATTCTTACTCGAAGGGACAGCATCTGAAAACAGCTTCAGCCCTTACCTTATTAAGTTTCCGGAAAAGTATAGTCCTGACCCACAAACACAATTTGGCTTAGGCACAAGGGGTTTATCTGATTACCAACTTATGGTTAATACGAAAGGCTTTACAAAAGGATTTGTCATTTCAACACTGCTAGAAGAAGAGGCCGAGCCAACATGGATCCTTTTAGATCTAACCCCAGAAGAAAACACCCCGTCCCCCCACATCCCTGACGGGTCACTAGAGCTTGCCCGAGTACAAGCCCAAGATCAAGCCACAAAACCTGAAGCCACAATCGCCTTGCCAACTGAACCACCAACACAAATCCCAACTACAGTGAACACAGTCATCTCTATTCCAACTATCGAACCAATTAGCAACACTGAAGAGATAGCACAAACAAATACGGACAACATACAAACCCAACCAATTCAAAATCAGGAGCCCCCCCAAACAACTAACCCAAGCCTCTACATATTCTTAGCCGCTTCAATACTCTTTCTAGTAATCATCGTCATCATATTCATTCGACTTCTAAAAAAGCAAAACTAAACTACGCACGAAGCAATCTCACTAGTGCGTGCTGTAAATTCAAAAACCCTTTGATCTAGCGGCCGTATACCCGAGTCAAGCCAACAACCCAATCATTGCGCGACCGGGCTATTCTCTTTTCCTTTCAACCATTAGTCGAGTCTATCGCTCACGGAAAACGCACCCCCCTCCGCCCCCCAGACCCTGGGGGGAACGCATAAGCTATCCGCCCCTTGCACCCTGTCAAGCCCTGCATTCCACACCCTTTACGCCATTTTTGTTAGTGCCTTTTGTGGTACTCAATCTCAAAAACCAACCACAAACCCACTTGACCTTATAAGGTTTTTAAGGTATAATTCCTGTGTCGATTAAGCGGCATTTTTTTACAAAATTCACAACCTTACAAGGTTTTTAAAATGTTTCTCAACTCACGTTCACTCGCATTTTCCGCCTTCCGTGCCGGTTCGCTCTCCTCTTTTGTTGTCCGGCCGTCCTTCAACTCCGCTACCGGCATCGTCGCCGTCTGCACCTTTTCTTGTCCCGTTCGCGCGGCCGCATTTGGTCGTCGTTGGGCCATGCGCCTGGGGTTGCCCGTTGTCATTCGTTACCGTATCGCCGTTTCAGTTCCTGTTGTTGTGGCTGGCTCACATCCGCTTTTCTTCGGCCGTCCCGTTTCTGCTTCCGGTGGCTTACGTGGCTTTATTCGCTCATTGGGTGCCGTGGGGGTGGTTCGTG
>JAHDGV010000731.1 GCA_020631655.1 Chloroflexota bacterium | reverse complement strand
ACGGTAGCTGGGGCCATTGCTGTTGCCTCAATAATTTCTCTAACAACCAACTGGGATGTCTATATTTATGAGCGATTTGGCATTAGCTTGTATTTTTTTGCTCTGCTTGTGGGATGTTTAGGTAGCCTGAGCTACTGGCTCGTGCAAAATTTTAGTCATGCGAACGAGTTGAGTCGGGTGATTAAAATGCCTTATGAAGATGTCGATTTTGCGCTCCGCAAAATGTTTAAAGAGAAGCAACTGACTTTTGTGCGGCGTACAAATGAAGCAGATTGCTATGTCTATACAATTACCGGCCGCGACGTTTCTCTAACCATTATTCCCTACGACTCTTCGATCAGTTCGTTTGGCTCTCCCGAGCGGCCGTCACACGAGCTCACCTCATACAACCATACGTTGCTTCAAATCCCCAATTTGCATGACAACAACAAACCTTTTGCTGAAGAATTGGCCGTGCATATTGATGGGATCGTTGCCTAAAGATGTTAAAAACAAAACCTGATTCATCAGGTTTCCTATCTTAAACGAGGATTTAAATCCTCGAAAAACAAAATGATTGGGCTGATACAAAAGCAACCGGTGGGGTGATAGCTTTTTTACATGGGGAGCCTGTTGGTTAGGCTACGCTTGATGTGAGACATAAAAATAAATCGCACCTATGTCAATGAAGTCCCATTTCCTCATCCACTGAATCCTCCATTTTTGTCACAATCAATCCAGCCACATTACAACGTGTGAACCCATTTGAAGGTGAGATGTTTCTAACAATCAACTTCTTCTTTTGGCTCATCTTAGGTCTGTAACGCGCTATCTCTCGAAGCGACTAAGCTTGTTGAGTTGTGTGCTTGTGTCTTAGAAGGTCTACACGTGCGGAATTTTGATTCCCATCCGGCCGAATAGGCTAGGAAGATATGCAAATTTAGGAGATGTGAAACTGATGTGGCAAAAAAACCTGAATAAGTTTTTGATTTTTGGCTTAGCCATCGTAGGGATGCTCGCTGTTGCAAGTATGGTTCTTTCGCATGGGTCGATGGCAGATCCAGTAAGCCGTGTGTTTCACTGCTACCAAGAGGGTCCCGAGTCCCCCGACACCGTGGCCTGTAGCGATGTGATTGAGAGTGGGGGAACACAGCAACTGTATGATTGGAACGAAATTAATTTAGGCAACGCCGATGGAAATCATCAAGCCTTGATCCCTGATGGGAAGTTATGTAGCGCAGGCCGTGATAAATACGCCGCTTTTGACGAACCCAGATCTGATTGGCCGCGAACCGTTTTGCCCGATAGTGGAGACTATGCCTTTCTGTACGATGCGTATGTGCCTCATAACGAAGGTTACTTTGAACTCTGGGTGACCAAAGACGGCTATGACCCATCACAGCCACTGGCATGGGACGATATTGAGATGTTTGCACGGGTTGAGAAGCCACCTATTGTGGGTGCAAACTATGTTATCGACGCGGCTTTGCCAACCGGCAAAAGTGGTCATCATGTCATTTATTCTATTTGGCAACGGTATGACAGTGGCGAAGCGTTTTACGCTTGCTCAGATGTTTGGTTTGGGTCAGCTCCAACGCCAACCCCAACTCCAGCTCCAAATTGCACTGCTCCAGCTTGGAGCGCAAGCACGCAGTACGGCGGGGAAGATTGGGTGTCCCATAACAATGCAGAGTATCGGGCAAGATGGGGCAGTACTGGTGTTGAGCCCGGTGGTGACGCCAGCGCTTGGCGTATCCGTCGATACTGTACATCGGCAAACGGTATATCAACCCCGGTGCCGACCGCCACACTTCCACCTGATGCTGAAACACCGACACCCATGCCGACACACGATCATAACCATAACACCCCCACCCCAGCCGCAAGTGGGCAGTGTGCGGTTGACTACACAATTACAAGTCAGTGGGAAGATGGTTTCCAAGTAGACGTGGTAATTACAAATCCTGGCAGTGCCCAAATTGATGGCTGGGATTTAGCATGGTCGATGGGGCAAGGGGAGACATTTGATAGCGGCTGGAATGCGACCTTTGATCAATCCGGGTCAGAGATGTTGGTGTCAAACCCGGCCGGGCATTGGAACGGAACCATCAATTCGAACGGAGGCAC
>JAHDGV010000136.1 GCA_020631655.1 Chloroflexota bacterium | reverse complement strand
TGTACGATGCATCGCTCAAGTACAAAGAAGACGGCACCCCGGGTGTGGTCATCGGTGGAAACGACTACGGCATGGGCTCTAGCCGTGACTGGGCGGCCAAAGGGACCTTGTTGCTAGGTATGAAGATGGTAATCGCCGAGACATTCGAGCGTATCCATCGTTCAAACTTGGTCGGTATGGGCATTTTGCCACTGCAATTTAAAGATGGCGAATCGCTTGAGACCCTTGGTTTGGACGGCACAGAAGTGCTTTCAACCGTAAACTTGGATGACAATATCCAGCCGTTGCAGGACATCACTGTCCGTGCTGAAAAAGCGGATGGCTCAGCCGTTGAGTTTGTGACGACCTTGCGCATTGATACGCCGGTTGAGGTGGATTACTACCGGAATGGTGGTATTTTGCACACGGTTCTGCGTAATATGTTGAAAGAGGGATAGTAGCTCTACTTCCTCATAATCTGTAGATTAGCGGCCGATGGTTGAAAAACCATCGGCCGTTTTTTTATTTCTAGTATTCTGATATTTCTCGTCAGCAAACCATTATTTAATTGCCAAAAAACCAATAAAGCAAAAATGCCAGCACGACAACTCTATATACGATACTAAAAACCGAATATTGCATTTTTACTTCCTCATGATTGATATTTAGAGGAAGAAACTGTATTGGATTAACCCATGGGTTGAAGCCAATTTGAAACTCTTTTTCTTTAGTTTTGATGCTCAAAAGCTTAACAGAAAAAATCAATTGCTTCGTATGGTACAGAGTTATATTCTCGATTTCATTAAAGGGAATTTTCCATTTGCCAACTTTAATTCGATCGCGATAAACCCTAAAAAAAGTTCTTTTTGAAATTATCCAGTTAAAAGAATATCTTGGTGGACCATTTTCACGATCTGTGACTTTAACATAGTTTGTTTGAAGAGGATTTTCCATTTTTACATGCTCCGAATAGGTGGTTCCACTATAACACACATTTAAGTCATTTTTATCACCAAACTCCCTTTCTTCCGGCCGGTTTCGACGTACCTGTGCGCCTCCGCCATTTCACTCAATGGATAACGCTTATCAATTACTGCTTTAATTCCGTTTGCCTCAGCGATCCCCTTGAGTAATATCAAATCTATTTGGTTCGCCTCGGCCGATCTGACATAGGTGGCTGACAAAATTGCTCGTTTCCGACTAAAACGAGTCAGTAGCATCGCTAAAACGGTCCCCAGCCCGGCCGCATCGAGATAGATGCCGCGTTCTGTTAGCGAGCCCCTGCACTGCCAAAACGAGCGTTTGCCAACTGTGTCAAAAATCACGTCGTAGCGTTCGCCGTTTTGGGTAAAGTCCTCTTGGGTGTAGTCGATAACGTGATCTGCTCCCAGCGATTTCACCAACTCAACGTTCCGGCCGCTACAGACACCGGTCACTTCGGCACCGTAGTGCTTGGCGATTTGTACCGATGCGGTGCCAACGGAACCAGACGCTCCGTAGATTAACACCTTTTGCTCCGGCCGGATGTTGGCCTGATGGGTCAAAAAGTTGATGGCGGTTAGGCCACCTTCAATAATGGCGGCCGAATCTTCAAAGCTTAGGTTAGACGGCTTGTGTGCCAGCGCATCGGTTTCAGCCATGCAGATGGTCTCTGCATACGCGCCCATTTTGAGCCCGGCCATCCCAACAACTTCATCGCCAGCTTTAAAAGCTGTTACACTGCTACCAACCGCTTCAACGATGCCTGAAATTTCTTGTCCCAAAATATTTTTCTTGGGGGCGCGCAGACCGGTGAACAACCGGACAAAGGCTGGGGTCCCTTTCCGGCCGTTCAGACTGGCGGCCGTGGCCACCGTGTTGTGAACCTTGATCAGCACCTCACCATCTTTGGGGACCGGCTTTGGCACCGTTTGGAGCTGAAGCACGTCTGGGCCTCCATAGGCCGTACACACCGCTGCTTTCATTGTGTCAGGCTGGGTCATCTTTCCACCTCCATGCGATTACGATGATGGCGATTAGGCCGATGACTTCCATGGTGGCAAAAAATAGATCATCTAGATCAGGTGCTAAATTGAACCCGATGGTGGTCGCGATGAATATCGACCCTACGATGAGATTGGCCCAGCGCGCCGGCCGGACGTTTAGAAATCGCGGCAGGATAATCATGAGAATTGCCAGCTCAAGCACAATCCCTGCAATAAGAAGTGTACCGTTGGAAGCCTGTGTTCCGTTTGCATTGGCTTCCAATATCCCTTCTAAAAATCCAACTCGGGCAAATTCGTGCATGTCTCTAAAAAGCATGTTGATCAGCACAAAAATCCAGAGCGATGAGAGCTTGCCTCTTACACTAAAACTTGTGTTTTCTTGTTCAGTTTTTTCTTCGAAGCTTTTCGCCTCGACTAGTATTGTTTCAATCATAAAAATATCCTCAGGCAGGGTGAAGCAGAGCAACCGGACCGGCCGATGCTCTACAGGCACCCATAAATTTTCAAATGTCAGGAATTAGTTGTTGGCTTCCTCTGCTAGATCGTATGAGAAGACCTCGTTGAGCTCTACTTCAAAAACCTGTGCGATCTTAAACGCCAGTTCCAAAGAGGGGGAATATTTCCCTTTTTCGAGCGAGATAATCGTTTGGCGAGTTACCCCAACCGCTTTGGCCAATCCGGCTTGAGTCATCTCATCTCTAAAAAAACGGAGCTTGCGAATGTTGTTGTTGATCTTGTAATCGCTCATTCATTTATCCTAGTTGATAAAGTCTTAACCGATTTGCATCACCAGCGATTTGCCCAATCAATCCAAAGAACAACAGCAGGGTAATCATCACGAGGGCCGATTGCCCAAGGGCAAATGCCATGATGGCTAAAAAGCTGCCAATCGAGCTGATGGTATAGGTTGTTTTGGTTCCTTTTAAATCGATTAATTGATCTCGTTCGTCAACGATATCGTCAAATTCAATTTCATCCTCGCCCGTGGTTGCGGCCTGATAAACGGCCGAAGCGATATAGGTCAGGATGATTCCGATCACCGTTACAACGATGGCGAAGACCACGACAAAAACCCACAAACGAATAACGCTTGATTCATTAAAGTTATCGGTGCGCACCAAACGGGCGACTCGGGTAATAAAAATAAATAGAAGAGCTGAAAAGCTCACCAAAGTTACAGTCACATTTTTCTGTTGAGAAGTCATATTTAACATCCTTTGCTGATCGGTTTTGTCAGCTTGAATTTACAAATAGTAATAAATATATTACCTAATGTCAAATATTTTTTACACAAAGGCGGTAGAATTGGCATTATGTATGTAATTGGATGGCCGATGTACTCGAGGGGGGAGATATTTTGCAAGTTAGGCCTGGAGGCTGATTTTTAGCCTGTGGGGTTATGGGGAACGAAATTTAATCGATTCATTCCTAAAGTCCTAGACGTCATATCCTATATAAAGCCTATATACGGCAATTTATACTTTTCCGAGCGATTAAATGGCTACCAATAGATGGTTTAGGCCATTGAAATCACTAATTGGCTACGGCTTCATCAAAAATACATTGCACAGCTAACGAGAAATAATGCCTACTGGGAAATTATGCACACCCTCAATTCTCACAATTAATTGCTTCAATGCGGTTTTTGACCGGCAGCCTTATGCGTTTTATCTCTTGACCAGACACTGAATTTTGTCCTCGAACCATTTTGGAAAACCTTATGAAATTACCTAGTATGCAACGTCAATCACTATCTAAATCTCTTACTAGCTTGGGTATATTTACCCTCCTGTTGTGCCTGTTTTTTGTGTTGAAGCCACAATCGGCCGAGGCATTCAGCGTTAGTTCTGAAACCGATCAAGCACAGGTTTCTACTGATGCTAATGATCATACATTAGAAACCGCATTTCTTGGGTTTGCCTCGAGTAGCTCTAGTTGTGGCGGTACGGTTTTCCGTGACGACAATGGAAATGGGACAAACGACGATGGGGTAGCTATTGGTGGTGTCACCATGGCGATCTACAACGATTTAACTGGGGTTTTACTTGGGACTGCTACGACTGACTCAAGTGGTGTTTGGACAATTGGTGATCTGCCTGCGTTTACCGATGTGTATGTGACTGTGTTAGCTAGCCCTGGTTTGCTACAAGACGGTCCATTGGGTCCTGATCACACAGGACAAGTGCAATATCTGAATACGTCTGATTGTTCTGGACTTACCACATCACTTTTACTTGTTTCTGCTTGTTCAAACCTTCCGCTTGAAATAGGAACTACAGTTTGGCTTGATGAGAACGCAGATGGGTTACAAAATGGGAACGAGCCAGGGATTGCAGGCGTAACTGTTAATCTTTATGAAGATGGTACCAACAATCTAATTGCAACCACGCTGACCGACGCAGACGGGCATTTCATCTTTACCTCTGATGATGGGCTGTTACCCAATACCGCGTACGATATCAGGATTGATAATGCGGCCGATACAGCTCCTGGTGGCCCACTGGTTGATGATAACAACGACCCTTATGCCTTGACATTGGCAAATCAAGGTGCTGACGAAGAGCGTGACTCGGATGCGACCTTAGTGAGCAGTGTGCCTCAAATTGATGCAACTACTGGAGCTTTAGGTACGAGTCGTCATTATTTTGAAGCGGGTTTTGTCCCACCAGCGTCGATTGGTGATGTGGTTTGGATTGATCATAATGGAAATGGGGTGCAGGATACCTATTCTACGGCAAACTATTCAACTGATTTAACTAATCTAGGTGGATACGATTTTAGCAGTATGATTTCATATACTGGCACAACTGCGTTGGAAGAGGGTATTCCAAACGTAACTGTAGAGCTTTGGGATAACACAGGGACTACTCTTATTGCTACAACAACGACAGACTCAGACGGAAAATATCTTTTCCGGCCGGTGATTCCGGCCGCTCAGTATCAGGTGAGGGTGGATGACACCACATTACCTGCCGGTTATGTTCAAACCTATGATGAAGATGGGGCCGGAGATAACCAAAGTTTTGCCCCAGCCGCAACAACAATTACGGCCGGCGAGCAGTACATGACGGCCGATTTTGGCTACGGATTCCAAGTTGATCTTGAAATCGATAAGTCAGCCAATAGCGAACAGTTCCAAACGGGCGACTTTATTACCTACACAATTGATGTGACCAACAACAGTCTGGTTGATGCACCCAACGTGGTTGTCACCGACCGTATGACGGGAGACCCTAGCACTCAATTCAACGTTCTCTTCGGCCGTATTTTTGAAGAGTGGTTCGTAGTTGATTCCAACGGTGATTTTGTTGTTGAGAGCGGATCGTTTAATACTGGAAACTATGAACAAACTCTCGTTTACACCAACACGCAGGATATGTTAGATGCGGCCGAGACTTGGTTATTAAATAACGTAACAGTTAGCGGCACCAATTGGAGCTGTCAATATGATCCTCATGTCTATTTTACCTATGTAGATTACATAGAATATTTTTCATCATGGCAATACAACAACTCATGGTATCAATGGCCACCTTTAGACACTGTAATTGAACTTAACTTAGCTTGTGAATTAAATAACCCGCTTGCTGGTGGTGCGTCTGCTCCTCCCATCAATATCGTTATCAGCAACGAATATAATCTCTTTACTCATGAATTTGAATACCCAGACCAACTAGCGGCTTGGGATACCGCCATTCTCTACGAGCAAAATGAGGATTATCTCTATACCGGAGTTGGGTTCCACACTGCGCCAGTGTCATCTTGGAATACTTTGGACAATTATGCAACTATTGAAAACAACTCAGTGACCAATGCGGCTCATGTTGAATCGAGATATGGGCAAGAGCCGCTAGGACTTGATGCTGATAATGCGGATCAGGTTATCGTCTCTCTGCAGGGAGATCTGGAAATCACCAAGACGCTTAACACAGCTGGTCCTTACAACATTGGTGACATCGTAGAATATACAGTATCGGTTGGAAACGTAGGGACTGTCCCTTGGTATAGTGACATACATGTAGCAGACACGCCGCTCTTGGGCGGCATGATGCCGGTTACATCAACCTTACCAACCGTAGATTGGTCATGCTATGTTGATGGTGAAGGGACAACGCGAATAGTACCTTATTATCGTTTGACTAGTAGCTGGAGTTCAACCCAACGGCCTGAAGGAGGATTTGCCTGTTATTATCCGCCTATTGATGGTGGATTACAGCCCGGTGACTCGGTTAGCTTTACTTATCAAGCTTATATCGCTAGCCCTGATTTTGTAGATGGGAATTCATTTGTAGCTGACGATGCGTTTGCCAATGTCGCAACCTTGATCGGCGCATCTGCCAATGATGAAGAACCTAATAACAATTGGGCTCGGATTGACGGAACAATGAATCTGCTCCCCAACGCCTTTACCAAAGGGGTAAATAGCGAAAACATTAATTCAATTGTTTGGGAAATCGGAATGGCGGGTCTTACTGTTGGCGATCTTCAAGCCGGTCAAGATGTTTTTGTAAAAGAATACCTTCCAATCGATACCCCGTTTGAGTCGGCCGCCAATGGCTGGCAGTGTGAGACCTTTGAGGATGTTCTGACCAACTCAACTACAACCGATGATAACTACGTTATGTGTTGGTATGACTATGATGCTAATGGATTAGGAGCTGCGGCCGCGGGCGATCCGATCCCTGATTTGCTACTGACCGTTTCTAAGCCGCTTGCGTGGGCTGGCACGAACCGTGCTTGTGCCAGTATCGGTTACTACCTTGGGTATCAAAGTTACGCAATCGGGAATGTGGATGATGATTACGATAGTGGTAATGCCTGCGAGGCATTTGTTTCTGGCTCAACAGGAGGGGGCGGTGCCATTCAGGTCGATTTTGCGATTACAAAAACACATTCTGTTCAACCGTGGGCTGAGGGCTCAACTTATACTTGGACACTAACTATTGATGAAATTGGAGTAGGTAGCGACGTGCCTATTGTCGAAGACATTCTTCAGCCTGGTACTACGCTTGTCGCTGTCCGTAATGCGACCGGTGATCTGCTTCTTGATGATACTGATCCAGTTGGTGCAACTGTTGATGGAATTGGCTGGGACTGTACGCTTGATGTGGCTGGCGGTGTGGGTACTGCAACACCTCAGGAGTTTAGCTGTGTGCGTGATACTGCCATGCTGACTAACACACGGGATGTATTGACCGTAGAGGTTTTAGTCGGGATCGATGCTGGAGCAGAGGTGACCAATAACGGCGTTGTTTATGCCCAAAATCTACCAGAGCCAGGCACCCGTGCGGCAATTACGCATGATGACTGTTGGACTGGTGCTGATACAAGCGGTCTTGCAGATAACTGTGACTCCGACTCAGTTCCTCTCTCGGCCGTTGATTTCGAAATCAGCAAAACGCACGATAGCGGAGTCACGTACTACAATGGTGATCCGATCACATCTACCATTGTAATTACCAATAACACGGCCGGATTAGCTCCACCAAATTTCTTCACTCAAGACGCCAACCTTCCACTAACCATCACCGATACACTGCCAAGCTACTCTAACTTTCTTGGCTTTAGCGGCACCGGCTGGAGCTGTAACTGGACCGCACCTGCCGCAGAATCAGATACTAGTGAAGTGATATGTACCTACACCGAAGGGGATGCTCTTTTGCAACAAAATGAGGCAACGGCTCCACTTTCGTTTATTTGGAATCGGACCAGATTTACATCTGCCAAGAATACGGTGGAAGTGACCAGTTCAGATCGAATTATTGTTAATTCGGCTACCCCAGATTTGGTAGATGATACAGTTGCTTTACTGTGGCTATACCCACGTGTTGATAAAGGTGCTTCGCCAACAACCGTTTTAGCAGGTGAGACTTTGACCTACACAATTGGATTAAAATCCCAATCAACTGGAAGTAACTACGCACCATTGCCAGCCCCCGTTCGTATTACTGATACGATTCCGGTTTCAATGACGGTCCAATCTGTAGGTGGAGCCGGTTGGGACTGTGCCGCATCTGCAGGTCAACTCGTTGACTGTACTTACATCGGCAGTGGCGTTGTACCAACTGATCTGTTTACCACGACCTATCAAACGTTTGATGTTGTGGTAGAAGTTGATCATGATACCAATTCCAGCACGATCGAAAATATCGCTTATTATGATTCTAGGGGTCGAGCTCTTGCTACATCAAGCTACGGGGCTGACGCGGTCAATGTCACCGTTTTAGAGCAGGTTGATCTAAGCATTAGTAAAACACGTGATATAGCGGAGCCAAAAAGCGATGACATTTTGGACTACACTGTGGTGATTACCAATTATGGAACATCTTCTGCCGACAATGTCGTTGTTACGGACCTGCTTCCTTATGGCTCAAGTTATGTCGATAATGCTGGCTCAGATCCGGCTTGGGCTTGCTCCGGCGATGGCAACAATCCTGAAACGGTCACCTGTAACTTGGCTGGTACTGTACCAGGTAGTGGCGTGAACGGTGGACTTGCACCGGCTCTTCAGATTCGCGTTCAGCTAACTCAAGATTCTCTTCCCGGCATCACCAACTTCATCTCTCTATCAACCTCTAGCCCGGTAGTCTCTTCCCCCACTGGCTCTACAAGTGCTACTGACGAAGTGATACTTGTAACCGGCTGTATTGGTGACTATGTTTGGTGGGACACCGGCCGAGATGGTGTTGAAGAAGGTATTGGCTTTGGAGATGATGGCACAATTGATTCGCTTGACGATATCTTTACCGAGCAAGGTCCGGGTCTAGACGGAATTTCTGGTACGGCTGACGATGGACAGCATGGCTTCCAAAATGTTGTTATGACGCTTGACTATGCAGGTCCTGATAATATCTTTGGTACTGGAGACGATGTACCGTCTATTATCACAACTACAACCGATGCAACCGGTTACTACATATTTGATTTCCTCTTGCCCGGCACTTACCAAGTTACAGTTGATAACACAACCGGAACACTTGTCTATGACGGTTCAAGCATCACCAACTTCTTCCCAACTTTTGACCTCGACTCTGGTACAACCAATCCAGACTTAACAAGCGAAGTTTCAATTCCGAATACCGGCATCATCACCGATATGATCCGTATGGACGTTGACTTTGGCCTCGATAAAGATGGCGGCCTAAGCGCCCTTGGTAACTATATCTGGGTTGATGAAGATGGAGATGGAGAGCAAGATGCAGGTGAACGCGGCATACCGAACGTAGTTGTCACATTGACGCCGGACATTACTATCGATCTTGGTAATGGTGCAGGCGTAGCGATTACGATGACGACCGATGCGAATGGCGGGTATCTCTTTGATATGCTTCCGGCCGGTGATTACACCGTGTCCGTTGACCCGAATCAGCCAGCATTAGACGGCCTTGACTATACCCAACCGGCCCTGACTGGCGAGGATTATGGCAACCAAGACCCGACCGGCTATTCGATTACCCTAGGGGTTAATGAAGTGAATTTGACCGCTGACTTTGGCTATAACTACGCCAGTAGTGAAACCAACACCGGTACGGCCGCCCTTGGTGATCGTATCTGGGTAGATGTAGACGGTGACGGAGCACAGGACCCAGATGAAATCGGTATTCCGAACATCACCCTCGTCGCGACCGACAGCCAAGGCAATACGTACACAACAACGACTGATGCCCAAGGCTATTATATATTTGATAACTTGCCGCCAGAGGCATATACAGTTGAGGTGATTAATCCACCAGCAGGCTGGACTCACACCGGCGACCCAGACCATTACGGCACCACTGGCACCAGCAACAACATCACTGATGACCCGATCATTCTTGGCCCAGGAGACTTCGTCCAAATTGTTGACTTTGGCTATCAGCCACCGGCCGCCGACTATGACAATAGCATAGGGGATACGATTTGGCTGGACGCTGATGCTGATGGGGTTGAAGACCCGAATGAGCCAGGGATCGAAGGGGTAACCGTTGCACTTTATGACAGCAATGGGGACGTCATAGCTACTACCACAACTGATGATAACGGGAATTATCTCTTCCCGAACCTGCCGGATGGCACCTACTCAGTTGTAGTAACAGATACTGGTGGTGTTTTGGCTGCTCTCAAACAAACGGGTGACCCAGATGCAACACTTGATGATATGAGCACGACTTTCGTGACTGGCGGCATGTCTGACCTTAATCAAGACTTTGGCTATACACCAATCAACCAGAACCCAAGTGTTGGGATGATCGGTGACTATGTATGGTTGGATCAAAACGGTGACACCGTTCAGGATCCAGGCGAACAAGGAATCGCCGGGGTTGATGTAACTCTAGAATGGCCGGATGGTAGTATCTACACGACTACGACCGATGCCAATGGGTTCTATGCCTTCCCGAACTTACCCATTGATGCGGACGGTGAAACCTACACCGTTACCGTTGTTACTTCTACGCTGCCACCGGACGTAACTCAGACCTTTGATGATGACGGTCTTGGCTCACCAGATCAGTCTGTGACCACGATTGACACGACTACCCCAATTGATCTTGAACAAGACTTTGGTTATCAAGGGTTGAACTCGCTGTCAGGTACCATTTGGGAAGACCTTGACGCAGATGGCACCCTAGCGGCCGAAAGCGTCTTCTTCGAAGATGTAACCGTTCTGCTGCTCGACAGTGACGGCAATGTGGTCGCATCTACCTCGACCGATGCCAATGGTGATTACAGCTTTGTTGGTCTGCCAGATGGTGAATACACTGTTGTTGTAGAAGATGCCAACGGTGTCCTTAATGGCTACTGGCATAGCGACGGCCCCAACGATGGGAACGACAATAACAGTCAGTCTGACCCGTATAAGGTTGATCTCGACAGCGGTAGTGCAATTGGCACCCCAGTGACAGATACAACGGCTGACTTTGGCTACTACATCGACCCGGCGTCAGTAGGAAACTGGGTTTGGCTAGATGCCAACAAGGACGGTATCCAAAACGATGGTGAAACCGGTATCAACGGGGTAGAGGTCACGCTGGTGATCGAATACCCGGATAGTACATCGATTATTCTGACCACGACGACCGGAATTGGTCCAAACGGCAACGCAGGGTGGTACAGTTTCAACAATCTGCTGATGGACGAAGATTACAACGGCGATGGCACTGGCCCTGAACCGACCTACACTATCTCAGTTGATACGGCTCAGCCAGCATTGGCAGGATACGAAACTACCTTAATCGATGATGGAGGAGCAACTGATCTGACGGACAGCGACGATCCGGCCGGCGTATCAGCCCAACCTCTTCAGGGCCAGGAAAATACTGCTCGACCCAACGACAACAACCCAATCGCTAGCTATGACTTTGGTTTTTACAGAGAGGCTGTTCAACTGGGTAACTATGTCTGGAACGATTTGAATAACAACGGAACTATCGACACTGGCGAATCTCCAATCGAAAATGTTGTGCTCGGTCTGCTTGACAGCAGTGGTAGCCCGATTCTTGATTTGAGCGGCCAGCCCATTACGACCACAACCGACGCAAGCGGCCATTACCTCTTCACAAATCTACTGCCAGGTGACTATATTGTCTCTATCTTGCCTGAGAATTTTGACGAGGCTGATGATCCACTCTTCGGTTTTGTTAGTAGTCAAAATGATATAAATCCAGATCCTGCAGTTGACCCGGATATTAACGCAAGTGATGTTGATGATAATGGTCTGAACTCAGCAGATCCAGCAACTACCGGTATCCAGAGCCATGTGATTACGTTATCAAATGGCAGTGAACCGACCGGTGAGATCGACGAAAATGGCCTATTCACCGATGCGGACAGTAACCTAACGGTTGACTTTGGCTTCTTTGAGATGATGACACTGGGGAATTTGGTCTGGATTGATACCAATGATAACGGGATAGTAGATCCTTCGGAAAGTGGTGCGATGGCAGGTATTTCTCTCACCTTGCTGGATGAAAACGGTGATCCAGTCATCGATCCAGTTACCGGGAATCCGATTACGACAACCACTGACGAAAACGGCCGATATTACTTCACCGGTCTCTTTCCGGGGACGTACATGGTATTGATTGATCCAGAAAACTTCCTTGAAGGTGGTCCGTTAGAGGGATATGTTAGCTCGACCGGCTCATCTGACAGTGAAACTGATGGAGATAACGATGATAATGGCTCCAACCCTGACTACCATACGATTGATGGGATTGTTTCAAGCCCAATTGTGCTTGAGTATGGTGAAGAGCCGGACAATGGAGCAGATGGAGATGATAACGACAACACCAACTTCTCTATCGACTTTGGTGTGACGCTACATCCAACATCGGTTGAGCTCATCTCCTTTACCGCAGAGCGGTCTGGAGATAATTCTGCCATCATCCGCTGGGTCACTGGCTCAGAAGTAGACAACTTTGGCTTCAGGCTGTTACGCAGTACAGATGGGGATATAGCAAATGCGCAAGAGATTCATTTTGAAGATTCGCTTGTAACGACTGGCCCCGGCGCAAGCTATCGCCACACGGATACAGGCTTAGCTCCCGATACATATTTCTATTGGCTAGTCGATGTTGAGACAACCGGGGTTGAAACAACCCATGGACCAATTATCGTATCGGTCGGCCGAGGATATCAGATATTCTTGCCAATTGTTTCCGACTAACAATTGAGACAATCTTAATCCGGCCTAGAGATTCGTTAAATCAGTTTTTAACGTCTCTGGGCCGGATTTTTGATATTCCGTCAACTCAATCTCCCCAACCCCAACGAATTAAATTCAGCTCAAAAGCACAACCCAATCATGAAAAAGTACACACCCACCAACTTAGTGGTAACTGGCACAGTCTTTTTGTTCAGCCTCACATTGTTCATCTCTTTGTCTTTCACTTCACCAGTCACCCCCACCGTTTATGCCGGTTCCACATTAACCCCGACTCCGATCGTTGTTGAAGACACACCAGTCCCTACCGCAACTAATACTCCCGTTCCAGTAACCAGCACACCAAACCCAACCATTCCGCCAACCAACACACCGCAGGCTTCTTCTGGGGGAAACAACAATCCATCTCCAACTCCCACACAGCTACCCGTTGATGATATTCCAGAGTTGGGTGTTGGCCGCTCTCCAATGTTGAACCTGTTCTCAGTTCTAATGCTTTTCCTTGCCTTAGCTTGGCTCATGAAAGATCGGTTGGCTCAAGAACTTTGATACGCCCCACCTTTCAGAAATAGATAATCAAATATTAGTGCTTAGCCACTTTTACTGCCTATAGTTACACGGTAGATTGTATTGAATTTTAGCTGAGCCGAGATGTGCTCTCGACTCAGTTTTAGTTCAAGGTTGCTATAAGAACCTCAACGTTGACCGTGTCACCGGCCGAGAAGTTGCTGATAACCGGCC
>JAHDGV010000730.1 GCA_020631655.1 Chloroflexota bacterium | reverse complement strand
CTTGATCTTTTGGAAACTGAAATGCACGACATTCCCCAGCGGCAACGGAGCATTCGGGGCGTTTTGTCTGCCAGTTGGAAAAAATTGACATCAAAAGAGCAAGCTGCCTGCATGAAACTCGCCATCTTTAAAGGTGGATTTAGCCGAGGGGCTGCAGCGCAAGTCGCAAACGCGTCGCTGCCCATCCTGCGCAAGCTCCAGCATAGATCTCTGGTGCAACGGATATCTGACAGACGGTATGGGTTACACCCTCTCATTCGCCAATTTGGGCTAGAGCAACTTGAGGCGCATCAGCTTTTAAACAAAACCCATCAGCTTCATCTCGCCTATTTCCAAGTCCACGTCGAAGAAACGATTGTAGCCTTAAAGCAGGGAGATTTTGTCTATTCGCTGAATCAAGTGGAACTGGAACAAGAGAATGTACGCCTCGCGTTGGATTGGGGGATTGACAATAAAAACAGGCAAGCGCTCCAATTGGTTTGGAGCATGGTTGAATACTGGTCGCACCGCACTCATCTTCAAGAAGCGCTTCATTACTTAAACAGGGTACTCCCTTTAGCAAGAGATAAGCGTCAGGAATTGGGGCTCCGTATTCGACGGAACGGGGCCTTGGTAGCGCTTTCACGCGGAGCAGAAGCAGTTTCTGACAGTCGCGCAACTTTACAGGAAGCAAAATCATTCGGCGATGCTAAGCTAGAGCTACAAGCGTTGGACCAACTTGTGATAACCCTCAGTACGCTTCGGACCTTAGAACAGCCGCTCGTTGAACAATATGTTGCATTGAGCAAAGAGGATGGGAATCGACGGCAAATTGTTCGCGCCTTAATCATGCTTGGTCTTTTTTACAATCATTCAGGTCAACTTGAAAAAGGGCTGGCAACTGAGCTTGAAGCATTACAACTTGCGCGGGAGCTTGAGGATGATGGACAAGTAGCCCGTCTAGCCTACAATGCGGCTGTTACACTCGGGAACCTGAACCGGTATGAAGAAGCAAAGCCGCTTATAGAAGAGAGTTTGGCCCTAAAAAAACTGATTGGAGATCGGGCTGGCGCCATTTTTCGCCTTTCATATTTGGCCAACATTGCTATACAAGAGGGACGGATGGAAGATGCAGAACCTCTCATAGCAGAAGGGTTTGCTATCGTTCAACAAATTGAAGAAGATGCACCCAAACGCAAGGTAGAGCTCTTGATTTGCAAAGGAAACTGGTATGTGGCCAAATCTGAATTTGAGAAGGCTCTAAGCAGTTTTAAAGATGCGCTCGTGCTAGCTCGCCATATCAATTATCTTGGGGGATTGCCAACCATATTTTTGTGGTTGGTTTTGGTTTATCTACGCTCTGGTGTCTTGGGGCAAGCACGGCACACCTTGCGAGAAGCTGTAGAATTAATCAAGAAAAGCGACCAGTTTGTCCATTATGCAAGGTTGTTATTTTCGGCCGCACTCTATTTTGAAGCCGAGTCAGACATAGACAAAAGTGCAGAATACTTCACTTTGTTTCTGGCAGAAGAGCGGCCGCTGCCCCGATTTAATCAAGACGTTGAAACGTTAGAAAAATCTCTTAAAAACCGGTTTTCTAAGTCTGATTGGGAAGAGCTGATAAGCTATCCAACAAATGATAACAAGGATGAGGTTTTGGCAAAGCTCCAAAATCTACTAGAGGCATAAAATCATGGAATGGAACGTTTACTTATCTGGGGAAATACATACCGATTGGCGGGATCAAATCAAACAGGGATGCGAGGCGGCCGGATTGCCGGTTGAATTCAGCTCGGCCGTAACAGACCACCCGGCCAGCGACGCGGCTGGAGACTTATTAGGCGCTGAAGACAAACAGTTTTGGCGTGACCATAAATCGGCCAAAGTGAATGCGATACGGATTAAAACGGCCATCGAGAACTGTGATTTGGCCGTGATCCGATTTGGGGACAAATACAAACAGTGGAATGCGGCGTTTGACGCAGGCTATTGCGCCGCTCTGGGGACTCCGTACATCACCTTGCATGCAGAAGACATCATCCACCCTTTAAAAGAGGTTGACGCACAGGCGATGGCTTGGGCTACAACGCCGGAGCAGGTGGTTGAAATTTTGCAGTATGTGATTGCAAAG
>JAHDGV010000729.1 GCA_020631655.1 Chloroflexota bacterium | reverse complement strand
CAACAGCAATCCGGTAAGCGCAAAAGGCGACTGGGCTGGTTCGATGGCGGCCGCCGTTGCATAATTTTGCAGTGCGGCCGAATCATCACCGTTTAACTGATAGAGCCATCCCAAATTTGCATAGTTTGCACCCCAGCTCGACTCAAGCTCAATCAATTGCTCGTACCGCCCGATGGCCGTTTGGCGATGCTCAGCATCATCCTGTGCCAACATGCCGTGTGCCAGTGCAGAGGCGTGCAGAAAACTTGATTCTTGGATTGGGTAGCGTGAAATGAGTTGATCAAACTCACCGGCCGCGGCCGACCAATCCCCCTGTTGGGCCTGCGCAACACCCCGATCAAACGCTTGACGCACCGGGATGGCTAGCAGCCCAAACATAACCAAAGCAAGCCCAACGGCCGGCCATGCCAAGCTTGGGAACCATCCGATCTGTTCTAGTGGTTGTGGAACCAACATTGCGTACACACCAGATAAAAATGCGGCCGCGATTCCCATCACCCAAATTTCAGGCGTTTCAACCAGCGCGTGGGCTACGTAAGCGGCCAAGCAGCAGACCCAAGCCGCCACCCACGAACCCTGCTCGCCGCTCAGCAAATTACGCCGATGTTGCCACCCCAATCGGACCGTGACACCAACCAAAAGCACAACGGCTAAGCCGCCAAGCCAACCTGTATCCGCCAAAATGTTGAGCCACCAGTTATGAGCGGTTGAAAATATCAAATTGGCGTTTGAGGCTTCGTTGTAGAACGAGGCATAGTGATTTAGACCTGCACCAAACAGCGGATATTCTCGCAACATGTCTAGCGCAATCCCCCAAATAAAGTACCGATCTTGCAGGCCAGAATCGGCCGACACAATTGGGAACACAACCCACAATCCAACAAGACCAATGATGGTACTTGCCCCGATTAAGCGGTTAAAAAGCTGGCGGTCCAAATGGGATGATGCCCATAAAACCACCACCATCATTAAGCCCACAGCCACCGCTAAATATGATCCGGCCGATTGTGTAAAGACAAAAATCGGAACCTGCACCAAACAAACCGCGATCCAAACCAATCGATTTGAAGGCTGATAGATGGCTCGGTTAACGCCCAAAATCAGACCAAAGGCCAAGTAAATGCCCAAAATATTTGGGCTCGATGTACCACCAGATATGCGAGGATATCTTGACCAGCCCAAACCAGCCTGCCAAAACTCGACATAGGTTTGGAAGTTGCTGAAAAGTTCAACGTAGCCCAGCACGGCAAACACGGCCAGCACCACAAAATAGATGCTTAAAAAGTCTTTTGCCTGTAGCCCTCTACGCCATAAAACCAAGAACAGGTAAAAGCTGAGCAAAGCGGCCGACCACGTCCACGCACCCCGCCAACTGCGCGACGGGTCGATGGCGTTAAAGCTCGCCACAATCAGGGCGATCTGGAATGCCAGAATCCCCCAATCAAAATGAGTGCGAAGCTGAGCAAGCCCGTGCTTGTAAATGGTGATCAGCCACACCAAAACCATGCATGAAAAAATTGAAACAACAATGATGTAGGGGAGGGTGATGAGGTATGCCAGTCTCCCAAAAACGATTAACAAAATGGCGACAATGATTAGGCTAAATCTTTGTAGTAACGATAGTTCCATAGCGGTCCGTAACTGAATGAACCGTTAGTCTATCAGACTTTCCCCCTGCTCCCGTTCTTTTATTTGGGAAATTCCCGCTATAAAAAAAGACTTCGGATGTTTTGAAAGCATCCGAAGTCTAAATGTTAGATCTAGTCGTCGTCTTCGTCGTCGCTGAAGATCGAGCTCAAAATCCAGCTGACGAGACTGACCACAATTGCACCCCAGAAGGCTGGGCCAAACCCATCCACGTAGAGGGCGTTTGACACGTTGCTGGTTAGCCACAGCATGAGCGCGTTCACCACGAGGGTAAACAGGCCGAGTGTGATCAAAATAAACGGCAGGCTAAATAGTTTCACTATCGGTTTAATGATGGCATTTACCACACCGAAAATGATGGCAACAAATGCGATTTGTCCCCACGTTCCATCTAGATTCACCCCATCTACAAAATAGGCGGCCGCATATATCGCCACCGCGTTAATCAACAGTCTTATCACTAAATTCA
>JAHDGV010000728.1 GCA_020631655.1 Chloroflexota bacterium | reverse complement strand
AGTTCTTGCCCGTCCATCGGCCGGGTGTTAAAGCCGTCCCAAGCGGTTTCAACGATAAAGCAACAAATGCCGCCGTGCCGTTTGCTCCGATCAACGCTCGCAAAAACCAAAGCGATGTCCGCAATCCCACCGTTTGTGATCCAATGCTTGGTGCCGTTAATCAGGTAGCTATCACCGTCATCGGTGGCGGTTGACTCCATGCTAGCTACGTCTGAACCGGCGTTTGGTTCGGTTAAACAGTAACAGCCGATTTTGTCCCCGCTGGCTAGTTGAGGGAGGTATTTTTGCTTTTGCGCCTCGGTCCCCCAATCGTTGATGCATAGTGAGACCAAGCTGGCATGTACGGCCAAAAAGCCCCGCACTGAGGAGTCTGCCCGGCCGAGCTCTTCTGAGATCAGGGTGAAGCTCGGGTAATCCATTTCAGAGCCACCGTAGTCGGCCGAAATCGTGGCGGCCAAAAAGCCGAGATCACCCAACCGCTTCACCAGATGCATGGGGAACTCACCGCTTTCATCCGTGGCACGGGCGATGGGGGCGACCTCTTCTTGGGCAAAGGCACGGACCTTTTCTTGGACCGCCTGTTGTTGTGGGGTTAGTTCAAAATTCATGGGTGTAATTTTGTGGTAGGGGCTAGATACGCCCGAACCATCTACCAATTAAATTCAAAATTCAGGCGGATCTCGCCCGGCGCAGTTAAAAATATTTGGCTAACACCAAAATAATTTCAAATCGTCGGGCGAGATCCCCTATGTTGATTGCGGGAGCATCGTTTGCCGTTAAGCGGGTATCTAGCCCCTACCCTTGTTAATCCAAATAAGCGATGCCTTCAATCTCAACCAAATTATGCTCTTGATAAAACCCGGTGATTTCAAAAAGCGCAGTGGCCGGATAATGCTTGCCGAAATAATTGCGATGAACCAGCGACAGTTCTTTCAGATGATCGGTATACATCTTCGCATCGCTTACATAAATGTTCATTTTAACGATGTCTTGCAACGTGCCGCCCGCTTCTACGCAGACCGCCTGCAGGTTTTTAACCACCTGCTCGTATTGCCCAACGATATCGCCGTGACACACGATGTTCCCGGTTTCATCGCCAGCATCTTGACCAGCCAAAAAGAGGGTTTTGCCCCCCTCACATAAAAAGCCGTGGTTAAAGCCGCGCGGCGGTGCAAGTTCGGGGGGAGTGATTATTTTTTTCATGTTTTGCAAACGATAGGGATAGAAGATTGGGAGTGGTGCTTAAGCCAATAGATTTGCTTAGCCAAAAGTTTTTCACCGCGAACCTCTCTATCCTCTATCTCTCGTCTCTATCCTTTTTTCTATCTTCCTGTCCACTCGGGGGTCTTTTTATCCCTAAACGACTCAAAAAAGATGCGATGATCTTCTGCCATCATCAAAATTGTTTGAGCCTGCGCCTCTTGTTCGATGGCGCTCACGAGGTCCATGTTCCACTCGTTGTTGATCATCCGTTTGGTCATGCCGTAGGCCATTGTTGGCCCATTGGCGAGCCGAGCGGCCCACTCTTGCGCGGTTGAAAGCAATTCTTCCGGCGGCAAAACTCGGTTTACCAGCCCCATCTGCAACGCATCGGCCGGATAGATTTTGTCGCCAAACATCAAGATTTCGGTGGCACGCCCCTGCCCCACAATGCGGGGGAGCAGAAATGCCGCACCCATGTCTGCACCGGTTAGCCCCACTTTGGTAAACAAAAAGTGGATGCGGGCTTTTTCAGACATCAGCCTAAAATCAGAAGCAAGAGCGATAACGGCTCCAGCCCCGGCCGTTGTGCCATTGAGAGCCGAAATGATCGGCTTTTCGAGCAGGCGCATATTTTGCACCAGCGCACCGGTCATCCGGCAAAATTCGAGATGACCGCGTGTGTCTTTGGCCAGCATTTCTTCGATGATTTCATACACGTCACCGCCGGAGCAAAAGGCGGCTCCAGCGCCGGTAATCACTATCGATTTCACCGCATCGTCATACTGCAAAGCGGCCATCAGATCGCGTAGTTGGGCATAAATGTCAAAGGTCAGCGCGTTTAAAACGTCCGGCCGGTTGAGGGTGATTGTGGCTACCCCTTCGGTTACATCATAGTCAAAATCGTACATTTTTT
>JAHDGV010000727.1 GCA_020631655.1 Chloroflexota bacterium | reverse complement strand
GTGCTTTGGAAGAGATCTTGGCTTCAATAGTTGAAGCGGAATAGATTTCTTTTTTTGAACTGATGTTACGCTCTTTCTCGACAAAGACCTCGGAGGTTTTTCTCTATAGGTCACTATTTTCTCGAGATAAGAAACCTCCGAGGTCTGTTAGCGCGTAAGGTGAGTTTTGACCTAAAAATATCCGTTGCCTATGCCTATTTAACTTGCGGGCTCTCTGCGATAGAGCAGGGGGTCTGTGGGTGACAGTAGTCAAACAATTTTATATCTCGATAGACTCAAATTTCAGAGGGGAAATCCTGTGCACTTTATCAACTTAGAATAAGGAGCAGGAAATGAGCGCGTTACCAATCATCGATATTTCACCGATACAAAATGGTAATCCAGAGGAAATTCAAGCAGTAGCTGACCAATTGGGCCAAGCGGCCCGAGAAATCGGCTTTTTTTACGTAGAAAATCACGGCATCCCACTTGGTGCAATTGAAGATGCCTATCAGATGGCCGAGATGTTTTTTGGTCAATCGGACGCTTTTAAGCAATCGTACTATATTGGGGAGAGTAAAAATCATCGTGGCTATGTCCCTTTTACTGAGAAAGGTGATTATGCCGATGAAGTTCATCGCAACTACGAGGCGTTTGATTTGGCTTTAGAGCTACCGGCCAACGATCCTGATTTTTTGCAGGGCAATCTGTTGCTCGGCCCAAATGTGTGGCCCGATCTGTTTGAATTCCAGACAAAAATTTACGGGTATTATCAGACCGTTTCCAATGCAGGTCGGGCGATAATGGGTGCGCTTGAACATCATTTAGAGCTACCGCAGGGGACACTGACCCAGAATATGACCAAGCCAATCTCGCAGTTAAGGCTGATCCATTATGTTCGGCCGCAGGTTGAAATCCCCAGTGATACGGTCAACATGGGAGCGCATACTGACTACGAATGTTTGACCCTGTTGCATCAGCGACAGGCCGGTTTGCAGGTGATGACGCGTGATGATGAATGGATCGATGTGCCGGTCCGGCCGGAGGCGTTTGTGGTCAACATCGGTGATATGCTTGAAGCATGGACCAACGGCATTTTCCGCTCAACGCCCCATCGTGTTTTGAATCTGAGCCCGGAGCGGTATTCTATGCCGTACTTTGTGGCGGCCAACTATGACACGGAGATAAAGCCGTTTGATCAATTTGTTCCGGCGGGCGAGCGGCCGAAGTACCAGCCGTTTAAAGCCGGGCTACATCTTGAGCGGATGTTGCGCCGAGATTTTCCATATTTGCGTGCACGGGAAAATGAGGATTTGGCATTAGCGGCCGATGTGTTGGTCGATAATCCGTTTGAAGATCGGATCAATCCAAATTAGGAATTAAAGTTACGAGGTGGAGACCAGTCAGGTTTCCATTCCTTTCTGATTATTGGGTCAGTTGGTTATAAAAACCTGACTGGTCTTTGTCGGGAGAGTGCGTAACACCATTTAGGAAGTAGGAAAACGAACTATGCCATCAATTGAAACGATGTTAGCCGTTGCGGCCGCTGGGCTTTTGCTCAGCGTCTCGCCCGGCCCTTCTATGTTGTATGTGTTGTCACGCAGTGTGGGGCAGAGCCGCGCGGCCGGGCTGGCTTCTGCACTTGGTTTAGGGATGGGGGGCGTGTTGTTGGCCATCATTGCCGCTTTTGGCCTTGCAGTCATATTCCAGCAGTCAGAAATTATCTATCGAGCCGTCACCATAGCAGGGGCGATCTACATCATCTACCTTGGGCTTCAGATTTTGCTAGAAGAAATTCGCGGCGGAGAACAAGTAGAGGCAGAACTTGAAAATGTAGAGCGTCAGGGCTTTTTCAAAATTGTCTATCAGGGGATTTTGGTTGAGGCGCTCAACCCTAAAACGGTTCTGTTTTTTATGGCCTTTATTCCGCCGTTTGTGGATGCTACTCGTGGGGATGTGACGACACAGATGTTGGTGCTGGGCATATTGGTACCGCTAACCGCTTTGCCGTCCGATTTGGTTATCGCCTTTGCTGGGGGATCAATTGCTGAGTGGATTCGCAAGAATTCAACCGGAGCTTCGATTTTGTCGTGGCTAGGGGGCTTGGTGTTGATTGGGATTGGGGCTAGTTTGTTTATTTA
>JAHDGV010000726.1 GCA_020631655.1 Chloroflexota bacterium | reverse complement strand
GTGGTGTGCATGTCAATCTAAAATCGGCGGCCGAAGTTGAAGCGGCCGTGGCATCAATGGCTCATCTTTCTGACCGGTTTTTGCTAGAGAAAATGGCTTCAAAACCGATTGTCGAGATGATTTTGGGCCTCACCCGTGATCCGCAGTTTGGCTTGGCTTTGGTCGTGGGGGCTGGCGGTGTGCTGGTTGAGCTATTTAAAGATAGCCAAACATTGCTCTTGCCCGTTAGCCGTGATGAAGCGGCTAAAGCGATCAGCAAACTCAAAATCGCTCCACTGCTTGATGGGTATCGTGGGCAACCCCCGGCCGATAAAGAGGCTTTAGTCGATGCAATTGTGGCATTGTCTGAGTTCGGTGAAGCTTATGCAGACTCTCTGGTTGAAGTTGATGTAAATCCGCTGTTTGCTCTGGAAGATGGGGTAATTGCGGTAGATGGTGTTGTACGTTGGGTGAAATAAAATCTTATGACTGATTCTTTAAAAGTAGTAAAAAACGGAAAAATTTTAGAAGTAACGCTTGATCGGCCGAAGGCGAACGCCATTGACAACGCAACTAGCCGTGCGATGGGGGATCTATTCGCCGAATTTCGCGATGATCCCGAATTGCGGGTGGCGATTTTGACTGGCGGGGGAGAACGTTTCTTTTCGGCCGGATGGGATTTAAACGCCGCGGCTGATGGTGCCGCTATCGACGGTGAATACGGGGTTGGTGGCTTTGCAGGCATCACCGAAATGCATGACTTGAACAAACCGGTTATCGCGGCCGTGAACGGTATGGCCGTGGGTGGTGGATTTGAGCTGGCGCTATCGTGCGACATGATTGTCGCGGCCGATCACGCCCAGTTTTTCTTGCCCGAAATTTTTATTGGGATTGTGTCTGACGCTGGATCGTTTAGATTGCCCAAGCGGATTCCCTATCACATTGCGATGGAGATGTTGCTGACTGGCCGTCGAATGGACATGGAAGAAGCGCAAAAGTGGGGGTTGGTAAACGCCGTTGTGCCACAAGATCAGCTGATGGCAAAGGCACGTGAGTATGCTGAAACGATGATTCAAGGGGCTCCGTTGTCGTTAGCGGCCGTGAAAGAACTTACCCGAGCGACCGCGAACATGAGCATGGAAGAAAGCTATGCGTTTATGCGTTCGGGCAACGCCGAAATCTATGACAAAATGTTGGCCTCGGCCGATGCTGAAGAAGGGCCAAAAGCATTTGCTGAAAAGCGTGATCCGGTTTGGACGGGCAAATAAATGACTGACTTACACAAACTCTTTGATGCCCAATCGATCTGTGTGATCGGTGCCAGTGCCCGTGAAGGGAGCTTTGGCGGCACCGTGCTTAAAAACTTGGTCGATTACGGCTATCCTGGCCAGCTAATGGGGGTGCATCCCAAAAATACGGAAGCGTTTGGCGTCCCGTGCTACCCATCCCTAACCGATATTCGACAAGTGCCAGACTGTATCGCACTTGCTGTGGCAAACCATCATCTGTTGGGCTATCTCGAAGAGGCTGGCGAGTTGGGCGTAGGGGCGGCCGTGGTGTTTGGTGATCC
This sequence comes from Chloroflexota bacterium, assembly GCA_020631655.1. Taxonomy (GTDB): domain Bacteria; phylum Chloroflexota; class Anaerolineae; order Promineifilales; family Promineifilaceae; genus WTJY01. Next base: position 575 of record JAHDGV010000726.1, on the reverse strand, counting down.
AACGGTGGGGGCTGGGCGTGACCCTGAACTGGAAGGTCAAATCGCTCAAGTTGCTAAAGATTATGACATGGCCGTTTTGGGTGCCAACGGGATGGGGTATTACGCTCTGCCAAACGGCATCGTGATTTCCGGCTATCCGGTTGATCCGCAGAAAAAGTCGGGGAGCGTGGCGCTGATCACCCATTCGGGCACCATCTTTGATTCGATGACGCAGAACAATCGGGATGTTGATTTCAACTATGTGATTTCGGCCGGAAACGAGACCTGCCTGACAGCGGCTGATTACCTGAACTACGTCCTTGATGACCCATCGACCAAAGCTGTGGCGATGTATTTGGAGACCGTTCGGGATCCAGAGCTATTTCTGGCCGCACTTCAAAAATCAGTGGCGAAGAAGATTCCCATCATTGCCCTAAAAACCGGCCTGAGCGAACGGGGGCAGCAAATGGCACAGGCCCATACCGGTGCATTGGCCGGTGGAGCCGAGGCGTACGGGGCGCTTTTTGAAAAATACGGGGTGCGCCAATGTTTTACGCTTGATGAGATGATGGACACGGTAGAACTGTTCAGCATGA
>JAHDGV010000135.1:8765-13458 GCA_020631655.1 Chloroflexota bacterium | reverse complement strand
TGGGTACGCAGATAAATGTCCATCGTCCCCTGCTCGATCATGAAGGCATACCATTCTTTGATTTGGTTCCCATCAAACGCGGTCTGCCCTTCAAAGTACGGGACAGGGAATTTCGATTCTGCATAGCTATTATCCAAGACAATATTTGTAAAACGATAAAGACCAAAAGCAACAAGCGCTAAAATCGCATGAACCAGCCAAGGTAGGTTTGAAGTTTTTTGATTTACGGTGTGATAGAATTTTTTCAACATTATTTTTTCCTTTTTGTTTGTTTTTAGATTTGGAAGAAAGCAGTTACTCAACTTGCATTCCTTGGAATACAATATACATTCCGAGGAATGATTTGTCAACCCCTACTTTCTAAATTGATGATTACACCCGACCAACTGATCAAATTTTCAACCCTAATGGGCATCACCTCGCAGCTGTTTGAAACCCGTATGAGCAAGCTTATCAGCCGGCATGATTTAACCAGCTCGCAGTTCGCCCTACTTAATCATCTTGCCCGCCATCAGGGTGAAAATGAATCTGTATCTGACCTAACAGATGCACTTGAGTTAAACCAGCCAGCAATCACTAAAATTGTTCAGAAATTGACCAAAAAAGGGTTGGTGGAGACAAGAAAAGATGAGCAAGACTCCCGGAAAAAGTGGGTTACCATCACCCCAACCGGTTTACAGGCCATTGGCACAGTAATGCGTGATTTGGGGCCAGACGTATCTTCTTGGTTTGAGGAATGGACGGCCGAAGACCTTGACCGCTTCAACGCCGATTTAGATAGATTATCTAATTGGTTAGATCAAAACAGACTCACTTAGTTCTATGCTAAAACTCGTTTCTGTGGGTGAAACTACGGCCGACACTTACCCTCAAATCGATCAAACTTTGGTTGGGGGTATCTCGCTAAACTTTGCAGTGCAGGCCAAGCGATGTGGAATCCCCCATGTGTCGATGGTGAGCGCCGTGGGAAACGATGCCAATGGCAAAATGATCTTGGAAAAACTAGATCAGGAAAACATCGACACCACCCATCTAACCATCATGCCGGGCAAAACGGCCCACTGCGAAATTGTGGTGCTTGAAAATGGAGAGCGATATTTTCCCCCGAACAGCTATCATCAAGAGGTGCTGGCCAGCTACAAACCAGCTTCGGCCGATTTAGAATTTATCCAACAACACAATATTGTTGTCTCTCGTTTCGACATCTCTTACACCAAAGAGACTTTTGATGCGGTCATTCGAGATTTGCCGTTTGAAGGTAAAAAAGTAGTCGATTTTGGAGATTGGTTTGATTATGAGGGGCGTCATCCTGAAATAATTCCGTATTTAGAGCATGTTGACCTTGCCTTTATTAGCGGAGACCAATCAACCATTGAAGCTTTTGAACAGCTCGCAAACGCTTACAGCACACAATTTGTGGTTACTTTAGGCGAGGACGGGAGCATGACATTCAAAGATGGGAAGACTATTTTCCAAGAGGCTTTGAGTGTGCCAAACGTTGTGGACACAACAGGATGTGGTGATTCATTTCAGGCCGGGTTCACAACATCATTTTTTCAAGGTGGCGATCTCGAGGAGTCTTTGAGAGCTGGAGCGGAGCAAGCGGCAAAAACGATCCAACATTTTGGAGCCATTTAAATTGCCAATCACTAAAAAGCTATTCCCAGTCATTCATGTTCTAGATGAAGCACAGGCGATTCGCAACGCTGAAATCGCATTTGAGGCGGGTGCACACGGCCTGTTTTTGATCAACCATGAAACCAGTCCGGGCAACCGGCCGCTCTCCTTTGCAGACCTTTTAGAAATCCATGCGGCCGTTGCCGCTCACTTTCCTGATCAGTGGATCGGGGTTAACTGCCTCGATTTGCCAGCGGCCGAGGTGTTCCAGCATTTGACACCCCAAGTTGCAGGGGTGTGGGCCGACAATGGGGAAATTGACGAGCACGCAACCAAGCAGACGGCGGCCGAACAGATTCTCGAAGCAAAAACCGCAACAGGTTGGAATGGATTGTATTTTGGCGGCGTTGCGTTTAAGTATCAAAAACTGGTTGATGATGCGGCACGAGCGGCCGACATCGCCCAAAATTTTATGGACGTTGTGACCACGAGTGGTCCGGCTACGGGCAAACGGGCGAGCACAAGCAAAATCAAGATGATGAAAGAAGCAATTGGAGATAAACCACTGGCGATTGCCAGTGGCGTTACGATTGAAAATGTTGCCGCCTACTTGCCCTATGTTGACTATTTTTTTGTGGCCACTGGGATCAGCCAGAACTTTTATGAGCTCGATCCAATCAAGGTTGCAAGGCTCTCAAAATTAATCGATCCTAAAAACTAGTTAGCGTGATGTGAATCGATTGATTTTGACATGGCGTACATTTATTTTTTTGAGAGAATTGCGACCGGATTTAAAACCCACAACTACAAATTAGGAGACATAAGATGAAAACACGTGCAGCTGTAGCATGGGCAGCCAATGAGCCGCTAGAAGTAACTGAAGTAGATTTAGAGGGACCAAAAGAAGGGGAAGTTCTGATTCGAAATGTGGCCACAGGCGTTTGCCATACTGATGCCTATACGCTTTCAGGAATCGACCCAGAAGGTGTTTTCCCTACAATTTTAGGCCACGAAGGTGGCGCCGTTGTTGAAGAGGTTGGCCCCGGAGTCACCACCTTGCAACCAGGAGATCACGTCATCCCCCTATACACGGCCGAGTGTCGCGAATGTAAATTCTGCAAATCGGGTAAAACCAACCTGTGCCAAGCAGTTCGTGCTACACAGGGCAAGGGATTGATGCCAGACGGCACGTCACGTTTCTCAAAAGACGGCAAAACGATTTATCACTTCATGGGATGTTCAACATTCTCAGAATATGGTGTGATGCCGGAAATTTCACTGGCAAAAGTCAGCAAAGATGCCCCACTGGAAAAAGTTTGCCTGCTCGGATGTGGAGTCACAACCGGCATCGGCGCGGTCCTGAACACAGCCAAAGTTGAAGCGGGATCAACCGTTGCGGTATTTGGTCTTGGTGGCGTTGGTTTGAGCTGTATCCAAGGTGCAAAAATGGCCGGAGCTGAACGGATCATCGCGATCGACATCAATCCGGCCAAAATGGAATTTGCCATGGATATGGGTGCAACAGACTTTGTGAATCCAAAAGAATACTCTGATCCGATCCAAAACGTGATCGTTGACATGACCGATGGTGGTGTTGACTATTCGTTTGAGGCGATTGGCCACACAGAAACGATGCGTGCGGCCCTAGAATGCGCTCACAAAGGATGGGGTGAAAGCGTCATCATCGGTGTTGCGGGTGCTGGCGAAGAGATTTCAACCCGGCCGTTCCAATTGGTTACCGGCCGCGTGTGGCGCGGTTCAGCATTTGGTGGGGTAAAAGGGCGCACCGAGCTACCGGGTTACGTCGATCAATACATGGCGGGCGAGATCAAAATCGATGAAATGGTCACCCACGAAATGCCGCTTGAAGATATCAACAAAGCTTTCGACCTCATGCACCATGGGGAAAGCATTCGCTCAGTTATTTTGTTTTAGCCCTTGGCTTTTAGCCGTTAGCTCTTGGCCTTAAAGTCAAAAGCTAACGGCCAATGGCTAAAAGCTAAAAGCTTTTAATGTCACACACTGAACTAACACAAAAATCAAACACTCGCAGTTTTGGGGGTTGGCTAGAGGTCTACACACACGACTCAGCCGCCTGTGCTTGCCCAATGACCTTTGCCGTTTATCTGCCGCCAAAGGCTGAACACGGCCCGGTTCCGGTCCTTTATTGGTTGTCGGGCTTAACGTGTACACACGAAAACTTTGTCACCAAAGCGGGCGCTATGCGTTACGCGGCCGAGCACGGAGTTATGCTTGTGGTGCCAGACACCAGCCCACGCGGGGCCGGGATCGATGGTGAAGATGATCACTGGGATTTTGGAACCGGTGCAGGCTTCTACCTCAACGCAACACAAGAGCCTTGGTCAGGTCATTACAACATGTATGACTACATCGTCAAAGAACTGCCCGAAGCGATCCATGCAAACTTCCCAACCATCAAAGATAAAGAGAGTATCTTTGGCCACTCGATGGGAGGCCACGGTGCCTTGACGATCGCGCTAAAAAATCCCGGCCGGTTCAAATCTGTATCTGCCTTTGCCCCCATTTGCGCCCCAACCCAATGCCCTTGGGGAGAAAAAGCTTTTAGCAATTACTTGGGCGATGACCGTGATACTTGGCTTGAGTATGATGCACATCATCTGGTGCAAAACGGCGCACAAAAAATGCCCATGCTAATTGATCAAGGAGACGCTGACGGCTTTTTGGCAGATCAGCTCAACTATCAATTGTTTGTAGACACCTGCGCCAAAATCGGGTATCCGCTTAAAGCCAGAATGCGGGCCGCTTATGACCACAGCTTCTACTTCATTGCCTCGTTTATGCAGGATCACATCGCCTTTCATGCAGATGCTTTGAAATAAACCCACACTAAATCTAATTTACAAAAAAAGCAGATCAGCAATGGTCTGCTTTTTTGTTTTCCACTCGTCAAACCACCCTTTTTTTGATACATGTTAGGCATGAAAAAACATCCAAACGTTATCTTGATTATTGCCGACCAGTGGGCCACTCGCATTGCAGATGGTTCCGGCCGCAATGAATTTGGTGTTCAAACTCCCGGAATTGATCGGCTGGC
>JAHDGV010000135.1:0-8665 GCA_020631655.1 Chloroflexota bacterium | reverse complement strand
ATGGTTCCGGCCGCAATGAATTTGGTGTTCAAACTCCCGGAATTGATCGGCTGGCGTCCGAAGGGATGCGCTTCACTCAAAGCTACACATCTTTCCCATTATGTTGCCCCGCTAGAGCAAGCCTTTTTACCGGGTTGTGGCCCCATCATCACGGGATGCTTCAAAACGAAGAGGAATACAATGCGATCGGAAACGGCTACCCTCGCAATCCAGATGCAACAACGATGGGACAAGCATTTAAGCAAGCGGGTTACAAAACCGCGTATTTTGGCAAAGAGCATGCTGGGGATTACGGTTGGGACAATATCGACGAATTTGGGAGCATGAAATATTCGGCCGGGGGAATGTTGGCTGAGGGATCAGCCTTTGACCAAATATTTACCCGTGACGCAATCAAATACCTAAAACAAGATCACAAAGATCCATTTTATATGGTCCTATCGCTTATCAATCCACACGACATTTGCAAAGTGCTGGGCGGCAAGGTCAAAGGGGCAACTTTTGCCGACACAATTTTCTTCTGTCGCGACGAAACGGAGCCTTATTTGCGAGATCAGCCACGGCCGCCTCTGCCGCGCAACCATAAAACTCAAACGATCCCCGGCATGTTGCGGCACAAAGATTACATGTACGAGGAGCTGAACGAATTTGATGAAGATACGTGGCGTCGCTACATCGCAACCTACTGTCTGCTGGTTGAAAAAACAGATTGGTATATCGAGTTGGTACTTGACCAAATCAAAGCATCTGGTTTAGAAGATGACACCATTGTAGTGTTTACTACTGACCACGGGGACATGATGGGGGCGCACGGGCTCATCGGCAAATCAACCTTTTACGATGAATCGATTAAAACGATGATGTTGGTGAAACATCCTGAACAAATTAAAGCGGGCCAAGTTGACTCAGATACGTTTGTTGGAACAATCGATTTGATGCCAACGCTCATTGATCTTGCTGGGGTTGATGTGCCGGCCGATCTCGACGGCCGTAGCTTTGCACCTGCCTGCCGTGGAGAATCAAACAGAGGCTATGACCGGCTTTTTTCTATGAACCATGACGGCCGGATGGTTTGCTTTGACACATACAAATACGTTCGCTCAGTCGTTTACGGAGAGGAATTTGAAATTTTGTTTGATTTGGAAGCTGATCCAGATGAATCCACCAATGTTGTGGACAAAATCGGATATGAGCAGGCATCTGAACAAGCCCGGACTTACCTCAATCAATGGCTAACAGCTCAATCCCTCCCTCTTCATTTTTGATCCTGCTTACCAGTCCAGCCGCTCTCCATGCCTAAAAAAGCCCCCCGTTGGCCCATCATCAGGTAGCATAGCGGCCCAGACAATGCTTTCACCACCCGGCTCAATCGGTCCGCCACCTGATCCCCCCATGTCGGTCGCAATCCACCCGGGACAAACCGCATTCACCAGGATGTGGTTGGGCAATAGCGCGGCCGCAAGCTTTAGGGTTAAAGCGTTTAATGCAGCTTTCGAGATACCGTAAGCCGGGGTTTCAGCCCCCATCCCGTTAAGTGTTCCAGATCCGCTACTGACATTGACAATCCGGCCGTGATTACTCTTCTTCAAGAGAGGTAAAAATGCCATTGCCATCCGCCAAGGGCCATAAAGATTGGTCTCCATCGTTTCTTTTACATTATCAAGATCGGCCGATAATGTGCGTTGCCACGTATCATAATTAATGGCGGCATTATTGATTAAAACGTCGAGGCGACCCTGCTCTTGTTTAATTCGGGCCACCAGTGCATCTACACTCTCTTGATCGGTCACATCTAACTGAGCCGCTATCAAGCCATCTAACCCAAGCTGGTCACACGCCTGCTGACCTTTGCTGAGCGACCGAGAGCCGACGTACACGATGTATCCTTTTTCTGCTAGCTGGCGGCTGACCTCTTTCCCAATCCCACGATTGGCGCCGGTAACTAGTGCGATTTTTCTCATACTTGAATTTTCCCTTCAGCAACCATAACACTGCTCCCTGCGATCCAAACGCCGGTCACTTTGCCACTCTCTTTTTTAGTCCTTGCATCTAAAATGCTCGGCCGCCCCATCTCAAAGCCTTGAGCGATATGCCAAGCATACGTCCCGTCCATTTCTGGGTGGATGGCGGTCAACATGCCGACCAATGCGCAGTTTGCGCTGCCAGTTGCCGGGTCTTCCGGCACATTGTCAAGCGGGGCAAACATCCTTGTTCGAAGATCAAACCCATCTTTATCATTGGGCGTGCGGACGTACAGGTGAACATCCGGTGTAATTCCAACCCCTTTTAGCTCGCGTAAACGGGCTACATTGGCCTGTGCCCGCTCTAAAGCGGCCATATCACGCAGTTCGACAATCAAAAACGGTAGCCCAACTGAGGCTACCTGCGGCCGGTGATTGCTCGTCACAATTTCATCGGTGGTCAGTGACAAAAGTTGCGCCGCTTTCTCGGCCGAAATCATCCGGCCGATGGTGACCGGCTCAGGCGCTTTTAGCTCACACCAAATTGGTGCACCTTCTTCTTTTCGGATGGTTATTGGCACCAGCCCCGCTTCTTCCTCAAACACAATCTCAGCAGAGCCATTGATTTCGCCCAGCTCGCCGATTGAGGCCAAGGTGAAGGCTGTCCCGATGTTTGGATGCCCTGCAAAAGGAACTTCGATCATCGGGGTAAAAATACGAACTTTGCGGGTGTGGCCCTGCTCGGCCGGAAAAACAAAGGTCGTTTCTGAGTAGTTTATTTCACGAGCAATTTGTTGCATTTGCTCGGCCGACAGGCCGGTTGCATCAGGAAACACCGCCAATGGATTGCCCCCAAAACGAGTATCTGTAAAAACGTCACATGTGTAAAATTTATAGCCCATTAGCTGCCTATTGAATCCTTATTCCTACATTCTTCGTCTGCACATAGTTCAACATCCCCTCAATCCCTTTTTCGCGGCCGAAGCCGGACTTTTTAAAGCCGCCAAATGGGGTTTCGTGCCCACCGGCCCACCATTCGTTTACATAGATTTGCCCGGCCCGCAAGTCACGCGCGCACCGCATCGCTTTGTTTAGATCATTAGTAAATACACCCGCACACAACCCATAATCTGATTTGTTGGCGATCGCAACAGCTTCTTCTGGTTCGTCAAATGGGATAATGCTCAGAATCGGCCCAAAGATCTCCTCTTGTTCAATACGCGATCCTGGCTGAACATTCATAAAGATGGTGGGTTCCATGAAGTAACCGTCACGCTCGGCCGCATTGCCGCCAATAACAAGCTCCCCTTCGCTCTTACCTACTGCCGCATATTCAGCCACTCGATCCAGTTGAACCTGAGAAATAAGTGGATTCACAAAATGATTTTCAATGCTGTGCCCCATCGTCAGCTTGCTAGCCACATCGGCCAACGTCTCGGTCACCTCATTCATGAATGAGCGATGGACAACCAGACGAGACATCGCTGAGCAAACCTGCCCGCTGTACATAAAAATCCCCCATTTGGCCTGTTCAACTAAATAATCTAAATTCGCATCTGGGAACACAATTCCGGCCGACTTGCCGCCCAACTCCATCACGGCCGGAATCACTTTGTCGGCGGCTGAGTGCAAAATTTTCTGCCCCGTCCCCACCGAGCCTGTGAAGCACACCTGATCGACATCAGGGTGAGCGCATAGCGCCGCCCCAGCTTCATAGCCGTAGCCGGTCAAAATGTTCAAACATCCGGCCGGTAAGCCGACATGCTCGGCCGCATCAGCCAAATAATAAATGCTGAGCGGGTCATTCTCCGGGCTTTTAAGGATGACGGTGTTCCCTGTGGCCAAAGCGGCCGCACCTGAACGGGCCGCAATCTCAAGCGGATAATTCCAAGGAATCACATGGGCCGTTACCCCAAACGGTTCGTAGACGGTAAAGTCAAAATATGTTTCCCCCAATGGGATCGAGCGCCCTTCAAGCTTGTCTGCATGGCTTCCGTAGTACTCTAAAAATCGAGCCGCGCTTTTAACCTCAACAATCGCTTGATCCAGGGGTTTGCCGCTGTCAAAGCACAGAACACGGGCAATCTCATCAAGATTATCTAACAGATACTGGGCCATCCCCATCACTTTCCGGCCGCGCTCAATCGGTCGAACCTTGCGCCATTCACTTTCTTCAAAGCATCGACGGGCCGCTTGCACAGCCATCTCGACTTCTTCTACACCCGCCTTAGCGACTTCGACCATCACTTTGCCAGTGGCGGGGTCATAAACAGGGATTTTTTCATCATTATCGACCCAACGGCCGTCAATATAGTTTTGCCAAAGATGGTCAACGTTTAATGTGTGTTCCATAGTTCCTCGGGAAAGATTGGTGGAGTTTCGGGTCAGTCGAAGAGAATCTCAATTGCCGCTCGAACCAAGTCAAGGTTATTTTGCGCCGGTTTGCCATTTGGTAAAAACAAGACATCTTCGAACCCAATCCTAGAATCATAGCCTCGCTTTTTGGCTTCTGCGAGTAAGGGCCAAACGGTTGCATCAAACCCATGCAAAAGGCGGGATGGGTTACGGACGTTCACCTGATCCAAAATCAGCTCGATTGCGTCTACCGTCCGTAACGCGTCTTCAACTGTTGAGTTCTCTGGTTCAAACATGATCCGTAAACAATCTTCGGCCAACCCACTAGCAATCAAATTTTCTGCGCCTTCGACATTAAATAGCCCTGCCTCAACACCGATATTGAGCTCAAGCAACTTACGAGCAACGTCAACGGATCCCTCTTCATGAAAATTAACCGATGCAAAATCAAGCTCTGATTTCCAGCCACAGACTAGCTCAAATCGTTCCTCGGCCGTGATCGTGATCCCCTCACGCGTACTGATACCAATCGGTATGCCGGGGCAAGCGGCACGCACCGCAAGGATGGCGGGTTCAATGACCCTCCAGTTCAAACTTTCCAACCCATCTTCGTTTCTGGGATGGATGTGTATGGCCCCAACCCCTAAGTCAACGGCAGCACGAGCATCAAGGGCCAACCGTTCAGCAGTAATGGGGACTTGTTCATTATCGTTGATTGACCGATTTCCATTTAGCGCCGCTTTTAATAACATCCCATTCACCTCAAAAAAATCTTCGCTTAATTGTTTAGGCTCGCTAAGTTATTTGTGATTGTATTTACAACTTCCACAAGCTGAACATCAAGCTGGATATAGTGACCGCTTTCTAACTCTGACCAATTCGCTCCAATTGAATCAGCCGTGAGTTTTTGCTGTTCAGGAACCACAACATTGTCATATCGGGCAATGAACATCCAAACCGGCAACTCGCTATCCCCAATGGCCTGGTAAGCGCTGTCTAACTCATCATACCAAGTTTGACTAAGCCCATCTCTCGCGATTAACCCCGGCTTTTCAACTGAGTAAGGCTGACTGGCATGTGTTTCAAAGTAATGCGCCATCTGGGTTTGTGATACAAACATCCCTTTAAACGGGCCGCTTTCGGGTGAATCCGCAGAGTTCTCAATGATGCGGCCGACAATTGGTGGCACGAGTTGCCGTTGCAAAAATGTAAACTCAACTGGCACAACAGGGGCAACCAAGTGTAAAGATGATATTTCCTCCGGCCCTTGTGACCCCAGCATGACGCTTGTCGCTCCGCCGTAGCTATGGGCAAGAATGTGCAAGGGCAGGTCATTTCTCTCAGTGATTGCATCGATCACAGCCGCTTGGTCTTGAACATAATCTTGACTATTTGCATCTGCAACCGGGGAGCTTGTGAAATGGCCTCGCCAGCTAATCGCGTATAAATTGTATTCTTCCGGCAACAGCTCAAAGAAATACTCCCACACCCAAGCGCCTCCCCCAGCGCCGTGCACCATCAAGACATTTGCCGTCGCATCCGGCCGCTCTAAATAATGGACGGTTACGCTCACGTCATCTACAACTGGAATTTCTAGGACTTCATACGAATCGATCGGTTTTGGCGAGCTCAGATCACTGAGGGCTTCATCCGCCTTTAAAACGACATCCTCGGAGGGAGATTCGAAATTCGCTTGCAGGCGGTATAAATCGTAACCAGCGTACCCCAAAACAAGTAACAAGATCAGTCCGGTTATCCAAAAAACTCTTCTTCGCATCAACCTCTTTCACCAACTCGGTTTATGCACAAACTGGCGCATCAACATATTTTTTCCAACGATCTTCGTTGAAAATCTGCCCAGAATAATCCCCGCTAACGATACGATCTTTGGCCGTGTGCCACAGCTCCCCCCAAACCTCATGGTCATGAAGTTCTGTGTCGGGATTTTCGCGACTGCGGGCCACAAAGCTTGGAAAAGCCGGCCGGCCGGATGGGTGACCAATCGGATTCCAGCGCAAATCAAAACTCCAGCGGATCATGTCAGTTTTATTGGGCAATGCGGCATGCTCAACAAACTGATGCAAAATTACGACGTCTCCAGCTTTACACGGCATCGCCACAATTTCCTTATGCCCTTGATCGTCTCCCAGCAACTTGGCAGGGATAAAGTTTTCAGATGTCACCCCTTTACCGGGGCAATGAACCGTTAGCTCATTTTTCTTGTGGCTACCAGGAATCACCACCATACACCCTCGCTCTTCGGGAGCATCAGTTACCGCCACCCATGTGGTTAACACTTGGGATTCATTGGCTTCGTCCAAAAGCGCTCCTTGATCCTGATGCCACGTTGTCCGGCCGATGTACGAGTTGGCCGCAACCTGTTCGTTCACCTCACGCAGGGGCGGCTTGATTCTGGCATGTTGCACCGGATTGCTCGAAATCTCTGGCCCGATGATAGATTCAACTACATCTAACAAGCGGGGATGGGTCACCAAATTAAACACGGCCGGGCCGGTGTGGATCGGCGCATCGGCCGGAAAATTGTGGTTCTCAAGCGGATAGCAGATTTCTAGATAGCTAAACGCTTCAGGAGCCTCGGCCATAATGGCGCAGTATCGCTCACCAAATGGTAGCTCTGCAAAGCTTTGGCTCAGTTTGCCTTGCTCGATAAGAATCTCGGCCGCAACATTGAGCTGCTGATCATATTCGGCCCAAACCTTATTAAGCGTTGCAGAGTCAATCACATTTTCTACAATCAAATAACCGTTTTGGTCAAAAAAATCTAACTGTTCTTGAGAAAGATAAGAAGTCATGGGGAGTCTCCTTTTAATGGGTATTTATCATTCTTGCAACAAACCGCTTGCAACAAACTTTTTTCGTGAGAAAGTAACTGCTGGAAGCAATTGAGTCGTGCAATTTTTTATACAAATAATTATCAACCGTTCTCCAAGATCAGACAATACAAAATGACGAACAAACCGATCCTCTATCTTATCGTTGGTCACACCGGAGCAGGCAAAAGCACCATCGCCAAAAAACTGGCGGCCGAGCTACCAGCCTTTTATATCTCGCACGATGAACTACTTGTCACAGCCTATGGTGACAACATTGAACAGCTTGATTTTCGAGACTGTTGTGAACGGATGGATTCCCTAATTTGGAAGCAGGCTAAACAGCTTTTTAATCTCAAACTTGATTTAGTGCTTGAGGGGTTTGGCACCAAGAAAATGCGTGATGGGGTACAAACAGAAGCTGAGAAAATAGGCTATCAGTTTAAAATGATTTGGGTCGACTGCCCGGCCGATATTCGGCTACAGCGGGTTCTTAGGCGCAACGGAAATCTAAACGGTGAAGGCTACTTTTTCACCGAAAAAGAATTTTGGGAAATAGAACAAGCCAACGAAGATTTAGCCCCAGACGAAATCGCAGATCACATCGACAATTCGGCCCCAATCTAACCAATTCGATTTTTCAAAGTCCCTACACCAGAAACTGAAATCTCTAGTTGATCACCAGTCCGTAAAAAACGCTGAGGCTTGCGGCTACCACCGGACCCTTCGGGTGATCCAGTGGCGATGAGGTCACCCGGCCGCAGATCAATCGTGTGTGAGATATATGCAATCAACTCAGGGATAGCGAAAACCATCTCGCTGGCAACCGTATCCTGCACAAGCTCGCCATTCAGTCGGGTTTGAAGCGTCATCCCGAACGGATCGTCGATTTCATCGGCCGTGACCATCCACGGACCACATCCACCTGAGTTGGCAAAGTTTTTGCCCGCATGCACACTGTGCTTTTGCCAACCCCGCACCGACCCATCGTTCATGATTGTGTACCCAGCGATGTGGTCAAAAGCATTTTCGGCCGGAATATGCCGTCCACCTTTGCCGATCACAACTGTGATTTCTCCCTCGTAATCAAACGTTTCGGCCGCCTCCCCAACCGGAATCTCCAGTGGCTGGCCGTGGCCCACAAGCGTCCCATCTAGCTTGGCGAATAAGATAATGTTTTCCGGCGCAGGCATAAACGGGAACTCCCCATTTTCATCAGCTACCGGATACCGTTTAGGGTAGTTAATGCCGACACAAATAATCCGTTGCGGATTGGTGATGGGTGGCAAAAGCTGAACATCACTCAGCGCAATGTTTTGGTCAGATTGGGCACAATCGGCCGCAAGTTGCTCCAGTGCATCGGCCGTAATCACATCCCGCAGGGTTGGATAACTTTCGACAAAAGATCGACTTGCAGGAACAACAAACTCATCTTGAACAAGACCAAACAAATCTGAACTATCGTGCTTAAAACTGGCTATCTTCATGTTCTTGTCCCATCGCTATTCATTATCAAGA
>JAHDGV010000134.1:10723-13483 GCA_020631655.1 Chloroflexota bacterium | reverse complement strand
GCCGCTGTTGCCTGGTTGAGTATTTCTTGCAAACTGTTGTTATCGCTCATGGGTAGAGTATCAAGTGGTAAGTTCAAAGTATGAAGTGAAGTGTTCGCTCGAAACTTAGCACTTCATACTTCTTACTTTTTACTCAAAAAAGAAATCGTTCTCGCGCATCGCTTTAATCTCTTCAATCGATGCCACGCCGATGTTGGCCATGTCGTTGCGCATTTCCGTTTTGAGGATTTCGGTCACATGATCCCCGCCGCTTTCACCAAAAGCACCAACGGCCGAAATAAATGCGCGGCCGGCAAAAACAAAGTCTGCACCCAGCGCATATGCCCGAATCACATCGAGGCCGGTGCGGATGCCGCTATCAAACGTGATGGTCATTTTGTCCCCAACCTCATTCACGATGATCGGGAGCATGTCGATAGCGGCCGGTGCACCGTCTAGCTGACGGCCGCCGTGGTTCGAGACCTGAACACCATCGGCCCCAATCTCTAAACATTTCACCGCGTCGCTCGGGTGCATAATCCCTTTCACCACCATCGGGCCATCCCACAAATCACGGACTTCTTTCAGGTAGGTCCAATCAAGCGTGCCCCCCAGCTCTTTGGCAACAAAATCGGAGATTTCTTTCATCGATCCGTTGGCCGAATATTTTTCTAGGGTGCGCAGGCTTGGGAGCCCCTCACGCAGGGTGGCTATCGTCCAGGCCGGGTTGATCATCCCTTGCCACACAAAGCGAGGGGTGATTTTGGGCGGCATGGTGAGCCCGGCCCGCACACTTCGTTGACGGCCGCTGGGGGCGGGAATGTCGGCCGTGACGACGAGAGTATGGAAGCCGCTGTCTTTGGCCCGCTGTAAAATGTCGGACCGCATGAGCGGGCTACGCGGGGGATAAAGCTGAAACCAGCCCATGTCCCCAACCACAGCGCCAACTGCTTCGGGCGTTTGGGTGGCAACCATGCTCAGGGTGTAGGGATACTGATATTTGGCGGCCGACTGTGCCAAGATGAGTTCAACCCGTGGCCACATGAGGCCGGTTAATCCAACCGGAGCAACTCCAAACGGGAGCTTGTACTCCCGGCCGAAAACGGTGGTTGAAAGATCTGGCTGAATATTCCCCAGCATAAATTTCGGCATGAATTTGATCTTGTTGAGGGCTTCTCGATTTAGATCAAGGGCGACATCGTTGTCGGTCCCCATGTCTAAATACTCCCAAGCCACACGGGGGAGGCGTTTTTTGGCTCGTTTTTGTAGATCAACAACGGCCGGATAATGTTTTAAACGTTCTGATAAGTTTGACATTTTTAATCCTTCTTATTTTTCAGTTGAATAAGTGGACGGATGGGTGGGGACGATTTTTCACAAAAGGAAAATGTCGTCAAAGCCTTGTTACTTTCCTGTTACTTTTCCCGATCTTCCTATGCTCGGTTTTAAGGCTTAACCGTACCCGTACTTTCCCGAATGATCAACTCATAATCGTTAAACAGTTTTTGGGCGGGCCGCTCCGGTTCTTCAAGCCGTTGGAGCAACAGTTCGGCCGCTGAGCCTCCCATCATTTCAAGGCTCACACCCACGGTAGTTAGCGCTGGGGATAGGTGTTTGGCCATATCTAAACTACTAAAGCCAACAATTGATAAATCCTCTGGAATTCGGATCCCCATGTGGTAACAGCGATTGATAATGCCCGAAGCCATCAAATCATCGTTGGCAACGATGGCGGTGGGTGGGTCAGCCAAATTTAAAAGATGGTTGGCAGCACGAACGCCTGATTCAAAATCTAGGGTTCCTTCAAACACATAATCGTCACGCAGATCCAACCCCAAGACGAGCATCCCTTCTTGATAGCCCAGCCAGCGTTTGAGCCCGGCCGTGCTTTTGTTGAGTGGCAGACGGACAAAGGCGATTTTTTCATGCCCCAATTTGGCAAGATGGTGGACCAGCGTTTTGGCACCCTCTTGCGCTTGCCACAGCACCACATCGGCCGGAAATGATGCCAGCTCATTGCTGACAAAGCTCATGTGAATCCCATCGTGGAGCATTTGCAACAGGAGCTCTTGGGTTTCTTCATCGTATCGATAGGGGGCAGGGGCCATAACGAAGGCTCGAATCCCTTGTTGGCGTAGTTCAAGCAAGTGTGAGCGTATGTTTTTCTGATCATGCCCCGTGTTGGTGATCAGGGCCGTTTTACCCGCTTGGCGCAACCTGTCCTGCGCCCCTTTGGCGATTTGGGCCGTATACGCGATGCGGATGTCAGAGACCACAATGCCGACGATGCCGGTTTTTTGACTGCGTAGCCCATGCGCCATCAGGTTCGGCTGAAAGTTCATTTCGGCCGCAATGGTCAGAACACGTTCTAGGGTTGCTTTGCCCACCCGATCAGGTTTGTTAAAAGCGTTTGAAACTGTGGCGGGTGAAACCTTTGCTCGTTTGGCTACATCGATGATAGTTGTCATAAGTAAAACCTTTTACACGTTTTTATCTTATTTTGCCAGAGTTAGGCAAGTTGAATATCTAATTGGACTGAATTTTGGTTAAGTTTGACAAAATTAGAAAGGAGAATAGACTCTCGTAAAAATTAAAACGTTTTACAAAAGGCCGACCAAAGAAGGTGGATATTCAACGAAATCTTTCAGCGGTCGGCTGTAAGGCGATTTTAATCAATTTTCAGGACACTTTTTTCTTTTAAATCGTCAAAGCTAATGTCTAAATCTAAACGCCCCAACATTCTTCTCATAACGTCTGACCAACAGCGCGGCGACAGTTATG
>JAHDGV010000134.1:0-10623 GCA_020631655.1 Chloroflexota bacterium | reverse complement strand
AAACGCCCCAACATTCTTCTCATAACGTCTGACCAACAGCGCGGCGACAGTTATGGATTTGAAGGGACCAAAATCAAAACACCTCATCTCGATCAGCTAGCGGCCGATGGCACACGCTTTTCTGCTTGCATTACCCCCAACCCGGTCTGCCAACCGGCCCGTGCTTCTATTTTAACCGGCCAGTTGCCGCTAACCCACGGGGTACACGATAACGGCATCGACCTAAACCCTGAGATTGGTGAAAAAGGGATGGCGGGTGCGCTGTCACAGGCGGGGTACGATACCAAGTACATCGGCAAAATGCACTTTTCAACTTACATGACCTTTGAAAAAAGCGGAACCCCTGAGTGTGTCAAAAGCTCGGCCGATTATCCAGACGATTGGAAAGGGCCATACATGGGTTGGAAAGATATTGAACTGTTGCTGATCGGCCATAACTATTGGGATCCGCAAGAACCACCGCATGGGCACCACTATGAGCGTTGGTATTACGCCGACGGCCGTGGGGGTGACAAAAACGCCGCTTACGCCGAGCATTTATCGCCTAAAACAAAAGGGGCGCAGACGTTTCACTCAGGGCTACCGGTGGCATGGCACAACAGCACGTGGATCGGCAACCAGACGGTTGATTTCATCAAATCTCGCAAAGCTGATGATGCCCCATTTTTAGCGTGGGCCTCTTTCCCCGATCCACACCATCCTTTTGATGCCCCTGAGCCATGGTCAAAAATGCACCCGCTAGATGAGATTGAATTGCCCGAGCACCGAACCCGTGATTTAGAAAATCGGCCGTGGTGGCATAAAGCCGCCATCGAAAAAGAGCCTATCGGCCCCCCCGATATGGTTAAAACTCGCAAAGAGTACAGCAGGATTGAACCTCAGAGTGACGAGCAACTTCGGGAGATTATGCAAAATTATTTTGGGCAAATTTCGCTCATTGATCATAACGTCGGCCGGATACTGATCGCTTTGGAAGAAGCTGGTATCGCTGACGATACGATTGTGATCTACACATCAGATCATGGGGATTGGTTGGGCGATCACGGCTTGGTTTTGAAAGGACCCATGCACTACGAAGGGCTCCTTCGAGTCGGCATGATTGTGCGTGGCCCCGGTGTGCCGGCCGGAAAAATTGTTGATGAACCGGTTTCAACGCTCGATCTTTCTCCCACTTTTTGTGATTATGCCCAGACTGACCCACTGCTGACACAGCATGGGGCGTCGCTCCGGCCGCTGATCGAGACTGATGGGGCGACCCGCGACTACGCATACTGCGAGTGGGAACTGCTCCCAGCCCGGGTTGGTGTTGGGCTGTCGTTGCGCACGGTGCGTACCAAAACCCACAAGCTAACGCTCGAATTAGCCAGTGGCGCAGGTGAGCTTTATGACCTAGTCAACGACCCGGATGAAATGACCAATCTGTTTGACAACCCGGCCGCGGCCGAGGTGCAAGCGGCTCTCACCGCCATGATCAACGCACGGCCAGATGATGCTGGGCCGTTAGGCGTACCGTCTGGCGGGGCCTAGAAGTAAAAAGTATGAAGCAGAAAGTGAAGTCAAAGACGGTATGCTTTCACTTCGGCAATAACGGTTTGCTGATTGGCTGAAAAAGCTGATTAGCTGATCAAGCTATTCATGAAACGTGACGAACAAATCTCTTATCTGGTTATATGCGCCCTGATGTTGCTGGTGATCTTTTGGGTCATACCTACCCAGATTGTTTCCCCGCCCAATGCATTTGAGGCAACCGTATCCCCTAAACTTATTCCGCAAATTTGTGCGTGGTCGATTTTTGCTCTGTCGCTCTACAAATTTGTTAGCACGCTCCACTTGGCTGAAGCTGGAGTCATCATCCAGCGAGAAGGGTATCGCTTGCTTGGCATCGGCCTCGTCATCATCATTGCAGGGACGCTGGTGATGCAGGGGATGCGCGCGGCCGGTTTGCGACAATTCGCATTTTGGATTGGTGCAACGCTCATCACGGCCGGATCGATGTGGATGACAGGCATGCGTAACTGGCGCATCATTGTTTTGTTCAGCGTGGGGCTTTCGGTTGCCACATATTTCTTGCTCATTCTGGGCAATATCTACATTAGGTGATTTTTAAATGGATGCACTTGTAGATGCCCTTGGGCAAACTCTGACGCTAAGCAATATTTTATTTGTGGCCGGTGGCATTTTCCTTGGCTACATCGTGGGAGCGATTCCGGGATTGGGGAAAGTCACGGCCGCGGCCGTTGCCATCCCGCTTACTTTTTCAATGAATCCGGTGAGTGCTATCGGATTTTTGGTCGGCATCAGCAAAGGGAGCACGTCGGGTAACGCCGTCAGCGCCATCCTCATTAACACGCCGGGCGAGCCCTCCTCCGTTCCCACCTCGCTAGATGGTTATCCAATGGCGAAGCAAGGTAAGGGGATGAAGGCGTTAAAGGTAGCTTTGCTGTCCTCAACTATCGGGGACTTTGTGGCCACGTGGGTGCTGATCTTTTTAACCGGCCCATTGGCCCGCATTGCGGTTCAAATCGGATTGGTTGAGCTCGCTTCGATCCTAATTTTTGCGCTGACATTTATCGCCGCCCTCTCAGGTAAATCACTGAGCAAAGGGTTGATCTCTGGTCTGCTTGGTATCTTCTTGGCCACGATTGGTCTTGAACCAGAAACCGGCATCCAGCGGATGACGTTTGGCTTTTTAAAATTGTTTGATGGGCTGTCTCTGGTTGCAATCGCCATCGGGATGGTGGCGATTGCTGAAATGATTGTTCAGCTTGAAGATGTGATGCGGGACGGGCAAAAAGATTTAACGGCCGAGACTGAAGACAAAGAGGCAAACGCCATCACCGGAAAAGATTGGCAGAAAATGTCCCGGCCGATTATCGGCGGTACGCTGATCGGTACGTTCATCGGCTTGCTCCCCGGCTTGGGTGCCAGTATCGCCTCGTTTGCTTCGTACGGTTTGGCCCAACGGATGTCAAAAACGCCGGAGCTGTTTGGCAAAGGCAACATCGAAGGGGTTGCGGCGGCCGAAGCGGCCGATAACGCTGTCATCCCTTCCAGCCTTGTGCCTTTGATCGCTTTAGGAATCCCGGGCAGTGCCATCGCGGCCATTTTGGCGGCCGGATTTACAATCCACGGCATTATCCCCGGTCCGCTGATGATTCGGGACAACCCTGAGTTTATTCGGGGGATGTACGGCTCGATGTTGCTGGCGTCACTCCTCATGCTGTTAATTGGCTGGGTCGGGATGCGCTTTTTTGCCCGCGTCATTAATTTGCCGATGGGATACCTGTTGCCGGCCGTCTTTTTCTACAGCATCTTAGGTTCTTACCTAGAAGGTGGCGGCACCTTTGGCGTTTACATCATGGTCATCTTTTCGCTGTTTGGCTACTTCGTCAAAAAGTTTGATTTCTCGTTCGTGACCTTTTTAATCGGATTTATTATCGGTCCGCAGTTAGAGCTGTCGATACGGCAGTCGATTGTGGTGACACGGGGAGAGAGCTGGACCGAATACCCCATCGCCATTGCGTTTGGGATATTTACCGTGCTTGTTTTGTTACAAATGGGATACGGCACAATTAAGCGTGTCCTTTTTACCCAAGAGTCAGAAGAACCTGATTCTTAAACCTGCTTTCTACAAAGGAGAAGAAAATGAATTTAAGGAAAATGATGTTCTTAGCAATCGTTGTGATTGCAACTGCGCTTTCGGCCGCTTGTGGCGGCGGGAGCTACCCATCTGGCCCAGTTACCATGATGGTTCCATTCCGTGCCGGTGGTGGTACCGACACCCAAGGTCGCGTTATTGCGGCCGAGATGGAAGCGGTTTTGGGACAACCTGTCAACGTTGTTAACAACACCGGTGCCGGTGGTACGGTTGGTGTCCAAGAGCTGTTGGCTTCTGAAGCGGATGGGCAGACTGTTGGGTTTGTCGTGTCATCAGCAACGACCACTAGCCCAGTTTTACAAGGATTGGACTACGGTCCATCTGACCTAAAAATGATCGGCACCGCTGGTACGTTCCAAGTGGCGATGGTTGTTGGTGCTGAAGGGCCTGACACATGGGACGAATGGGTTGCGTTTGCCAAAGCTAATCCTGGCCAAAAATATATGTTTTTGGGTCCAGATGCCCGTTTGACGATGCAACAGATCGCTGAGCAAGAAGGGATCGAGCTTGAGTATGTGGCGGCCGATGGTGGCGCGGCGATCGCACCAGCGTTGTTGGCCGGTGACATCGACATCGCATTCAGCGGCGGTATCCACTCACGGTTCTTGGAAACGGGCGAGATGAAAGTGTTGCTCAACCTCAACAGCACGGGTGATTTGATGGCTACCCCAGGCTTGCCAACGTCTATGGACATGTATGGTGTTGCCAATGATGTTCAATCGCTTTTGGCCGTTCCTGCTGACACCCCAGACGATGTGGTTGATGCTTTGGCCGCCGCGTTCAAAACGGCCGTTGAGAGCGACGCATACGCAGAAGTGATGGCGAACATTCAGTTCCCGGTTACCTACGCTGATGGTCCAACAACCCAATCAACCCTTCAGGAACAGTACGAAAACTTTATAGCGAATCAATAAAGTGTCGCTGTTGAACTAAACGCAAGCCCCTATTTCTACAAAAGAAATAGGGGCTTTTTTGTTTTTGATATTATCGAATTGCATCGGCCACGGCCGCATGAATCTCCATCAATTCAGGCACTGTGGCAGGATCCCGTCGGCCGAAGCCACACTCAGTTGCTACCCCAAAATTGGAGATAACCGACTTGGCAACTTCGATCCGCTTCTGCGTCCCTTCAACCCCATCTGTGTCATGGATGAGGCCCAAATAGAGCTCAGTTTCAGCATGTAAGTTAAGCGTTTTTAAGGGAAGATAAAACGCTTTATCAAAGCGGTCTTTGGGCACGGGCAGATGAATCCAATTAAGCGGCCGGTTTAACCCTTGAGCGATGCCGTTGGCAACGTTGACCAGATGGGCCGTGTCCTTTGGCTCCGTAAAATGTTTGTGCCCCGAGTCCCCATAGCACAGGTGGTAACCAACCTCAACATCGGCCGGGACCGAATTGCCCAAACGAACAAGCCGCTCCAAAATGTCTGATTGCACGTCTTCAAGATAAGATGGAAACACCCCTTCAATTACGCCAAATTCAGCCGCGGTATCCCATTGGATGGCGAGTTCATCGGCCGGAATGGCATCGATAATCTCTGCCAGCTCTTGTAGCAGTTTGGCTTCGTAGATCGGTTCGATTGCCGCACGATCTTCGGCCGCGACATAAAACTGGATGGGGGCCAAAGGTGTGGGTAGGCTGACCTGAAACCGACAATTTTGCGGGATGGCTCCTGTCTGCTTTTGCTTAGCAAATTCAGCATAAGATGCTATCGCGGCCGCGCTGTATCCCAACGGGCCGAATTCAATTTGGTCGGCCGAAAAGCCATCCCGCAGTTTTGCTTGTGTGACGGCTTTGCCGTAATTACCGGCCGATTGTGAGACTATTTCAAGCTGAGGTGTGTCTTTTAAAACTGCAAACTGCCAGCGAATCCAATCACTTCGCTCACCTGTTTCTCCATCGGGGATCCGATGCAAATGCTGGCCCAAAATCGAACTGGCTAAATCAAATACCGCTTGGCTATCTTTTAGCGGTACGCTCCCCACAAGTTGAGCCCCATTTGGCTTTTTAATTTCTGTCATTAAATCCTCTTTGTCGTTATGCGGCCGGGCTGACTTCTACCGAAATTCCATTCATAACCGCGTTTCCGCTCAGCTCATCCACCAAAGCAGGGTCGGTGATGTTGTTGACGCTCACCCCAGCGTTGTAGGGGGATGGCTGTAAATGGCTGTCGGTAAGATCGTGTCCCCAGCCGTGTGGGATGCTGACGACCCCCTGCATGACTTGATCTGAGACTTCTGCCTCGACACTGATTGTGCCAATTTTTGATGAAACTTCAACCTGTTGTTTGTCAGTAATCGCTCTTTCAGCCGCGTCCTTTGGGTGAATCAGCAGGGTGCATCGGTTCCGCCCTTTTACTAGCCGATGATACCGATTCATCCACGAATTGTTGCTCCGCAAATGGCGTCGGCCGATGAGTTTTAAAGCGTTTGTTTCTGAGCCAGCTTCAGCAAAGAAATGCTCATCTACCCGTTTTAGGTCGTTTAAGAAAAGCGGCTGAGCCAAATTAATGCGCCGGTTTTTAGTGTATAGGGCTTTGGGCAAACAAGACTGCAACGGACCAAAATCAACCGTGTGCGGAGTCTCTTTGAGTTTGTTGAGGGTGATATCTTGGTTCCCCAATCGAAGCCCTAGCCCGACAATGCCATCTGGCTTTAGTTTGGAGAAAAAGGCATGTTTTACAGGTGCAATAACTCCTTCCAACCCGCCCCGTTTTTTCTCGATCTGCCGCATCAGATCAACAATGATCTCCCAATCATCTTTGGCACCGGCCGGTTTTTGAAACAGCGGCTTTGAATATCTGGCCACGTTGCGAACCGCCACATTAGACACGGCGATTTCGTAGTTGCTGTGCTCAAGCGGGGAGGTTGGGGGCAAAATCACATCGGCGTGACGGGTTGACTCGGTGATGTAAAAGTCGATGGCTACACAAAATTCAAGCTCAGCAAAAGCCTCATCTAGCCGACTGCCGTTTGGGGTGGTCAGGATCGGGTTCCCAGCTAGCAGGAGCATCGCTTTAATCTGCCCTTCCCCCGGCGTGATGACCTCTTCTAGCATGGTGGCGGTGGGCAGTTCGTCCGAGAATTCTGGTAGCCCTCGTACTCGGCTGGTGTACTGATTGTAGTGGCCGCCGCCGGTAATGAGCTTGGCGATTTGGCGCAGATCATACGCCGGATTGGTGAACATCGATCCACCCGGCCGGTCAAAGTTCCCAGTCACCATGTTCAACACGTTGATGAGCCATGTACAAAGCGCTCCAAACGGGTTTTGGCAGATGCCCAATCGGCCGTAAGCGACAGCCGAATTTGCGGCACAAAATGCGTGGGTGATGTTACGAATCGTTGATGCCTCTATCCCGATGAGCGGGGCCACTTTTTCTGGTGGATAAGGCTTGACGGCCGACCTGATTTCATCTAATCCATCGGTGAAGCTGGCCAAATGGTTTAAATTTTCTTTCCCTTCTTTAAAAATCAGATGGAGCATAGACAGCAAAAGCAGAACGTCCCCACCCGGCTGGATGAAGTGGTGGGCCGAAGCGATTTGGGCCGTTTCTGTACATCGAGGATCGATTACGACCACTTGTCCGCCCCGCTGTTGGATCGCTTTTATCCGGCCGCGCATATTTGGGGCCGAGGTGATGCTCCCGTTTGAAACAACCGGGTTTCCACCCAAGATCAGCCAGTAATCGGTCCGATCAATGTCGGAGACGGGAAACATGACCTGATTGCCAAAGAGGAGGTAGGAGCTTAAATATTTAGGGAGCTGATCAACCGATGCGGCCGAAAAGCGGTTGCGCGTTTTTAGCGCATTAAAAAACGGGAGCATCGTGAGAATGGTGCCGTGTGAATGGGTGGGCGGATTGCCCCAATAAACGCCCAAAGCATCATTCCCATGTTTTTTTTGCACAGCTACGATTGCGTCGGCCGTTAACTCAAGCGCCTCTTCCCACGAAATTTTTTCCCAGCCATCGGCCGTTCTTTTAACCGGCTGGCGCAGTCGATTTGGGTCGTGATGGATGTCCTGAAGCGCGTTCCCTTTGGGGCACAGATACCCTTTGCTCCACGGGTCATTTTTATCGCCGCGAATCGAGACGATCTGCTCCCCTTCCGTTTCAATTTCAAGCCCGCACATCGCCTCGCACAGATGACAAGAGCGGTGGTGTGTTTGCTTTGTAGGTGAATTTAAACCGGCCATGATTTTTCCCTAGCTGTCTCAAGGTTCTATTGTCAGCTTAGAGACTGTAGCTGAAAAAACCGTTTTGAAAAGGTAAATATCAAGGGTTGTAAATCCTCGATTAAGATAAAAAATCTGATGAATCAGATTAAAAACCACTATTTAGCCTGATTCATCAGGCTTCCTGTTTTAACTGTAGGATTGATCCTACAGGGCAAAGCCAGAATCGTCTTTAAGTTGTCAGTTCTTTAAAGATTTTGCAGAATAGCGTGTGATTAGAAAAGCTTTGATTATGGGGCAACTGAGTGGATATGAATGACGATGTGAAAAAATATTGGGACCTAGTGCAGACGGGGGGCACAGCGGCCGTTAGGAATTTAGCTGGCGCAGAAGCCGCCATCGGCCGGGGGCAGTTTAACGTGGCAAAGGTGTTGCGGGCGGCGGCTCACACCCAGCGTACGCTTGCCATGCAGGCGGCTCGCGAACTGGTAAAAGAAATGCCGGCCGAAGAGCTGTTGCAAATGGTGGCTGATGAGATGGGCTCAGTTGAGCCGTTGCCCGGTATCGACAAAGCCGCTCCCGGAGTGATGGCGGACATCATCGGCCGGTCGTTGGCTAGCCTTGAAAACAATCCGGATATTCTAGAAAAGACTGTCCCTCTTGTAATTTTGGGCTGTTACAGTTGCGGCATTATCATTGAGCAGAGAGCGGAGGTCTGCCCAAACTGTGGGGCGCTGGGGGTAGAGTTTGAATGGTTCGGCCCGTTTTATGCAGAGACGAAGGAGCATTTGGGGCAACTCCGGCCGGAAGAGATCATCGACATCCTTAAAGCGACACCGGACCAAGTTACGGCCGCAATTGAAGGGGTAGATGAAGCGGTGCTTGACGCACAGCCAACGCCGGAGGAATGGTCAGCAAAAATTATTATTGCCCATATTTTTGAAACTGATTTTTCATTCTGTGCGCGGGTCCGCACGATTCTTGAAAGTGATGGCTTTCCTCCGTTGCCGCGTGAAAAGCCACCGTGGAAAACGCACGAAGGGAAGGGGTATGAAAAGCTGACCGGCCCAGAGCTAATCGCTCAGTTTAGGCAGGTGCGGGCAGAGACGGTTGCACTGGCTGAGAGTCTAACGGCTGATGATTGGGTAAAGGCCGGAACGCTGATGGGGTCCGTCTCTTCGATCCTTGATTTGGGCACATGGTTGGCCAACCATGATGTCGGCCATCTGGCACAAGTTAAGCGTCAGGTTGTTTAAGAATCATCAATTGTCTAGTTCACCAACTTCACCGTAATAAACGGAGTTTGTGATCCAGAATACGGGACTATGGCCAGCGCCGATGTTGGCCGTCTTGGCATGATAGTGGAAGATGCCGCCGGGGAATTCGTCTGTGCAGTGAACATGGCCGTTATAGGTATCAATCACTTCGTTGACGGCCGCTCCGTTACAGTCAACCTCACCACCAGAGCCGATTGGGCCGTACACAGGGAAGCCATCGCGTAAAAAGCCCAGTAGCAGTTCTGCATTGGTACCTGCATCGGCAATCCACGTGTAAGTAGTCCCTCCATCCTGCTGGGTTTCGGTCAAAATGTCACCGCCCAAATCACGAATCAAACAGACTGGATCGACGTGGTAGTGATACACACCAGCTTGTTGTGGATGGCCTGAGCACTGATCAAAGGTGAATAGCTCATCGGTGATTTCGTCTCCCGGTGCGGCCGCTTCGTTGTAGAACGAGACGCCGTTAAACGCGATGCCGATGGTGCCGAGGCTTGTATTTTGTTTGCTAGATGCCTCTTGCGGGCTGATGGGGATCTTCATGATGATCGACTGTTGTTCGATTTTGTTTTGTCCGGCCGAGCCTGTGCGTTGATCAACGTAAACGGGTGCAAATTTGAAAATGTTGGTGTCGTAGTCGTAATCTTCGTAGCGATCATTTGGCTGTGTAAAGTATGAAGATTCGTGCTCAGGAATGTTGGTCGATTCGATGACCATGAAGTCAGGTGATCCATTGTTGTTCCGATCTTCAGTACAGACATTGACGATAAATTCGCTGTTGAGCGTTGTGTAGGGCATCAGGGCCGCACTGTATTCGGCCGGGATTTGGCTAAAGTCATTGACCCCGTTGCAGATTGAATTTGGGCTGTCTATCGTCACCGTTTCGATGGTGGCTGTAGGTGTTGGAGTTGGTGCGGCCGGGGTATTTGTTGGAGTAGGCGTCGTGTTCGGGGCAGGTGTGTTGGTGGGAGTTGCCGGTGGCACTGATGTAGCGGTGGGCATTGGCGTAGCCGTTGGGTTCGTTTCTGATCCGGTTGCACTAATCAGGTATGCCAAGAACACCGAGTGGGGCAGAGCTTGAGGTGTGGCGGTTTCGGCCGGTGTTTCGGTTGTTGAAACAACCGGTGTTTGTGTCGATGTGGGGACAGGTGTTTCTGCTGGAGTTGATGTTTCGGTGGGAGTCGGGGTTGGGGTGTGTGTTTGAACCGATGCGCATAAGGCCGGCATATCAGGGACCGTTTGCCCAGATTCCGTACTCAGAAGCTCTCGATAGTCTGTAAACAATCCGCAGTAAGCTTGCTCTTCTGCTTCAGTTAGCGGATCGCCGCTGGTTAAGAGATCTTCTTGCTCATACGGGTCTTCAGCGATGTTGTAAAACTCGATATCATCTGAATCAAAATGCAAAAGCTTAAACGTGTCGTTTCGGATCGTTTTGCCATCGTTGGGACCGCCACCCTCAGTAAACAGCTCTGCAAAAATCCAAGGACGGGGTGATTCATGGATGGTGTTTTGCA
>JAHDGV010000133.1 GCA_020631655.1 Chloroflexota bacterium | reverse complement strand
AACGCTTTAACCACCCGCACACCCCCCAACGCATCTTCGATACGGGCGTTAAACTGCCCAAACGTGCGGAACAGTTGCCGCCACGTTGAAGTCATTTTGTTGCTGTAGGTCATGGCGATCCACAGAATAATCGGGACCACAATAAAAGTAAGCAGAGCCAGTTCCAGATGGATCATCGCCATCAAAATAAAAGCACCGATTATCGTCATGATCGCGATAAACACATCCTCCGGCCCGTGGTGGGCCAGCTCCCCAATATCCTGCAGGTCTGTGGTGATGCGGGCGATCAGATGCCCTGTTTTGGTGTTATCGAAATAACTAAAGGAGAGCTTTTGCAGATGGTCAAACAGCTGGGTCCGCATATCGGTTTCGATGTTGATGCCGAGCATGTGCCCCCAGTAGGTGACCACATATTGCAAAGCGGTATTCAGCGCATAAATCCCAAGCAGGATGAAGGTGGCTAGGATGATGAGGGGCCAGTTTTTACTGGGCAACAGATTGTCGATAAATTGATTGATGGCGAGTGGAAAGCCAAGCTCTAATATGCCGACAATGACGGCACAGCCAAAATCTAAAATAAAAAGCCCTTTGTAGGGGCGGTAATAGGCGAAAAATTGTCGAAGCATAGCCTTAGTTTTACCCCGAGTGGCTCGAATAGTCGCTGAGCGAGCGGGTTGATTTATGGGGCTATTATGCTATTCCGGCTGGGATCGGGTCTGTTTCTGGCTGTTAATCAGTCGGTCAACAAATCTTTGGCGCCGTTTGGCCCAAATTAAACTGCGCATCGGCCGTTTGAACAGATGCCACGATCTGATTTCTCGCTCTGCCTCTGCTGTGGGGAGCGGCGTTTTGCCGTACAAGTCACGCTCGTAGCTGGCGATTACCCGGCCGATTTGCTGGGATAAAGTCTGTTTGTCAACGGAAAGCTGCCTGCGCTCTACCCATCCCTGAATAAACTGCTGTAGCCCGGCCGAAAATTCAGCCAGTGTTTGACTCGCATCGGCCGGATAGCCGATTTGCCGCGCAAAATTTCGCAGTTTCTGAAACAGATCTTCCAACGTTTTCGGTTCGTTGCGTCGCTGAATTGTTCGGCCGATACCAAGCCCCATCCAGCCCAAAAGCAGGGCCGCAATGGCATAGTAGATCGGCGCAATAACAAGCCTCTCTTCTGGTTCGGGTAGCGGGATAGCTTCTGGCACAAGGGGGGCCTCTGCCGCGTTGCCATCTGCCGGTTGAGCCTGCGCAATTGGATCTGCTCCAACTTCGATGGGGAATGTGGCCGTGGGTTCAAATTCCACCCATCCCACATCTGGAAAATAGATCTCGGCCCACGAATGGCCCAAATCTTGGGTGATCAGATAGGTCCCGTCCTCTCTCGGTTGAGGGTGTAAATAGCCGATCCCAAGCCGGGCCGGTAGCCCCAAACTGCGCGCCATCACCACCATCGAGCTGGCGTATAAATCGCAGTACCCTTCTTGCAGATCAAACAGAAAATAATCAACGGGATCAACCCCATCAGGCACAGGGGGGATGTCTAGATTGTAGGTGTACTGGCGCAAAAATTGCTCCAGCAGGATCGCTTGCTCAAGCGGCGTTTCGGCTTCATCCGTAACCTGCTCAGCAAGCGCGATCACACGTTCAGGAACGCTTGCGGGTAGGGCGGTGTAATGGGTGTAAAACGCAGGGTCATCAAACTGATCGGGCGATATTGGGAGCTGATTAAATCCGGCCGTGTTTCGTAGAGCCAAACTGCTGGTCGCCTGATAGCCGGGTGCAGAAAATTGTGACGGATTGGAGACACGAGACAAATCGTTATTCGGCCGTAAATGGCTCCGCACCGGCTGGCTAAACGTTGTTGGCAATCCAATGGTGACCAAATTTGCAAAGCGGCCGTCGCTGGCCCAACGCACAGTTTGCTCAATTTCGATTTGGCCAGCCGCATTGCTGATTGGGACTAGGGATGGCAGTTGCTCCTGCGTACCGATTTCTAGAACTTCGGTTGCGGTTGAGCGCCGCCATCCTCGGCCGGTGTAAATGTCGAAGCTGGACGCTCGCCAGTGGAGCGGCCCAGCCGGTGGCTGGCTGAAGCTAACTTCAGCAGCAAAGACCGGTGTCTCAGCTAGCTCAGGTGGATTGCCGAGCAAATATTGGCGTGGCAAAATGCCAACGGGTGACTGAGCGTCACCTGCAACCGCTGCCCCATTTGGTCCCGGCCGACTGGCGGCCGTATTGACCCCAGCAAACAGTTGCTCGAACCTAGTTTCAAACGCCTGAACCACGGCTGATTGCTGGAATCTTCTCGCAATGTCCGAGTAGGGGACAGAGGGAAGAAAAATACTGCCAAACAGCAAAACAAACGTAATTCCGGCCGAGACTAACGTGGTTGTCATCAGCATGTCGTCCGAGTAATCGATCTGGTTTTTGCCCCAATATGTCTCCCGATTAAACTGCTCCCACATGACCAAATAGACGATCCCAAACAGAATCACCAGTAAAATGTTGGCGCTCTGACTGCCGCTGAAATAGCTGTTTAAACCGAGCAAAAAAAGCAGGGTAAAAATGACCGGGACCGGCCGACTTTTGCGGTACACCTGCCAGATGGTTATCGCTACAGAACAACCTACCAGCAGGGCTAACCCCAAAGCGAAAACGGCCGTTTCGTTGCTCGATTGGCCGTTGGCAATTGTTTGTACCCATCCTAAAAGCTTGGCCCAAAACGTGGTTAAGCCAAACTCTAGCTGTTGGCTAAATTCGGCCCATCCGCTGAAAATGGCACCAAACTCGATCCCAAGCGAGCCAAAAATGGCGGCTGAAATTATGAAACACACCAGCAGGAAAATATGAATTGACGGTCGGATATGACTGCGCCAAATTAGCAGATATGTGACAACAAGAGTGACCCAAAATGTGGTCCATATCGGCCGAAAGTCAGGCACCCATCCGGCCGTGGCAACCGCATTGGCGCTCAGCCACAAAATGAGCACCGTTAGCCCAAATAGCAACCAGCCTTCAGTTGGCCGAAATCGATGCCAAAACCAAATCAGCAATCTATCCATCAGCCTTTTTCCTCACAGCCCGGCCGAGGGGGGAAATGGTAAATTCCTCTTCTGGCTCAGCCACAGCTTGCGGCAGGGTAATATCGCCACGCTGGATAATGTCAACTTTAAAGCCGATCTGTTGAACTTGCTCTTGAAGGTTAAAGACGGCTGTTTGTTCTTCGTCGCCATCTAAAAAGGAGTCGCGATCAAGCAAAATAACGGTGATTTTTATCTGTTTACGCAATAAATCTACCACGTTGGATAGCCAGTCAGCGGTGGGGTTAGGGGTCAGCAGGATGAGGGACGAGCCGCGTGAAATAACCTGCCCGATATCGTCTAAACTGCTTTCCCAAGCGGTTGCCCCATCGGCCGTCAGTTCTGCCAAAGCGCTCAAGATTTTCCAATGCTGTGGTGCCCCTTTTTGCGAAGGCAAAATTAGGGGTTGGCTTCCGTAGGTAGCTAGGCCAACTGCTCGGTTTTTGGCCAAAATGCGGGTAGACAGAGCACTGGCCAGCATGACCCCATATTCTTCTGTGCTTTCAAGTTCCTCTCCCACGTGCCATTTCTGCTCTAGATCGATAAGAATCCACGCATCACCGGCCGCCTCGATGTCAAATTCGCGCACTGCCAGCGTCCCCGTGCGGGCGGTAGATGGCCAGTGGATCCAGCTTAGCGGGTCCATCGGCTGATATCCGCGCACCCCTGCGATGTTGTTGGTGACCTGCATGGCCCGATCCCGCCCAATCACATCACCCTGTTGCAGGCCGGTGGGCAGTGTGAAATTTAGCTCTAAATCGAGCGGGGGATGGATGATCATCTCTTCCGTTTGGGGATACGCAATGATGATTTCAAATAATCCAAACGGATCGCCTGTGCGTAACTGCCAAGGCCCAATGGTAAAGCGGCCGCGTTGCTGGCAAACGGCCGTTTGGCGCCACTTGTGCTCCTTTTGACCTAAAATCTGATACGCCACACTCGGCCGGTATCCGGGGATATTTGACTCATCTGTTAGCTCTACCCACAGCGCTGGCAAAACGCTTTTATTTTTGATCACAAAACGCTCAATCAGCCTGTCACCAACCGCAATCCAACTCCCTTGTAACACACGCTCTCCGCTCAAATGAGTTAGTAGCTGTCTGGCCCAGATGTAGCTGATCAAATAGATGCCGCCCAATGTGATGAGGAGCACGTTCCAAACTGTATTTGGTGTCAAAATAGCGAGAACCACAAGCACCAAAAGGGGCACGATCGACCAACGGTGGTGCCAACGGATCGATCGGGTTTCAGACATGGGGTCATCTTAGTTTGTTTTGGCGACTGCGCAACAAACGTTTAGGTTTGTAGATATAAAGGGGTCGACGCCGTCGGTGTGGTCATTGGATTCTTCGATCCATTTGTGCCCCGACGGCGTCGACCCCTACACAAGGTGCTGAATAATTACGATATAAAAACCGATATTTCATATAATGAAAAACCCTATCGCTTTAAGTTTGCCTATGTCATTTTATTGCTGTACCCTCTCAACGAACTGAATAGACTACAGAATTCAGTCCTCGGGTACCTAACATCTCAATGTTCCCCACGCCCGAGCTTTTTTGAAAATGGCACCATCTTCCGTTTTCTTCTGTTAATCACTACCAACTAACCGACAACTAAATAGCCTGTGTTTATCAATCGAGCCTGTGCCCAGAGAGGTTGTATTTCTCGTTGGGTGATTGATTGATTGAAACTGGGGTTGGGCCAAGAATTTCTGCACCGTTGTCATAACGGGTGCGCTTGTATGGAGGTTTTTTGACATCATGAAAATGAAATTTGGCATTTTTATGGCGCCGTTTCATGCGCCGGGGCATAACCCAACTGTTTCGCTTGAGTATGACTTACAGCTAATCGAACATCTTGATATGCTGGGCTATGACGAGGCTTGGATCGGTGAGCACCATTCGGCCGGTAGCGAGATTATCGCCTCACCAGAGATTTTTATCATGGCGGCTGCCAATCGCACGCGCAACATTAAACTTGGTACCGGCGTTGTATCTCTGCCGTACCACAATCCGCTGTGGGTGGCTGAACGCATGGTGTTGTTAGACCATCTAACCCGCGGCCGGGTTATGCTGGGCGTTGGTCCTGGTGCCCTGCCAACTGATGCGGCCATGCTGGGGCTAAAACCAACGCAAATGCGCCCATTGCTCGAAGATTACATGGATATTTTGGTTCATCTACTCACTAGCGAAGAGCCAATTAGCTATGAATCGGACCGCTTAACTCTAAAAGATGCTCGGTTGCATTTGCGCCCATATTCAGACCCACTGTTTGATATGGCGGTAGCGGCCGTTGCCTCTCCGTCAGGGCCACGAATGGCCGGAAGATACGGGGCCGGATTGCTGTCTCTCGGTGCGACTGTTTCGATTGGGATGGACGTGTTGGCCCATCATTGGACGGTCCAAGAAGAAATGGCAAATCAATACGGACAACCTGCTGATCGTAGCAAGTGGCGTCTTGTTGGGTTGATGCATTTGGCTGAAACAGAAGAGCAGGCGCGGCAAGATGTGAAGTATGGTATGGAGCAGTGGTTCCGCTACTTCCAACATGTGGCCGCATTCCCTCAAATGGCGGTTGAAGGGAATAATCTAGACGAAATGATCGATTTTGTGAACGGCGGCTTGGGCGTTATCGGTACACCTGAGATGATGGTTGCTCAAATCCATGAGCTGATTGAACAATCAAACGGTGGATTTGGGGCGTATATGACATTGGCTCACAACTGGGCCAATCCGCATGCGACCAACAAGAGCTTTGAGCTGTTTGCTCGTGAAGTAATGCCTCACTTCCAATCTTCAGGGATGGGATTGCAAGGTGCGGCCGATCGTGCGCAATCAGCCCGCGACGCGCTGGCCGAACAACAGCTTATCGCGGTTGAAGAAGCAACATTGCGTCATCAATCTGCTCAGCCCGGTATTTCTGCTTAATGACTCATGTTACGCGCTTGTCTGACAAAGACTTTGGAAGTTTTAGTAAGTTAATCTGGTTTTTACTCGAGAGATTGAAATTTCCAAAGTCTATTGGTGCGTAACATCAGTTAATCAGTTAAAAAGCACACAATTTAGCAAGCCCTATCTGTTCGTTTTTCCAAACCAGCAGGTAGGGCTTTTTTAGTGTTAAAACCCGATAGGGAAAATAGTCCTAAACAGGATACTAGTCCTGTTATTTAGGCAAAATTTGGAGGGATTCTCGTCTACAATGATGAGGCGGAAAATTAGATAAAACAGCTTGTCTGTCGTTGCTGTGTCACAATGTTAAACCCGCTACCCTATGCAACCTGTGTAATTATTTATATTCACTGTTGTTTATAAATTCTTTATGGCCTCGATTATTCCAACCGAAAAAATACTAATTGTTGATGATGCACCCCAACAGTTGGCAGGGTTGCAAACCATCCTTGAAATTCATGGGTACGAGATTGAGGTTGTGTCAAAAGGGGCCAACGCACTACATTCCATCCTAGCAAACCCACCCGATATCATTTTGCTCGATATTGTGATGCCAGAAATTGATGGGTTTGAAGTCTGTAAATTTGTGAAAAATTATGAGGCTACTGAAGATATCCCCGTTATTTTTATTAGCGGGTGTGATGATCCAGAAGCAAAAATGATTGCCTTTGCTGTCGGGGGAGACGATTATCTAACCAAGCCGGTTATGATCGATGAGACGATTGCCCGCATCAATAAACATATCTCCAAGCGATCAAAAACAATCGAGATGGAAGATCAGATTGATGATTTAAAATCTTACTCAACCATGGTGGCACATGATATCAAAAACCCTGTGGGGATCATGCAGGGGTTTGCCGACCAGCTTTATGAAAATTGGGAAGACTATAGCGATGAAGATAAGCGACACTACATGAATTCGATTCGCCGAAATGCGAAAAAGGCGAATTCAATTGTTGATGAGCTGCTTGCTTTTTCTTCTATTCGCCAAAAAGAAGTGACAACAGAGCCGTTGGACATGAATGCAATTTTTGCAACGGTTGAGAAACGGGTACATACGTGGTGGAAAGATTATTCTGGCACCATTCACCGGCCGACCAATTGGCCCATTGTGACCGGATACGGCCCATGGGTCGAAGAAGTTTGGGTCAACTACATGTCAAATGCCATCAAATACGGCGGGCGCGATCTTGATATCCACATTGGGTATAAGCACATTGAAAAAGATTACGTGCAATTTTGGGTTCAGGATCATGGCGCTGGTTTGTCGGAGACAGATCAGGCGATTGTGTTTGCCAAACACGCTCGAATTAAAGGAACTGATCAAGAAGGACACGGGTTGGGGTTAGCCATCGTTAAACGAATCATGGATAAATTGGGCGGCTACGTGGGGGTTGAAAGCCAATTGGGCGAGGGGTGCTTGTTTTATTTTGCCTTGCCGCTGGCCAAGGTCGCTGAAGAAGAGCTTGTCTAAACTCGATTCTTAGTATTTCTCTACAAATTTAGTCGCGATTGTTTCATTGCTGAAATCAGCCTCTCTGCTATGCTTTTGTGCCACCCCGCAAAAAAATGAGAGGACTTTTATGAATGATATAGAACGATATGCTGAGTTTAATTTTCAGTTGCGCCAAGCGAACCAATCGGCCGATGATGTGCCTGCCGATCTAGCATCTTTTGACATCGATACCGCTTATGCTGTTCAAGATTTATTGGCATCCAAATTGTGCACTGCCCGCAAAACAACCACGTTTGGGTATAAGATCGGTTGCACCAGTGAAGGGGCGCAACAGCTTTTAAGCACCGATGGGCCGGTTTACGGCCGCATGTTTAATGCCAGCAAGTTTGCTAGCCCCGTTTCAATCGATCCAAATGATTACACCATGACGGTGATCGAACCTGAATTTGCTTTTGAAATGGGTGCAGACGTTCCGGCCGGGCATACCCAAACGGCCGAGTCGATTGCAGACCTAGTAGCGGCCGTCATACCCTCAATCGAAGTTGTAAATCATCATTTGGGTGGCTGGGACGTTTTTGATGCCCCCCGAGTCATTGCAGACAACGCTATTCACGCATTCTGGGTTGGTGGAGCACCAACAAAATCTTTGGACGGGCTAGATTTACCTAGCCATGAAGTGAGCCTGTTCGCTGATGGGGTTGAAGTAGCCAGCGGCCGGGGTGAAATAGCACTGGGGAATCCGCTTAACGCGTTGGCTTGGATCGCCAACATCTTGCCAAAGTACAACAAGCAACTCAAGGCTGGGGAAATTGTGACGACTGGGGTGTGCATGCCCGTTTATACGGCACAGGCAGGTCAGCATATCAAAGCTGACTTTGGTAGTTTGGGTGCGGTAGAGATTCAGTTTTAAATAAAAAACCGGCCGATTCTTAATCAAGAATCGGCCGGTCTGATCTAATCTAAATGTGAGGAGTAGCCTACGGCTCTAACGACATGGTGAGCGTTTGGATGTAGTGCAAGTCACCTACTGCGAACGCAGGTGAGTCGATGTACTTTCGGAGCTGAGCTTGCGATTCATTTAAGACATATGCTTTCGCCTTGAACATGCTGTTATGCGTATATAGGTTGTCACTACTCATCTCTTGAATTGTCGCTTCGTAGCGGGTTGAAACCCAATATGGAGCAACTGACTCATATTCTGCGATTGCACCGCTAACTTGGCTAAATGAGTTGGTGCGGAGATATTCGCCAAACTCGGGGGTCATGTAGATGAAGTTGCGAGCGATGTTAAAGCTTCGCTTGTAGTAATCACCACCCGTCGTGTTGATGTACGGTTGATCCTTCGAGAAGTTGCTGGCGCGACGCTGTTGAACCGTGTTCAGATTGTTGGAAACGGTGTTGCGTAAGGATGCATCGTTGCCGCTTTGTCCTGCAAGCTGTTGCAGATTCAAGAAGCCGATATATCCGGCCGCGTATCCGTTATCCAGCCAAATGCGGCCGGTCAGATTGCTACCGTTTGGTAAATCGGTGCTCAGCTTCGACTTTGCATCGTTGTAAATGCTGTTGAGCTTGCCAGCATCGTTGCGATAGAACAGGTCTGCATATTTCCACATGCCGTAAATGTTGTACTGAACATATCCCCAGCCAGAACCTGCGGTAGCACCACCGGTGTTCCCTTTGCTGTTCATGGTTGCCTGTACTTCTGGTGGAACCGGCATCCATTCACGGGCAGCTAAGCCCTGGTAGCCGATCCGGCCGATCATGCCGTTTGCAAAGTACAAGTTGTAATGCTCATCGATGTACTGACGCAGTTGCGGTTGCAACGAGCTTGAGACATACGGATATGCTTCTACTAGGGTTACAAGTGTTTCACCAGGATTTTCGTAGATGTTGACAAACTCGTTGTACGCCCGAGTACCGTTGTAATACCCCGGCCGTAAATGACCCGCGTTGATCATTTTCTCGATTTCATAGTCGAGCAAGCTACGCACTTCTTGGTCGCTTAGCGGGCTGTTAAGGCCGCTTGTGTTGTTGATCGTCAAAACCGGCAGTGATACCTGCGGATACTGACTGCGGATTCGATTGTTATACGCATCCACGCTTTCTCCACCGTTCCGTTGGTCCAAGCTAATCGCATTTGGGCCAAGCGCGATAATCGCGTTGCTTCGGTGAACAAACAGCATGTTCTTGTATGGGATAAGCGGATTTTGGATCGAGTGGTTGTGGTAGATACCGTTTGGTCCACCGTATGCACCGGTTAAGCGGGGCAGGTTAGAGTACATGCTCGATTCCCACCACATTGCGTCGTAACCAGGGGCCAGCGAGCGGCGCCAATCTTCTGGATTGGTGACATCAACCGTTTCCAGCGTTTTACCGTAATCCCACAAGGTGCCGGAGCTTCCGCCGTTCACATCGTAGTAGCCA
Organism: Chloroflexota bacterium; assembly: GCA_020631655.1. Classification (GTDB taxonomy): domain Bacteria; phylum Chloroflexota; class Anaerolineae; order Promineifilales; family Promineifilaceae; genus WTJY01. Next base: position 3,585 of record JAHDGV010000133.1, on the reverse strand, counting down.
CCAACGCGGTCACAGCACAGATTGGTGTAGACGATGCTACCTGCGGCCGAGTCCGCAAATGGCTCATCGATGGCGTGAGAGTCACCCACGTACCCAACACCGGTGCTACCAGGTTCCCACGAAGTCAAGTTACCGCGTGAGATGCCCCATCCCGAAAGTGCTTTCGACATCGATTGGGCGTAAATTTTGTTGTTGATAACCAAAGGTGGATACCGGTTACCCGATTTTGTACCAGCGTACATAAACGGTGCATATTCCGGTTTGCCGTCTCCATCGGTGTCCATCGTGTATTCCTGACCGTTCGATGTGTCTAGAACGATCACACCACGACGCCAAGGTTTGCTTTCTAAATACTGAGCAACATCTGCGCCGTTAACCCGATTGGTTCCGTTTGGATAAACGTCATCACGCTGGATGGTTTTGGCAAAGTCAAAGCCATAGCCACCATCGGGCAACGAGTGTGTTCCGGGTGTTCCGCCTTCAACATAAGCTGATGCGGCCGAGAAGATCACGTAGTTGTTGTAAATAACCGGCCAATAGGCTTGGTAGCCATCACCGGGGAGCTTGCCTGAACGCCAGACCAAATTACCGTTGTTGTTGACATCTAGGGCGTAGCCATAGTTATCGTTAGCGGCGAAGTAAACCCGGCCGTCTTTGTATGCGGCCGAATATAGGATTGGTCCAAGAGGATCTTGCCCCGCTGGCGGATATTGCCAGTTTAGCGAGCCGTTGTCCCGATTAATCGAATAGAAATAGCCGTCGCGGCTACCCAAGAGGACTTGGTTCCCGACAACGAGCGGGCTGGTGCTAAAGCCACCGTTTGCCCCTTCAAAGGCCCAGATTAGTGACCCTGAATCTGCGTTGAGCGCGTATACGCGTTTGTCAAAGCCACCGACGAAGATGCGATCTCCATCTACTGTGGGAGAGTGACCCAACGGAAGCTCTGTGTCAAAGCGCCATGCAACGTTGCCCGTGTTCATTTCTAGCGCATACAGGCCGCGAGCGGTTGCAGCATAGATTTTGTCGCGAGCCGCAATCAGTTGAACGTGCTGTCCGATATAAGCTTCGATGGGGCGATACCATTTGATACCAAAGTCGGTTTGCTGGCGTGGATTCACACCGGCCGCAACCCATGAGGTACGTTCGAGGTTCGCACCGGCCATCGGCCAGCCGTCGAGGTTCCCACCCGGCACCGGTTCAGGTGTCGCGGTTGGGTTGCCCGGTGGTTGAGTCGGTGGAATTTCTGATCCACCGTCATCATTTTCACTCAGGGCAAATTCGAACCGATCAAGACGGGTGTTTGCCTCACGAGCGAATATAGAAAATACATGATCGCCCGGTGTTAGATAGAAGGTTTGCGGGTCAGCTCTGTTCCGGTCGTTGACCAATACTTGGCGATATGTGCTTGAGCGGCCAACGTCCCACAAGTGCCCCTCACTTGGAGAATTGTTGACGCGTACGTAGAACGAGTCGCTAAATTCGTCGGCCGAATAGGTGTAGCCACGCACAATGTAGGTGCCCGCAGTTGGAATGGTTACACAGAAGTCAGCGCGATGGTTGTTATCAATCGTGAAGTAGCCATCACGTTGCTCACCGGGTGAATATAAAAATTGCCCGCCACTGGCGTTACCGTCTGAACCGATCGCCATGTTGCCGTACAGTGCGCCACGTTCAGCTTCTTGTGCTAACGCACCACAGCCGGCCGGGAGCGGGGTGGGTGTCGGTGTAGGATCGTTCCGAGCGATGATGGGCATAAATGCCGATCGGTTGTCGCTGGTGCCACCGGGAGACGCGTCAGTTGTTGGCTCATCGATGGTTGGGTTTTCAGTTTCAGGTGATCCGGGTGTACGAGTTGGAACAGTCCCATTTGGTGTACGGGTTGGAACCGTAGACCCATCTGTTTGCCATTGCTCGTTTCCAGAAAAACTGGCCAGGCTTACCCCTACTGTTAAAAAAATTAACAACGCCAGGCCTAATAGCTTCCACGTAAAAATATAATTCTGCTTCATATCTTCGCTCTTGCCGTCTTCGCTTGTTGAATCGCTTGACGACGATTGATGATTTGGTGGTTTTTCGCTCATATCAAAGATATTGATCGAGTCAGCAGGATTATAGATTTCGGGTCTAAACCGAAAGTGTAATCAGACTCATCCTTAGAGTAATGCATTAAACAGTATAGAAAGAATAAAGTGAATTTCTCTTTTTTACCAGAGAAACACCACCTCGCATGTATAGGTCAATATTCTTTCAACTGACATTAAAACCTAAGTGAAGATGCCGTAAAGATGCTAAATCCACCCTGTTTATTAAGCTTAATCGAATAATTCTCCTGGTTTGATAGACCGTTGGGGTTATAAAGTGGTTAACAATACCTACCCAAAATTGGCCGCAAACCAAGAGATCAATCAAGCTGTCAAGGCAGAATGGTCAAGAGTATCTTTTTAAATCAACAGCACTGTCCATCACTCAGACACATCACACGTTTGGAATGAGGAAAACCATCTTCCAGCCCAAGATGACGACACTGAAGAGCATGTGTTACGTTACAAAATTGTTTTTCATATTCCGCTAAACGGATGAGATAGGCTGGTAGGGTAGGCTCACTCCTTTCCTATTTTAGAGATTCGTCAAAAAACAAAACGAGTCTTTGCTCATATTCGTCTATCCGTTGTCCGGGTGCCCTCACATGGTCAAGCCCCTCGATAATCCAGATCGTCGTGTTCGCTCCGGTTTGCTCAGCTCGCTGTGCCAATTGTTCGGTGTGGTGAACCCCAATCCGGCCGTCGGCGGTGCCGTGGGTTATAAAGATGGGGCGGCCGTTGGCATTATCGATCGCATCAAATGGATTATTGAAGACGATGTCATCACCCCTTAGCCGAGCGGCGATTAGTCCGGCCGAATACAAAAACTGCGGAAACCCTTCCCGATCAAGCTCCTCCCGGATAATCTGTGGCAAGTTGTCGAATGGGGAGTCCACAAAAGCGGCGGCCAGCTCTGGCTCTTGAGCAAATGCGATCAAGGCTGTTGCCGCACCGAGTGAGTTGCCAATAATCCCAATTTCGCTCGATTCAAACCCCTTTTCTGCCTGTAACCAATCAAAGCCACCAAGTACGTCTAGATACTCTTCGTTGCCAATGGCGGAAAGGCCGTCTTCATAATTAGAGTCTCCGGCATCGCGTACATCCATGACAAGCATTGAATAGCCAGCTTTGTTTAGCATGCCCGCTTGTAGCAGATTCACGACGGAGTATTTGCAAGACCCGATCCCATGAACACTAATGACGGCCCCTTTGTCAGCATCCCCTTGAATGTACCAAGCTGATAGGTTGATCCCTTGTTCGCGACTTTCGAACAGAATGATTTCATAGCTCTCCATATAAAAGGGAGAGAGGTCGGGCGATACGGGATCAAAGAAATTGCTGTGATCTGTAAACAAACTCGGCCGATTTGTTCGGTTCCGACACCCATCGCTAATATCGGCCAAGGTTCCGTGCAAAACAAAACCGATCGCCACATATCCAACCCCCGCCATTAAAAGCAGGATGCTTATAATCCAAATCCCAATTCTTCTCGCTCTTGTCATGG
>JAHDGV010000725.1 GCA_020631655.1 Chloroflexota bacterium | reverse complement strand
CGGCCTCGATCAAACGGGCTGAAAAGTTTTACCAATATCCGATGACAGATCGTGATCCATTACCCCGCTGGACACACGGCAACATGACCCTGCTGGGGGATGCGGCTCACCCGATGTACCCGATCGGCTCAAACGGGGCGTCGCAGGCGATTTTAGATGCAGAGTGCTTGGCCAATGAGTTGGCTTCGAGCAAAGGGACGGTTGAGGCGCTAGAAGCGTATGAGGCGGTTCGCAGACCAGCAACCTCGAAGATCGTGCAAGCCAATCGGAAAGAAGGGCCGGACATTATTTTGCAGATTGTGGAAGATCGCGCTCCTGATGGGTTCGAGCAGATTGATGATGTAATTTCAAGCGAGGAGCTTGAAACGTTTTCATCCCGCTATAAAAAGACGGCCGGATTTGATCTAAAGCAGGTGAATCGATAACCATGACTAACTCAATTGAACTAAAACATTTTTGTGATCTATTTGTCGAGCTGTCTCCCATCCACGAATTAGGAATGGGACGGAACGGCAAGCGGCGGATAATTCCGATTATCGGCGGCACGGTTGTAGGGGAGCGGGTGAACGGGAAAATCTTGAACGTGGGGGCTGATTGGCAGACGATTTTGGCTGATGGCACGGCCGAACTAGTGGCTCGTTATGCGTTTGAAACCGATGATGGGGCGATTATCGAGATTGATAATTTCGGCTTTCGGCATGGGCCACCGGAGGTGTTGGCGGCTGTGGCGCGGGGGGAAGAGGTTGATCCGGCCGACTATTACATGCGGACGCAGGCGCGGCTGGAAACGGGTGATGCGAGATATGCATGGGTGAATAACAAGCTGTTTGTGGGGACCGGCGGCCGACAGAAGGACAGTGTCAAGATTTCGTTGTTTGAGATTTGTTAGGTCATGGTTTGAAAAGTTAGAAATTAAAAAGCTTGCAAAATGGTGGGGCTTTTTTGTTTACTATCTCCCCTTGCCATAACCTAAAATCGGCCGATTTTCTGCCACCATAATGATCCTATGCAAAGCCTATCGTTGGCGATAATGCGTTGATGGGACAATTTTAGAAACATGGAATCGGGACCCAAATTGCAAAAAAACCTGTACATTCAATTTTAACTTCACTATAATTCAGATATTCTGATTGTGCGAAATTCTGAAATTCAGATTATGGAGACAAGATGACAGTTAATACATTTCCTATCAAAATGCGAGAGCGGGGCCAACTAACTATCCCACAAGCTGTTCGTGAGGAATGGGCGACCCAAAATGGAGACATGATGACGTTGGTACAGTTTGAAGGATTTGCAGTCCTTGCACCTGCTAATCTGAAAGCACCGGCCTTGGCAAAAGAGTTCAGCCGAATTATGGATGAAGAACAGGTGTCTTTGGCCAACTTACTTGAAGGGTTGGCAGAAGAGCGACAAAAAAGCCACGAGATGCGTCAACAGGGGATGAGCCAGCAGGATGACAATTAGAATATTTGCGGATGCCAACATTTTGATTGCTGGAGCTGATTCAAGAAGCGGTGCGAGCCATGCGGTTCTTTCAATGGCTGAAATCGGCTTGTTTAAACTGGTTGTTTCACGACAAGTTTTAGATGAGGCTGAGCGAAATCTTAGAAATAAGTTGCCGAGAGCGTTGCCAAAGTTTGCTGAGTTTTTGTCTATTATCGAACTTGAAATATTGCCTGATCCGGCCGACGATGAATGTGTAAAGTGGGAGCCGTTTATTGAAGCGAAGGATGCTCCAATTTTGGCGGCAGCGATACTTGCAAAAGTAGACCGGATTTTATCGCTGAATACCAAAGATTTTACGCAAGATGTTGCTGATCAATGTGGGATTCCGATTCAAACACCGGGGCAGTTTGTTCAGGATATTCGTCAAATATTGGATCTGGGAATTTGATTGCCTGACCTGTGCGCGCAACCGGCCGGGCCAAGCACCTAGGGCATAATTCTCACCTTGCGTGATCGAGCCCGATTAGGCAGACTTAGCCCATGACAACACACGGCCGATTCCCCTCAAAAGTTCTACCCCACCCCTATTACGGGATAAGAACATTCAATCTAGGCACCAGCACAACCAAAGACCTCAACTTGGGTGATTTGATCGACCTCATCGGCATCGATGTGGTGCGAAACATCG
>JAHDGV010000724.1 GCA_020631655.1 Chloroflexota bacterium | reverse complement strand
TCGATTGTGAAATCTTTCCCATTTATAGCACAGGGTGTTTTTGGTAGCAATTTTGACGGGCCGTTTTCAGAGCATGACGGGGGTTGATGTGGCGGGCGTTACAAACCCCTTATTTTTGTCTAGGTCTAGGGGGCTAGACGGATGAGTTGCCAACCCTCGGATCCGGCCAGTTCGTAGACCATTCTGTCATGCAAACGGCTCCGTCGCCCTTGCCAAAATTCGATGCGATCAGGCACCACTCGGTACCCCCCCCAGAACGGCGGCCGGGGCAACGGCCCATCGGCCGGAAATTTTTCTTCGATCTGCGTCAAGCGTGACTGCAATGCCTCTCGATCCGGGATTTGTGTGCTTTGTGGGCTGGTCCAAGCACCCAACCGGCTGGCCCTCGGCCGACTGTTGTAATAGGCATCTGACTCTACATCTCCGGCCTTTTCAATTTTGCCTTCAATACGGACCTGTCGCTCCTGCTCGCGCCACCAAAATGTGAGCGAGGCCATCGGGTTCGCCGCCATCGCCTGCCCTTTCCGACTTTCAAAGTTTGTGTAAAACACAAAGCCGCGCTCGTCCCATGCTTTTAGCAAGACAATACGGCCGGATGGACGCCCATCAGCGTCAACGGTTGAGAGGGTCATCCCGTTGGGTTCAATCATCCCAACTTCAGCGGCCGATTCAAACCACTTGCCAAATTGAACAAAGGGAGAGTCCGCCATATCCTCAAAATCAATTCCATCTTCGCTGTACTCTTTTCTATATTGTTGCATTTGTTCGCTCATGCCACCTTCTCCATTTAAAGTTTTCGGCAAAATTCATGTTTTGCCGTAGGGGTCGACGGGGTCGGAACCAAATAAATCCCTTCGGAGACAAACTGAACCCGACCCCGTCGCCCCCTACCCAAGAAATGGTAAACAAAAAAAAGGACCAGCTCAAAAACTGGTCCAAAATCTTCTGTTTGTCTAACTGTGATGCAAAGCTTGCACAACCTACCGGCTAATCTCGCAGCCGGAATAAGTTCCCTGAATCAAGAATGATGGATCATCTTGATTATTGTTAAAGCGGATTTCAACATGGATGTGTGGCCCTGAAGAACGGCCGGTATTGCCGGAGTAGCCGATAAACTGCCCCTGATCAACCACTTGGCCGGGGAACACGTTGATGCCGTTTAAATGAGCATAGTAGGTTTCATACCCATTGCCGTGATCGACCACAATCAGATTGCCATAGTCGTAATAACTGCCGGCCGCCCAGCTCCCGTAAATAACCGTACCGCGATCCATAGAATACACGGGTGTCCCAACTGGTAACCCCACATCTAACCCACGATGCCACGGGTAGAAATATTGGGTGACACACCCTCTGCGGACCGGCTGTACAAATGTACCTGTTCCCACAACGGTGCTTCTGGGGCGATTGTTTTTAGGCGGAGTCCAGGTAAACACCTGTGCGACCGCACCGGGCACCATAATCTCTGTTCCTTTATATACCCGATATGGGAATTCCAGCCGATTAGGAGCGTAGTTAATGATGTCTTCTACCGGCACATCATACTCGGCCGCAATCGACTCGATTGTTTCGCCATAGTTCACCTGATGCAACACCCCATCGATGGGCAAAATACGCAATTCAGCCCCTGCACCCAACAAATTTGATTCTTCGCTAAGGTTCGGGTTCCCACCCAAAATTGTAGTTGACTGGATCCCAAAGCGTTCTGCGATCACATTAGGGGTATCGCCACGCGCAACGGTATAGGTGATGATGTTGTGCTCCGGCCGCTGACCAATGCGCATCACCGGATTTGAGTCGGCCGCCAAGGCATCATCGCTCAAAATCGGAACGCCGTCTAAAGAGCGCGTTGGTATTTCCAACACCTCGGCCGGAATCGCACCATCATCTGACTCAACCTCAACCTCTCCATCTTCAGTTTGAACCACCTCTTGATCAGTTGAAACATCCGCTTGCTCCGTTTCTGAAAAAGGGGTGGCAACAAGGATCAATAATAGGAAAAGGGCCAAAATAGCGGCCAAAATGAGTCGAACTTGATTGGTTTGCTGGAGCATGAATTGATTAACCTAGGCAAAGTATTGCGACGGATGGGAATGCTACCACACCGCAAACGGCCGATTCAATATTCATTAGAAACT
>JAHDGV010000723.1 GCA_020631655.1 Chloroflexota bacterium | reverse complement strand
AAACTGATTAGGTCCTGATCAAAATATTTGCGCAGATTGGCGTATCGGCCGCCGACGTGTTGCGCCACAATTACGTCGCTTGAGGGCACGGCGTTTTTCAGCTTGCTGTAAAACTCATCGGCCGGATGGGCCGGTGATAACTCGCTGTCTGGAACCTCTGGCACCAGCCAGTGGGATGAGCGCAAAATCGGCATCCCTTCTTTACGATAAAAAATGTTGTGATCCCCACCTGTTGGTGAGCTAGCTGACCACTCATAGCCCGGGAACACCACAAACGTGCCGTCGTCATGATGTCGTGCAAATGTCTCGTTTAACTCGGCCCAATAGTCGTCGCTGATCTGGAAATCGTTCCCCTGATGGCTGGTGAAGTCGAGCTTGGCCCACTCCCGGCCGAAGTTGAAATATTCGTCATCGCTCCCAACCCCCACCGTTGTTCCCGTTTGCCCGTGCAGGTCACCCCAATACCGTTTTTGCGGTAGATGGGCAGTATCAATCTCAATCGGATTACTGCGACATGACAGCCCGCCAGCAGACACCTCAAGATACCCGACATCATCTTCGTTGATGGTGAGCGTCATCGCCTCAGCATCAATGACCGGACTCAGGCTAAACCCTTTCCACTCCAGCTTGATCGGGTCAGTGATCGGCACCGGATTACGCCAAATGTCTTCCCCTTTTACAAAGATGGGAACCGGCTCACCCGCCTTGGCTTGGGACGGGATAATGCAGACCAAGCTGGCCGCCTCGGCTGCCACAACGGGCAAGGTCAGCCGGTCGGCTATCGGCCGGGGATCGCACGAATTGGTTGGGTCAACCAGCACAAAAAATTCAAAATGGGATTCGATATAGGTTTGCACACGCAGACCAGGTGACCCTCGGCTCGTATCCCCCAAAACAAGTGTGACCACATCGCCCGGATCAAGCGAGCCATCGTACACGTCGAGCACTATCGAAGTGTTTTTCGGCCGCACGTGGGCGCGTGGTTGCCAGCTCGGCCGGATTTTTACATCGTTGGCCGACTGAATGGTGACCGACGAGAAACCTTCTGCTTGGGGATCATCAAACTGCGGCACACCCCAATCAGACACAATGCGGATGGCGACTAAAATCTGCCCGCCGCTGTCGATGCCCAGCGGGCCGACGGTGTAGGTGATTGTCCAAGTGCCGTGCGTTCCGGCCACAACCGGCGTTGTTGGTGAGAGTGCGGCTGTTCCAAGATTCATGTGGCTAATCCTTCTGGTTGAATGAGTCGGCCGGTCAGTGTGCGCATCTCAGCCCCTTGCGAAATCAAATATGCTTTTTGCTGACGCCACACTTCCGAGTATCGATAAAACGGCACGGCCGGGTACAGGTGGTGGATGAGGTGGAAGTTTTGATAGATGAACAGGGGCGTTAACCACGGGCTGGGTCGAACTGTGGTCGCTTTAAAACGATTTTCGGCCGAAGTGATTTTGTGCGGCTTGTGGGGCAGGTAGTCAAAACTGTAGGCCAACACGGCGATGGCGATGCGGCTGGGTAACACCCAGAACAGCAGGACGGGCCATGCAAATCCCATCAGACATAGGGTGATGACCAAGGTCCACGTGGCCAAAAAGGTAACAATCGTTTCGATTTTTTCCGCCTGCGGCCGTTTTTGCCACGCCCCAACATACACATAAATGTAGTGGATATCCTGCGACATCCAGCGGAAGGGCAAGAGCCACGCTGGCCCCATGCCGCTCCAATAATCGGGATCGTGATGCTCGTCGTTGGTGTGTTTGTGGTGTTCCGCATGGATGTAGCGAAAAGCGGTGAACGGTGACATCAGGATGTAGCTACACACCCGGCCGACCAGCTCATTGATCCATTTGGCCCGGGCCACACTCCGATGGGATGCATCGTGCATCGGAGTAAAGGTCGCAAACGCGGCAATAAAATTAATAATGATGGCGACCCCAGCGGGCAAGATTCCTGCGGCCGCCAGCCAAAAGGTTGTCACCCAAAGGCAAACTGCAATGACAAACAGCATTAGCGTGGGCCAAGCAATCATCGGAACGGTGAGATTAACTTTAGGGGGTTTTTGAGCTTGAGCTCCATTTATATGTGCCATTTAACTTCTCCACTGATTTAAAACATCAACTGTTTGGAGCGAAATTTGA
>JAHDGV010000722.1 GCA_020631655.1 Chloroflexota bacterium | reverse complement strand
TTTGTGTTCTTCGTGCCTTAGTGTTTATTGTCTTATCTTCAACTTTCCAAACCCACCACCACCAGGCGTTTTAACCACCAATTGATCACCTGCTTCCACTTCACAACCATCAATCGCTTTTAGAGGAAGAATATCACCGTTTTTACGGATGAGGTATTGTTCGCCTTGTTTGCCTGGTGCGCCGCCTTGTAAGCCATAGGGAGCTTCTTTTCTGTGTTGACTCAATATGGACAAACTCATTTTTTCCAAGAAAGTAATTTTGCGGACAACCCCATCTCCACCAGTAAATAACCCTTTTCCACCAGAATTTTTACGAATCGAAAACTCATCCAAACGCACAGGATAGCGGAGTTCCATAATTTCGGGGTCAGTAATGCGGGTATTTGTCATGTGGGTATGGACGGCAGATGTGCCGTTGAAGCCGTCTCCTGCGCCACTGCCACCGCAAATTGTTTCGTAATACCCAAAGTTTTCATTCCCAAACAAAACATTGTTCATCGTGCCTTGACTGCACGCCACGATGCCGAAGGCTTTCAACAAAGTATCCGTTAAACGCTGACTCGTTTCGGTATTGCCGCCTACTACGGCAGGGCATTGGTTGGGTTGAGCGTTGAAATTGGGGTTGAGGAAACAACCTTTGGGCAGATGTATGGATACGGGCAACAACATCCCCTCATTTAAAGGCAAATCTTCCTTCAACAATAAGCGCAGCACATAAATAATGGCACTGTTCACAATGGCTGGCGTAGCATTTAAATTGCCCGAATGCACCGCAGCCGTTCCCCTAAAATCAATCTTTGCCGAATCATTTTCGACCTCAATTCGCACACAAATCGCTGTGCCATCATCCAAACATTCTTTAGCGGTATAAACGCCATTGGGTATTTTTTGAAGCGTTTGACGCATGCGTTCAGCAGCGTATAAACGAAGTTGCTGCATATAGTGGCGAACTGTTTTTGGACTGTGTTGTCGGGCTAAGTCTTGCAAGGCAGTAACCCCTTTATAATTGGCTGCCAAAGCTGCTTCCAAATCCGCCAAATTTTCCTCAATAGCCCGTGTTGGATAGGGCGATTTCGTTAACAATGCTCGAATATTTGCCCATTGTGCGATGCCGTTTTTAACCAAATAAGTAGGCGGAATAACCACGCCTTCCTCCACCAAACGAGTGGCGTTAGGCGGCATAGAAGCAGGGCGAGTTCCCCCGATTTCGGCATGGTGGGCACGATTGGCTACGTAGCCCAATAATTCCCCCGAATCATCGAAAACGGGGCTGATGAGGGTGACATCAGGGAGGTGGGAACCGCCATAAGCTGGATGATTGGTGATGACGACATCCCCCTTGTTCATGGCGATGTGTTGGCGGACGTTTCTTACGCAAATGCCCAAGCTGCCCAAGTGTACGGGTATGTGGGGCGCATTGACCACCAATTGACCTTCGGCATCCAACAAAGCACAGGAAAAATCTAAACGCTCCTTTACATTGACGGATAGGGCGGTGCGCTGCAACAATGCCCCCATTTCGTGGGCGATGCTGCGGAAGCGGTTGGTGAATAGCTCCAAAGCGACAACAGTTGGAGAGTTGTTGATTTGCTGATTTGTTGATTTTTTTTGTTTTAGGATGACTGTTCCGTCTTTTTGGGTTTGCCATGTCCAGTTTTTGGGGATGTATAGGGTGCTGTGGGGGTAGAGTAGGAGGGTTTCTCCGTCTTTTCCTATGTTTTTTTGTTGGAAAGGGCTTGGGCTTTTTTTGTTTTGGGTTGATGGTCGTTCTGCTTGAAAACTGGCAACTACTTTGATGGATTCTATTTCGATGCTGCGGTTTTTGACCCAATGCCCGTATAGCTTTTGATAGGCTGCTTTAAATGCCTCGTATAAATTGTTGCCGTAGGGAATGGCTAAGGCGGCATCCTGTCCTGTGAAGCGGAGGTAAATGTGTTGTTGGGTGATGCGAATGTCCTCCGAAGGAATGCCCTCGCTGGCTAATTGTTGTTGGGCGTGTTCTTGGAGTTGATGCAGGGTTTCGGGAAGCTGTGTTTCGTAATCCGATAAAGGCTGTAAAATTTGCTGTTGGGCGAAGCGTTCTATCGCTGCTTGTCCCATGCCGTAAGCACTTAAAATGCCGCCTTTTTCGGGGATGAGGA
>JAHDGV010000721.1 GCA_020631655.1 Chloroflexota bacterium | reverse complement strand
CTTCCGAAGTCTTTACCCAAGACAGCGCTTAAGGTGAGTTATTCAGATGAACATTCGTTGTGTGCTACTCCTCTTCGGACCGCTTGAACTCCTCAGTAATAATTTCAACCGTAGCAATTTCGCCCCCAACAACATCTACCTGCGCAGAATAACGCACATCCTGAATCTCTAAAATTAGCTGATGCTTGCCTTGCGGAACATCGTTAAAGACAAAGTTTTCGGCGTAAATCTCGTCTGGGTTAACAAGATGATTCGGATCATCAAGATAGGTCCAAGTCACCTGCTCTACACCCTCTTGCTCTAAGCTCCGCGCACTGATCCAGACCCCTTCCCACGGCCGACCATTGGGGTCAACCAAGCGACCAACAATCAGGCCACGAGTCTCTGGTGGCCGGACCCACAGCATCGGGTTTCGGGTGCTGAAATAATTATTTTCACCCACGCGCACTTCAAAATGCAGATGCGGCACAGAGGCGGCTCCACCAAACCCAACTTCAGCAACCGTTTGCCCACGAACCACGCGATCGCCGACTTCAACCGAAATATTAAGCACATGGCCGTACAAAGCGTAAACCGGTTTCCCATTTAGTTTTCGATCCAGCTCGATGACAACCAGCTCCCCATACCAGTTACAGCGGAATCCAAGCCATTCGTTTTTGTCTGACTGGGCCATCACAACGGTCCCATCAGCCACGGCCGGAAGCTTGGTGCCAAGGCCACCACCGCCAGAATCAACGCCCGTGTGCATCACCAATCGGCCTGATTGATCCCATCCATACGGAAAAGTTGGGTTGATTAAATATCGGCCGCCACCGGGTAGAGGTTTCTCCATCCAAAAATGGGGCTGAGGATTTTCAACCGGCTGGGGCCACACACGATCACTAAGCCAATATTTTTTATAGTCAGGCGCGAAACTCGGTGCATCAGCGCAGTTATTGCTAACCGGCTGACGCGTGGCCGTTTCAGTGGGTTCAAGTGTCGGTGATGGGCTACTCGTCGCTGTTGAAGTTGGCGTGGCTGTTTGGGTAGATGTAGCCCGAGGTGTATTGGTTGGCAACAGGGTAGGAATCGGCGTAAATGTCGGATACTCGTTGACCAAAACAATCGGTTCAGCAGAGGGTGCCAAAGTTGGCAACGGCTCTGTTGGCTCAAGATTTGCGACTGGCTCAGGCTCAGGCGGCGTGGTGCAGGATATCAATCCAATCAAAATGAGGGAAAGTAAGGCTAAGAACCCGTTGTTACGTTGAATCATTTGGACGATTATCTTGCACCACTCTTCGATTTTCAACTCAACTTAGGAACGTGATAAGAAACTATTCCAAACAAATCGAAGTTCCTAGCCAGCTGAACTTTAAACTTGGAACAGCAATTTAAAGTTCAGCCCTTATCAAATATTTCGCGCAAAGGTTTGGACTACTTAAGACCGGCGGATCGATGTCTTGCAACAGCTCGGCCGCTGGAGCCATGCTCCCTTGTGCCAAAACCACAACCTCTGGCACGAGTTTGGGCGCACACCGGCCGTCACCGGCTAAACTGCTCCTGATTTCTGTAGCGATGGTTTCATAATATGCGTCAAGATCACCGTTCAAAAAATGTGCCCATGCTGACTCAACTACCAGTTCCATAATGCGAATCGGCCGCTGTTGTTTTGCCGACTCATCCAACAGCAATGAGCGCGTTGGCACCAGCGTGCTTTGGATCGCCGCAACCATCAGGATCACATGGCCATCAGCTACCGCACTGGCCGCCATCGGCCGGTCGATCCGCACAATGTTCACTCCGTCTTGCTCTAAACTTTCAGCAATCCCACCAATCGTTGAGCAACTGCACACAATCTCTGTACACCCGGCCGATGCCAAGCCTTCCACGTAGTCAGTTACCCGCTGGATGACCGAATCATCATTCCCATGTTCCATCGCATAAGCCAGTAATTCTTCATCTACCCGGTGCTCTAACGATTGCCCCGGCAGTAGTTTTTCAAACGTCGGTACATGCACGGGTGATGTGTGCAAAAATCCAATTTTCATTTTTCCTCTTCTTTGTATTACTCACAAGCAGACTTCGGAAGTTTAAATTTCTTGTTCAAGAAATAACTAAGTTAACCTCAGTTTTGGATAAGACCACACGTTAGTAATTTGCCGCAGATTTTTA
>JAHDGV010000132.1:7560-13662 GCA_020631655.1 Chloroflexota bacterium | reverse complement strand
CATTCAAGCCTGATGTGACCTTGCTCACAGGACAAACGATATAACGAAAGAAATGACTGAAAATGATATATTTTTCAGGCTGGTAACCGAACTGTTTTGCCAAATTTCCGGCCGGTTATTAAACGAAAAATGATCAAAAACTATCGACACTTTCTGCTGTTATTCCTTCCTCTACTATCGAGCTGTACCACCATCCGCAACGAAATCTCGAGCGCCGGAGGTAGCGGAGCAACGCGCATCCTCTACATCGTTGGCGGCATCATTTTACTGATTGTTGCCATTTGTTTGGTGTTTGGGCTCAGCTACGCGCTAAAACGCTGGCGATTTTTAGAGCTCGTTAAACCCGGCCTTTGGTTAGCTCGTTTGCCGGTGATCGGCCCCTACATGTCAAAGGCGTTGGGGGTACAGCGTGATCTGCGACAGATCTCCAGCTTCGATAAAACCCTAAAACGGTACGGGGTTGATTCAAAAGATTTAAGTGGGAGCATAAAAAATGCCACAGGTAGCCAAGGATCTGGAGACATCAATAAGTTTTTGCCAAAAGAGGTTCAGCAACTAACAAACGGGAAGAAGGTGTCTGCAAAAGATTTTGAGCAAAAGGGAAAAGGGTTCCTGTCCCGTCTACTTCCCGGAGACAGCGGCTCGGATGGGTTGGCTAGCGGTGCTATCGAATCAGCTCCCGTCATGCTTTCAGAATCTGCAACTGCGGCAACATTGGCATATCTGTCTGATCCTGTTGAGCTCAATTTTCAGCCATCCGTAGCGGCGGCTGTGGCCAGCGTAGTCGTTTCAGCCCCGGTTGAACAAAACCCGGCCGGACTGCTTGAACCCGGAAAGCCGGTTCTGGTTGTTTCGATGCCACAAAAGGATGATCTGTATCTCCCGGTCACAAATCCAACGATGATTATTGGATCGGACCCTGACTGTGACATCCATTTATCAGAACCGGGAGTGGGCGGCCGCCACGTTCAAATCGATCAAACTGAATCCGGCTGGGCCGTTACCGATTTGGGTGCTTTAGGCGGCACTTATCTGGATTCGTCTCAACTACTGTCAAACGTTCCTGAATTTTGGACCAAAGAATACCCGATAAAAATCGGCCCGATTGCTATCAGATTGGTTGAGCTTTCTCGCTCTGAGTATGACGAGATGTTTAATCGCTCTATCGTTGATCTAGAAAAACCGGGAATCACAATTTTCCCCACCGAGCAAAAATGTGAGGCGGGACAAACTTCTGTTTGGCAGTTGCACATTACCAATCAGGGTAAATCGGTAGACCATTTTGCGGTCATTGTTTCCGGCTTTTTGGCAGGATGGGTTGAGCTAGAGCAGTCACAAAAACCGCTGATGCCGGGTGAAAGCACGATGATCTCGCTGGCAATCGCACCGCCGCGTGCACCGATCGCAACGGCCGGTGAACACGTTGGAGCCGTTCGGGTGCAGGCGGTTTCTGCACATGATCGGTTTGAAGTTGCTGAATTTAAACTCGATATCGCTCCGTTTGAAGAGTGGGAAACTGAGCTGAGCCAACATCAATTAAAACCCGATTCTAAAGCCAGCTTAAGGCTGCGGAACGGGGGGAATCATGAGTCTGAGCTGGAGCTCATGGCAGAATCTGAAAGTGATCGTTTTGAACTTGGTTTAGAAGGGATAACCCAAACAACTAAATTAGCGGCCGGAGCAGAAAGCACCGTGCCTGTATTGGTTGAGAATGTAAAACGGCCGCTGTTTGGTATGCGCCGCAACGAATCCTTCGTGCTTTCGGCGGCTTCGGCCGGTGGGGATTATGCGATTCAACATCCCGGTGTATTTGAGATTAAACCGATTGTGCCAACTTGGCTCATGTCGATCATCGGTTTTTTGCTGCCTTTTGTCTGTTTAATCGCAACGATCGCTTACACGTTTACAGAGAATCGAAACGCAACGGCCACAGCAACGGCCGAGGCGATAGCTTTGGCCAACATAGCCTTGACCCCAACACCAACCATGATTCCTACCGCCACCCCAAAACCGGTTATCTACCCAACAACGTGTCGCAGGTTAAAGTCTTATTTAGATGATTTGGGTCAGGGGCCAAACCCAGACGAAGGCTGGATTGATGGGGAATATGAACTGTTTGCTAACGGGGACAAAAATTTGCCAATGATGATTTATTGTCACCAGATGGCTTCAAACAGTCCGCAGGAATATATTAGTCTGACCGCAATTGAAGAAACCAACAATTTCTCTCGCTATAGTTATCCAGATGGGGAGATTTTGGCCCAATTTGAAAAAGTACGGGTGAATCCGGCCAGCCTCACATTAGATACCTCAGATCGCACCTTTGCCACTTTGACCGACACACGCACCGATCAAGAGTTTGATCCGCCTGATTATGGCAGTGCAAAAGGGTGTACGGCTCAAGAATCTAATCTGGTTTTGGGCAGTGCCAACATTGATTTAACCGGCACCCAATTTGCGTTGCCAGACGTTGAAGGATTGTACACGGCACAAGGCAAAAACATGAGTGAGCCAGTCATC
Source organism: Chloroflexota bacterium (assembly GCA_020631655.1). Classification (GTDB taxonomy): domain Bacteria; phylum Chloroflexota; class Anaerolineae; order Promineifilales; family Promineifilaceae; genus WTJY01. Next base: position 11,142 of record JAHDGV010000132.1, on the reverse strand, counting down.
GAAATTTCTGGCGGCAACCAAGTCCTAGATTTAAGCATAAATGGGGATTGCGGCTGGCTGTATCCGTATGGAGAGATTAGCCTGCTCCTGATTAACCAGAATTAGCCGTGCTGTCCGCTGGCTAGGGTGATCTACTTTTGTCGGTCAAAAGCATGTCCAAAATTTCGAGCTGATTTGCTAAAAGTACATCAAGCGGCTCTTTGATTCGCGTAGTCAAAAAACGGTCATTGAGATAACCTTCTCTTGCGGTTCTTGATTCAGCCTCTGCTTGGATCTGCTTGCCTGCAATATCATAAAACCACTTCGACCGATTAATCTGAGCCCACTTATCTCCATGTTGGTACAGGCTAAATCCATCTTCAAATCGATTGATGCGGGCGAGCAGAAGCGAAACGAGAGGCAGGGCGTACAAATAATCGATTTCAGCAGGGCTGTTTTTATAAACATCAAGCAAGTTGGAGAGAGCCTGACGCATATTGCCTAATCCAAAATCAGCATACCCTTGAAAAATCTTGATTTTGTTTTGAGTTGCTACATACTGGATTGAATCAAAAGCTGATTTGGCTTTATCAAAATAGGTTCCGGCCTCAGCAAAATCTTTGTGTGCCAAAGCAAATTGACCCAGATACATCAGAACATAGCCGTGCTGTTGTGCATAATTTGGGCCAGATGTGTATTCAAGTAGCGACTCGAGCCGTGCAAGGCTCTGGTCGTAAACGCCCATGTGCAACAGCGCTTGATCCCGAACACCAATAAACGCATAGTCAGCTTTTACTCCTAAGCGGATGACAAGGTCTGCAAACTCTTCTCCGTATTTCAGAGCCAGTTTGTATTCGCCCATCGACTGACACATTTCGCTCAGGTTGAGCAACGGGGCCAGAAGCCCATATTCATGCTCTTGATCACGGTAGATCGAGAGGCTTTTTTGATAATGCTCAAGGGCTTCGGGATACTCGCCCGCACTGTCAAACGCCAAGGCGATGTGGTTGTGGGCTTTAGCCACAGCGATCAGGTCACCTCTTTTGCTGGCTTCGGCCAAGCTTTCAAGCCCATATGATTTTGCTTTTTCATACTCGCCGTTGGCCCAGTAGGTAAAACAGAGCCGGCCGAGAACCGTTTCGATTTCTACGTTGTGCTCTAAATCTCGGAATATCTCTAGAGCGGCCAGCAAGTGGGAGAGAGCATTTTCAGGATCTAAAATTTGGTCATTCTCACCTCTGATCCGTTTTAACTTACCCATTTCTGGCTGTACATCAACGCCGGAGCCTTCAAAACTATCTATCAAGGCTTGGGCCTGATTGAGTAATTCAGTCACGTTTTGATGCGAGTGAATGTGGCTCGCCTGAACCAACAAAAGGGACAAGGCTAAGTAATTTAGCTGTAAATCAGTGGCGGTTTGAGCATCGGCCGTTTTGAGTGCTTCAACCGCTTCTTGGGCAAAGATGGCCATCTGCTCTGGCTGGCTTTGACGAACCATTAACCGGTCAAACCCATGCAGCATCTTACTCAAAAGGGTCCAATTTTGATGATTGATGATCAATCTCCAAGCCATGATGTAGTTCTCTTGATCTTGGGCCAGCCGGGAATATATTTCTGTCTCTTGGCTTGTGAACCAAGCTGACTGATGATTGTGGAGATTTTCAGCAAAATAGGTCATAAAGTGCTTTTCAGTATCAGTAACCAAAGAAAGATCATTGACCAACTGCTCTCGACCCAATTGCGCAAGCAGTGGATGAAAAAAATACCGATTAGCTTTAATGTCATAGCGCAGAAGAGATTTGCTAATCAGGCTTCTTAAATCCGTTAAGCTGGCATCCGCAACTTTCTCGGCCGCTTTTAGGTCAAAACTGCCGCTGAAAATAGAGACTTTAGCCAGAATCTGCTGCTCATGTGGCGAGAGCATGTCCCAAGACCCTTGAAAAATTGCTCGGATGCTTCGGTGCTTTTTGGGGCGGTCGCGCAAATCACTTTCAAGAAAATCTACTTTAACTTGAATCTGTTTGGCGATGTCTGATATAGACAGATATTCAACCCATCCGGCCGCCAGTTCTAAGGCAAGCGGCATGGACTCGACGGTGCGACAGATGCTGAGTAGGTCCTCGTAATCTTTGGGATCTAAATCAAAATCCATTTGCACCCGTTTTGCAGATTGGACAAAAAGCTCAACGGCCGCAAAAGAGTTGTATGTCTCTGAGAGATGGCTGGACGGTGCTTCTAATCCCTGCAACACAAAGAGCTGCTCTTGGACCAAATTGAGCTTTTCCCGAGACGTTGCAAGAATTTTTACCTGTGGAGCCGCGTCCATGATTTTTGATAATAAAAGCAGGTCTTCAATTAGGTGCTCACAATTGTCCAAGATCAACAGCATTTGCTTTCTACTCAAAAAATAGTGGAGTTGATCTTCAATATCAGCTTCATTTTCTAAAATCGCATCGACGGCCGCGGCCAAAACTGGGACCAGCTGAGATTTTTGGGTGATTTGAGATAGGGGAACAAAAATCACCCCATCTGGAAATTGCTTTTTTAATTGATCTTGATTGTGTTTGGCTACCGCTAACGACAATCGTGTTTTGCCCATACCACCAGCCCCCAGAATGGTCATGCATTGGGTTGTTGGATTGTTCAAAAAACTGTGAATGGTCGTAATTTCGTTGTGTCGCCCTACAAACGGAGTTGCATCTTTAGGAAGCTTAAAGACTGTTGGTGAGAGTGCGTTGTTCGCGGCCGAAGCGTGAGTGGAACCCAGCAAAGGGAGCGCGGTATTTTTGTAGAAATCCCTCCTTTCAAGAACCCATTCCGTAAATGGAGCCGCGTCATCCAGCGTAAAGTCTGCCAGAAACTCCCCTGTATACAGTTCTGCAACCTCTTCTTGGTTTTGGCCCGCGGCCGCTTTAAGCAACAAGTCAGTATCCAACTGAAAGGGGAAATCAGGATTGATTTGAATCGTTTGCCGATTTGAAACCAGAAAAGGGGTGTCACCATCATCGGGAATTAATTTCTTCAGCTCGTAAAGGGTGTTACGTAAATTCTGAAGCGCATACTTTTGCGGCAGGCCGGGCCATAACAGTGTGGCTATAAATTTTCGGCGATGGAGCTGCCGCCCTGACACATGTGATTCGGCCAAGAAAACAAGCAATCCAAACACACGGTTGGTTCGGAAGCGTTCAATCGGAACCCCGTTTACATAGACCAAGGCATTCCCAAGCAGTGTTATGTGCAGTGATGTTCTTTTCATTAATCTTGCTTGAGCTTGGTTAATTAATCGATATTTAGATATTCCTATATTTTGTAGACCGGGATTAGATGCAGCTTGTTGCATTGTAAACTCTCTCTTTAAATGATGTCGGCCGACGTATTTCTATCAGTTCGAAGCGATTACCGTCATCAAAACGTCATCATATCGTCTGGGCCATTGAAAAACCCGATATTTTCGCTTTAATTCAATCACTTACTGATATTTCGGCCGTAAGCGTAATTTTAGTGGAAATTACAAAAGGGCCAAGTTTCTAATCGAGGAACCTTCAACCGGGTACTACATGAATTGGAGCCTAGACTTTGATTCATCGTTGTTTCATGAAAGCA
>JAHDGV010000132.1:0-7460 GCA_020631655.1 Chloroflexota bacterium | reverse complement strand
GGGTACTACATGAATTGGAGCCTAGACTTTGATTCATCGTTGTTTCATGAAAGCATATTGGCACAAACTGCTATCAAAGCACATAAAAAAACATAACAAAATGGGAGACCTAAAATCGGCCGTCTCCTCGCCTGCATTTTGCCGGACAATCCGTTGTCACGAGCAAATGGGCAGTTATCCGGCCGACCTGCGCGCAGAGCTACATGGCTTGGGGTTACCCGAGATTTTGCTCAGCGGTAGCGCTTGGGACGTGGCAGAATTTAATCACCACCTAGCTGGGATCAGCGGGAGCATGGTGATTACGGTTGGGGTCAACTATTTGGGTTTAATTCCCATGTTTATTGGGGGATCAGATGAACAAAAAGGGCGAGTTGCTGAACGGGTAAGTGAGGGAGCCTACACAGCTCTGGCATTAACAGAGCAAAAACATGGCTCCCATTTGTTGGGATGCGAGACATTCGCAACGGCCGACACCATAAACATTGGCCGACACTACCTCAGAGGAGAAAAGCAGACGATTAACGGGGGGAGCCAGCATGGGCTTATCGCCGTGCTGGCCCGCACGGCCGACCAAGGAGCTGGGGCGATGAGCCTGTTTTTGGTTGAGCGAGATGACACGGTCACCGCACCGCATCGCTGGCACACCTTGCAATTGCCTGCCCTCGACATTTCTAGCATCCGGTTTGACAATACTCCGGCCGAGCTATTGGGGCGCAAAGGGCGCGGCTTCGACATTGTGCAAAAAACAATGCCCGGTACCCGAGCTGGCATTGCGGTGATGGCGGTGGGCGCGCTCAACAAAGCGACAGAGCTTGCAACCGTTTATAGTCAAGAGCGAGTCGTAGGCGGGACTAAAATCATAAATCATGATGTGATTTGCGATCACCTGCTTGCCATGCATTCGGCCGATCTGCTGGCGACTAGCTTGGCGCTAAAGACAACGGCCCTCGTAAATGCCAAGGGGCCGGGAGCCGTATATTATGCGTTTGCCGCTAAGTTGCTGTGTTGCGAGCTGGCTGAACAGGGGATTGATGAAGGGCGCAAACTGTTTGGCGGCCGAGCATCGCTTCATGATTTCCCATATGCTCACTTGGTGCGGGATGTGCCGCTGTACGGGACGTTTGATGGGACTCGCCACATTGTTGGGGAACAGCTCAGCTATCGATTGGCTCAGCTTGTATCTGCTGGTGTGCAAGCGGATCAAACTCAAGAATTGGCTCAGATTTACAGCCATCCACCCCAAAACTATTTAGAGGCTTCACACTTTTCAGCCCGGCCGTACTTTTTAAATCCAGCCGCACTTTTGGCTGGATGGGAACCGCTGGCTCAATCGATCCCACCAAAGCTGTTTGAACACCTGCATGAGACGTGGGGCTTGCTGGCTGACTTTGTAGAGTCAGGGCGGTCATCCGGCCGTTGGGACGCTGACCAGAGCTTCCGCTATGCGTTGGCGTACTGCGCGGCCGAATTTGAGGCGATCTTGGCTCTGCTTGAGCTAGCTGATGCAGGCATTCGCGCTCGTCTAAGCTTGCATCCGATTGCAGGGGCCGACCGACCTGCCCAGCCGCTTGTCGAGTTTGCGATCGTGGATCGGCTGTGCAAGCTGGTGCATCGGCTGGAAGGTCAGGAGCCTGAACAATTTTCGGCCGAAAAACTGCGCCGCAACTTGATCCTTAGGCGAAAACGATTGCGATCTGAAATTTTTGAAAATCGGGATGACATTTTTCATTGGGGCGAGACATTTGTAAGTCCAGCGACGACGTAGCCACAACACAAGACAATCTGTAGGGGCTACCTCACTGAGCGGAGCTAGTGTGGATTGTCCCAAAATAAGAGAGGAGTAGACATGGAACGACATAACAAACGATATGGAAAAATTACCGGCTGGGGCATTTACACCCCGCCCAAAGTGGTGACCAACTTTGACATGGAGAAAAATTGGGACACAACAAACGAGTGGATTGTGCAACGGACCGGCATTCAGCAACGGCGGTTCGCGTCTGAAGAAGAAACAACCGCATTTATGGCGACACAAGCGGCCTTGAACGCTTTAGAAAAAGCCGATGTCCAGGCCAGTGAAATCGACCTTATCATTGTGGGTACTTGCTTAGCTGAGGACTTTACTCCGTCGGTCGCCTGCATCGTTCAGTCGGCCATCGGGGCGAAAAATATTCCTGCTTTTGACATATCAGCCGGTTGCTCTGGATTTGTCTACTCTTTAAGCACTGCGTATCAATTTTTGTCTACAGGTTTATACCAAAGGATATTGGTGATCGGCGCAGAGAATCTGACACGCTTTTTTGAAAGGAGTGATCGAACATTTGCCGTGTTGTTTGGTGATGGTGCAGGTGCAATTGTTTTAGAGCAAACGGACCAACCTTGCGGTTTGCAGGGGTTCACCTTGGGGGCTGATGGCTCTGGGCAGGATGATATCCGTCTCAACACATCGTCAGGGTTAAATCGCTTTGACGCAGGGCATTTGGTGCAGTTTAACGGCCGCGAGGTGTTTAAATTTGCTTCTCGGATACTAGGAAAAGCGTGTGATCAGGCATTGGCCCAGTCAAATTTATCGTTAGATGATGTAGACTGGATCATTCCCCATCAAGCTAACATCCGAATCATCCAATCGGCCGCCAAAAATATGGGCGTGCCGATCGGAAAGTTTTATATCAACATCGATCAGTACGGCAACACGTCGAGCGCGTCGATCCCCCTCGCACTATTCGAGGGGCTTGAAAGCGGCCGGATCAAACCAACCGACACCGTTTTGATGGTTGCGTTTGGTGCGGGATTAACATGGGGGGCGTGTGTTGTACAACTGGCACCCGTTTTAAACCCTCAACTCCATCCGGCCCAACACAGTTGGGCTTAAGCTGAACGGCGTTCAGCCCTCTCCCAAATTTGGGAGAGGGGGCCATGTCTGCCGTTACGGAATTTTGACCCATCTCTGAAAGAGGAAAATGATGAACACAGAACAAACGATACGAAATGAAATCGGCTTAGTTTTAGCCATGCCACCGGCCGAGATTTTGCCAGACAAACCGCTGGTCGAATACGGCCTCGATTCTGTAAGAGCCATGGACATGGTTGTGGGGGTTGAAGACCTGTTTGATATCGAGGTTGAAGACATGGAAATCGCCGCCCTAAAAACATTGAATGATGTGATCGGGATGGTCGAGAACAAATTGGCGTAGGGGCTAGGCATTCGCATGAAATCAACAAGCAAAAGGCAAATGATTCAGCGAATGTCTCGCCCCGGCATGAATTTCTTTTTGCCGCTCTGTACAAATTGCGCTGTTTTGGGGCGAGACATTCGCACCAAATAGATTGCAATTGGAGAACTGCCAGTGCGAATGCCTAGCCCCTACGCAGACGTTCGTCGATGTGTTTATACAAGAAATTTTGCAAAGGAAAAAATTATGAGCGAAACACCAACTACATTAATCGAAGCCCTGAAACAAGCGGCCGAGAGTGACAAACAATACATCTTTCTCGATCAAAAAGAGCCGTTTGAACTCAGCTATCGAGATCTGCTGGGTCAGGCCAAAATGGTAGCAGGCAAACTGCAGGCCAAGGGGATTGCACCCGGCGAACGGGTGATTATCGTGTTGCCCACCTGCCCAGCATTTGCCGTCACATTTTGGGGGATTGTTTTAGCCGGAGCGGTTCCGTGTGTGCTTCCGTCTCCTACGCTTTCGCGTGCCCCTCAGGCCGGTATTGATAAGATCGAGGCTGTAAGCCACAAGATTGATGGGCAACTGCTGATCACCAGCGACAAGGAGGCGGCCGCTTGGGCTGAGGGTGTCAGTGCGCTCCCGATCATCACAGTTGAGGCGCTGGATGCTGAAGCGCTGGCCCCACATCGATGCGTAGAACGCGATCCGGCCGATTTGGCCGTGATTCAGGCAACCTCAGGCTCAACCAGCGCACCAAAGTGCGTCATGCTGAGTCATGTGAATATATTGTCCAACTGTGCACAAATGAGGAATAAAACATCTTTCTCTGAAGGGGATGTAGTTGTTTCCTGGCTACCAATGTTTCATGACATGGGGCTGATAGGTTGTCTAATTTATTCTCTCGTTGCGAAAGCTCCTGCTGTCTTAATCCCATCTTCGAAATTTATTCGACGGCCATTTATTTATTTAAAAGCAATTAGTGACTATCGAGGAAGCAAATCACCTGCACCTAATTTCGCTTATGGTCTGCTTTTATCGAAGATCACGGATGAACAGCTGGCAACGCTTGATCTTTCATCAATGAAGTCAGCCGTTTGTGGAGCTGAGCCAGTTGATCCTCTCTTGTTGCAAGCTTATTCAAACCGCTTTAAATCAGCCCAGCTTGGGCCGACTGCGCTCGGACCAGCTTATGGAATGGCTGAGGTTGCATTGTGCGCTACGATGTCTGCTCCTGATGAACCGCTTGCTTATGAAACAATTTCAGATTTTGAGCTACATCAAAACGGGGTAGCGGTTCCCATCCTGCCAGAAAGTGATGAGCGGAGCTTGAATGTGTGTAACTGCGGCCGGCCGGTTGACGGCATGGCAATCGAGATACGCAATACGCACCACTCCCCACTCCCCGATGGCAATGTTGGCCGAATCTGGCTCAGCGGCCCCTCAATCATGATGGGGTACATGGGCGATCCCGAAAAAACGGCCGAAACGCTGGTTGATGGCTGGCTCGATACCGGCGACATCGGCTACATGCGCAACGGATATCTGTTTGTGCTCGGGCGCGACAAAGAGCTGATCATCATTCGTGGCCACAACTACTATCCCACCGATTTTGAACGGGCGGCCGAACAGATTGATGGCATCGACTCCGGCCGCGTTGTCGCCTTTGGTGTCTACAATTCGGCCGTGTTTAGCGAACAGTTGCACCTCGTTTGCGAAGTCAAAAAATCGAAGATGAGCGACGAACTGGCCGAACAGATCAAGGCTCATGTAGCGACGACAACCGGCATTCCACCGGCTCATGTGGCACTGATGCCGCGCGGCACGATCCCTCGTACCACCAGCGGTAAGCTCCAGCGCGCGCTGTTGAAAAAGACGTATACCGAAAATTTGGCGTAGGGGCTAGGCATCGACAGGTGAAGCCGCGATGTCTCGCCCCGAATTGGCAAACCGAAGATAAAACAACCTTATGATTCACGAACCAATCTCAACAACCAACCAACACAATCAGGCCCATTTTGGGACCTACTCCCGGCCGCAATTGACTGACCTGCTGGGGGCCATCGGCCTCGACATTGTGTACGAGCAAGCCAGCGGCGACACCTTGACCTACCGCAATGCCGACGGAGAGCGGATCGAAGTGCTCGACCTGTTGGGCGGCTTTGGGGCTGGACTGTTTGGCCACAATCATCCTGAATTGGTCGCCACGGCCCAGCGCGTGCTGACCGACCAGCGGCCGTTTTTGGTGCAGGGGAGCATTCGAGCGGCCAGTGGCGAACTGGCCAAACGGCTGTCTGAGATGGTGGGGGAAACAACCGGCCGGAGCTACGTCACCACGCTGGCTAACAGCGGCACCGAGGCGGTTGAAGCGGCGCTGAAACATGCGGCTTTGCAAAAAATGGAAGCGGCTGAGGCGGTGATGGACAACAACGCCAGAGCGATGCGTGAGCTACGAATGGGTCTAAAAAATGGGGCCCATCAGCTTCCGGCCGATCTGTTCCGTTCGGCCGAAGAATTGTTCAACTTAGAATCGATTGAAAGTTTGGATCAGCTAGAATTTTTTCTGGTGCAAGCCAATCAGGCGATTGTGTTTGCACAGCCCGGTTTTCTAGCGCTGACCAGCGCCTTTCATGGCAAAACGTCTGGTTCTGTTCAGCTGACGTACAACAAAGATTTTCGATTGCCGTGGCAAAACATGGGGGTGCGCAGTCTGTTTACCCCCGCCAACGACCCGTCCAGCATGGAAAAAGTTGTGGCTGGTGAACGTGAGTCAACCGTGCATCTGATGGTTGGGGCAGATGGGATTTGGCTTGAAGAACGGCCGTGGTCAACGTTGGCCGCTATCCTGATTGAGCCGATTCAGGGGGAAGGTGGCATTCATGAGCTGACGGCCGACTTTATGCACGCCTGCCGTGCCACGGCCGACGGAGAGCAAATCCCGCTGGTTATCGACGAAATTCAGAGCGGCATGGGGCGCACGGGGGAATTCTTGGCGTCGGCCGAGGTTCGTGGCGACATCTACATTTTTTCAAAATCTTTGGGTGGTTCGCTAGCCAAAATCGGAGCGATGTTGGTTGACAGTGAGCATTACATCAAACCGTTTGGCTACCTGCATAGCTCAACCTTTGCCGATGATGCCTTCTCAAGCGAGATCGCTTTGGCATCACTCGATCTACTCCAGCAGGATGGTGGTGCACTTATCGAACGGTGTGGGGTGATGGGTGATTATCTGCTTGAGCGGCTCGAAAATGTGCGGGCGATGTATCCAGACATTATCCGGGGCGTGCGCGGCCGGGGGCTGATGATCGGGATCGAGTTTGCTAAGCTCAACGGTCAAAATCGATCCCCGCTGATGAACATCGCTAGTGAGCAAAACCTGCTTGGCTTTTTGCTGTGCGGCTACCTGCTCCATGAGCATCAGATTCGGGTAACGCCAACGGTGTCTGCCACCAACACAATTCGCATCGAGCCCTCTGCCTACATAACGCATGATGCGATCGACCGATTTGTAGATGGGTTGGCGCAGGGGGCTGAACTCATCGCTGAAGGGAACGCGGGTGACTTTTTGCGCTATTTGAGTGGTAGCGCGGCCCCGGCCGGATTGCCCGCCATCCCTCGAAATGAGCAGATGCCAGCAGGTTTTCGCCGTGTGGCGATCGTGTCCCACTTTATCGAACCAGAGCATTTGACCCATTTTGACCCATCTCTGGGGGATTTAACTGCGGCCGAATGTGATCGGCTTTTACGCAAAACCCAAGCGGTTCTCGAACCGTTTATTGGGGATGAACGGATTATCCGCTCCAAAAACGGAGATGGGATTATTCTGACCGTCATTGGTATTCCGTATACGGCCGAACAGATCGACGAACGGATGAAATCGGGCGAGACTGAGCCGGTCATCGAAGCAATTGAACAAGCGGTTGAAATGGGGAAAGAGCTGGGTTGTTTGCAGGTCGGCTTTACTGGCTACTGTTCGATTGTGACCCAAAACTGCACCGCCTTGGTCGAGGACAAAATTGGTTTGACGAGTGGTAATTCGCTCACGGCCGCCGCCGCCAGCGATGCGCTCCATCAGGCGTTGGCCCAAAACGGGATCACGGCCGCAGAGACGGTGCTGGGTGTTGTGGGCGGTGTCGGAAACATCGGCCGGGTATTGGCCTTGCTCGAGCATGAGCACGTTGGGCAGATGCTTCTTGTCGGCCGCAGAGGGCGCAAGCGGCTCGAGAAACTAGCCGATGAGATTTATGTGCAAGTTTGGCACCAAATCGCCAATGGCGGGCCGCTGAC
>JAHDGV010000720.1 GCA_020631655.1 Chloroflexota bacterium | reverse complement strand
ATCTGATTATCGTCGATACGGAAACGGGTGAGTTTGAGATCGGCAAGACGTTGACGACCCACGGCGACCCTTCGATTGCGGTGGAGACGGTGCTTAAAGATGTGCTGGAAGCGGCCGACATCGGTGCCGACGAGGTGCAAAACGTCATCCACGGAACCACGCTGGTGACCAACGCGATGATTGAGCGCAAAGGGGCAAAAACGGCCCTGATGACGACTCAGGGTTTTCGAGATTCAATCGAGATCGGCCGGGAGACCCGCTATGACCTGTATGATTTGATGCTAGAGCAACCGAAGCCGCTGGTCCCCCGCTATTTGCGCTTTGGCGTGCCGCAACGCACTTTGGCAGATGGGTCGACTCACACCGAACTGGATGAGGTTCACATCGAGAAGCTGGCAAGCGAACTGGCTGAACGTGGGATTGAGGCGGTAGCGGTGGCCTTTTTACACAGCTTCACCAATCCGGCCGACGAACGCAAGGCGAGAGCCATCATTGAAAAAACTGCACCCAGCATGCGGGTTTCAATTTCAAGCGATGTGGTGCCTGAAATTCGGGAGTTTGAGCGAGCGAGTACCACAATTGCAAATGTGTATGTGCAGGATTTGGTTGAAAAATATTTACGCCAATTGGAACGTCGTTTAGAAGCCAATGGGTTTGAAGGGAACTTCTACCTGATGTTGTCGAGCGGTGGTATCGCCACAGTTGACACCACGGTTAAATACCCGGTGCGTTTGCTGGAGTCTGGCCCAGCGGCCGGGGCGTTGGCGGCCAATGCGTATGGTATTGCGACCGGGCACACAAATTTGATCTCGTTTGACATGGGTGGGACCACGGCAAAAATCTGCGTGATTGACAAAGGTGAGCCGTTGATTGCCCATGACTTTGAAGTGGACCGAATTTATCGCTTTGCCAAAGGGTCCGGCTTGCCGATCAAGTTACCGGTGATTGAACTAATCGAGATCGGGACCGGTGGTGGCTCGATTGCACGGGTTGATTCGTTGGGCTTGCTGAAAGCGGGGCCAGATTCGGCCGGGTCTGAGCCGGGGCCGGTCTGCTACAACCGTGGTGGGGAAGATCCGACAATTACCGATGCAAACTTGATTTTGGGCTATCTTGATCCAGCTTATTTCTTGGGGGGCAAGATGGAGCTGAACATGGACAAAACGAGACAAGCCATCCAAGAAAAAATTGCCAAGCCTTTAGGCCTGACGCTTGAAGAAGCGGCCTGGGGCATCCATCAAATTGCGAATGAAAATATGGCGAATGCGGCCCGGGTGCATGCGTTGGAACGAGGTAAAGACCCGCGCAAGTACCCTGTGTTTGCGTTTGGCGGCGCTGGGCCGGTCCATGCGTATCGGATTGCGGCCTCGTTGGGATCACCGATGTTGTTGGCTCCGCTGGGGGCCGGGGTGATGAGTACGGTCGGCTTTTTGACCGCTCCGCTGGCGTTTGACTTTGTGCGCTCTTGGGTGACGGAGTTGGACGAGATCGATTGGGCGAAGGCGAATGGTTTGTTTGCTGAAATGGAAGGTGAAGGGGAACGGCTTTTGATCGAGTCTGACGTTGCGGCCGGTGATATTACCCATCGCCGTGAAGTTGACATGCGCTATGTGGGGCAGGGGCACGAGATTCGGGTGTCGATGCCGCTTGGTCAGCTAGATGGCTCGAGCCGAGATGGGTTGATTGCTCGGTTTGAAGAGACGTACAAAGAACTGTATGAGCGGCCGGGGCCACCTGTGCCGATTGAGATTTTGAACTGGCGAGTTGTTTCGGCCGGGCCGAAGCCGGATGTTAGCCTGACGGTGCGTGAGACGGACGACGGGGCGACAACGGCGGCCGACTGCGTGAAAGGGTCACGGCCGGCTTATTTCCCAGAGACGAACGGATTTGTTGATACGGCGATTTATGATCGGTACAAAATGAAGCCAGGGATGACGTTTGAAGGGCCCGCGATTGTTGAGGAACGGGAATCAACGGTGATTATCGGGCCGGGCGCAAAATGTTCGATTGATGAACATCACAATTTGATTGTTGAAATGCCGGAGGCAAGTGGTCAGTAAGCGGTTGTCAGTGATCAGTTTGGGGTTGCACTCATACTGACCACCGACTACCGAATACTGCTTACCATGAGATATGACACACGAACACAAAGATTG
>JAHDGV010000719.1 GCA_020631655.1 Chloroflexota bacterium | reverse complement strand
TAGCCAAAATAGAAGTTAGGCGCCCAACGAGGATACAGCTCACCGCCTCGAATCAGCCGTTCAAGCTCCGCCATGCGAAAAACGTGCAGTTCGGCATCCGTGGCAACAGGCAGGGAATCGCGGCTGATAAATGGCCAAATGACCGGGAGCATGACTAGCGCAACGGCCAGCCAAGGCAAATATCGGGTGAGTCGTTTCAAAGCTTTTCTTTTGATTCGCTATTTCCCCTGCTTTTAAGCGGAGGTTAGGGAATTCGGCCGAGAATTCTATCACAGCACATGCTGAGGGACGGCTGTGATTGCCGAATCATTGGAAAAATGAATGCAATCCGTAGGGGCGGAAGGGGTCGAAAATAAGCTCCTTTTTCGATACTTCTAAGATTTCGATCCCTTCCGCCCCAAGCAACAAAAAAGCCCGCCGGACGATTAAATCCAGCGGGCTTGATGTTTAGGTTGAACCAAACCGGCGTTTACCGGTTCGCCATGATGATCTCAACGATCTGTTCTGGATGTTCAGCCACGCGTACACCAGCCGCGCGCAATGCTTTTTGCTTGCCTTCGGCTGTACCAGAGTCACCATCAACAATCGCACCTGCGTGCCCCATTTTACGTCCCGGAGGAGCTGTTGCCCCCGCGATGAACGCGGTTACAGGTTTTGTAACATGGTTTTTGATGTACTCTGCCGCTTTTTCTTCAGCGTTACCACCAATCTCACCCATCAGAATAATCTCTTCAGTTTGATCATCGGCTTGGAACATCTCAAGTACGTCGATAAAGTCGGTTCCAGCAACAGGGTCACCACCGATACCAACACAAGTTGATTGGCCCAGTCCATTGTGGGTTAGCGCAAATACAACCTCATAAGTCAGCGTACCGCTTTTTGAAACCACACCGATTGGACCCGGTGAAACGATATCGTTTGAAATAATACCGAGATTTGATTCACCCGGTGTTACCAGCCCAGGGCAGTTTGGACCAACCAAGCGGGTGTTTGTGCCGTCGATATAGTTGCGCACTTTGATCATATCCATCACTGGAATATGTTCGGTCAGGCAAACGGTTAGGGGCAAGCCAGCATCGGCCGCTTCAATAATCGAATCGGCCGCAAATTTGGCTGGTACGAAGATAACTGATGCATTTGCACCCGTTTTCTCTACAGCTTCGCGCACCGTATTAAATACAGGCACATCGTTAACCGCTTTTTGTCCACCTTTACCAGGGGTCATGCCGGCCACAATGTTGGTACCGGCCGCCATCATACGGGCAGAGTGGAACGTTCCTTGACCGCCGGTAATCCCTTGGACCACTACGCGGGTATCTTTATTTACTAAAATACTCATTTCGTTTTCTCCCTCCCTTAGGCAGCGGCCGCAATGGCTTGACGTGCGGCGTCTGATAATGTTTCGGCCGTGGGCAGATTGGCGCTTGCCAAAATCTCAAGCCCTTCTTTGGCGTTCGTACCTGCTAAACGCAAGATCATTGGCACATCGGTGTCAATCGCATCCAATGCCGCCACAATCCCTTTAGCAACTTCGTCACCCCGGGTAATACCACCAAAAATATTGATAAGTACCGCTTTCACTTTCGGGTCTGACAAGATAATTTCAAGCGCAGTGGTTACTTTTGCCGCATTGGCACCACCGCCAATGTCTAAAAAGTTAGCCGGTGAGCCGCCAAACAGTTGAATGATGTCCATTGTCGTCATGGCTAGACCCGCACCGTTCACCATACAACCGATGTTCCCATCGAGCTGAATGAAGCTAACGCCAGCTTCGGCCGCTTTTAGCTCAGATGCTGGAATGACATCTTTGTCTTCCATAGCTGCCAGTTCTGGTTGGCGATACAGGGCCGAATCATCGATGGTGACTTTACCGTCAAGCGCCATCAAATGCCCTTCACCAGTGATCACAAGTGGATTAATTTCAGCCAATTCTGCATCGCTACCCATAAAGCAGGTGTACAGATTGGTTAGCAATTTACCAAATTCTTTCCAGAGCTCTTTAGGCAATCCCATACCAGATGCGATGTAAGTTGCTTGGTATCCTTTCAATCCCACAGAAGGATCAACCCACACTTTGAAGATTTTTTCTGGTTGTGTAGCTGCTACCTCTTCGATGTCCATACCACCCTCGTAAGAGGCCATGATCATCGGTTTTT
>JAHDGV010000718.1 GCA_020631655.1 Chloroflexota bacterium | reverse complement strand
TTATTTTCATCATTCCCATTATTATTGACAACATTCCTGGAGAAAGTTTTAAAACATTGAAAAGCGCCCAACTTATAAACAACTTTAATTATTTATAAACAATGGAAAAAGCACCAGACATAAACACTTATCTCGACCTCCACAAATCCGCCTGTAAAGACCCGCCCAAATTCTGGGCCGAGCACTGGATGCCCAAAGTCACTTGGATCAAACCTCCAACCAAAATCATGGACGACTCCAACCCGCCCTTCATTCGCTGGTTCACCGATGGAACCCTCAACTTCGCATACAATTGCGTCGAGCGCCATTTAACCAAAGGCGCCGACCGCACTGCGCTTATTTATGAGAGCCCCTTGACTGGACGCTCGGGCAAAATGTCTTACGGCGAATTGCATAAGCAAGTGGAACGTTTTTCGACTGTTTTGGCGAATAAAGGAGTTGGGAAGGGGGATCGAGTGGTGATTTACATGCCCATGATTTTGGAGTCGGCGGTGGTGATGCTCGGTTGTGCTCGCATTGGTGCGGTTATTTCGGTGGTTTTTGGAGGTTTTGCGGCGAAAGAACTGGCCTCGAGGATCAAAGATTGTGATCCCAAACTTATCGTTTCCGCCTCTTGCGGAATTGAGCCTCACAAAATTATCGATTATCGCCAATTAATCGATGAGTCCAAATCAATTTTGGTAAAAGCCGGGGACCTGAAATCCGAAAGTTGTTTGCCCGCCATTTACTTCGAACGCGAACAAAAAAAAATTGAAAATTGGCGTAAATTCGAATTCCGCTACCAAGACCTAATGGACCAAGTGGGCGCAATCGTGGCCCGTGCCGAGGTCGAATCCACCCACCCGTTGTACATTCTCTACACCAGCGGAACCACTGGTCAGCCCAAAGGCATTTATCGGGACAGTGGGGGCACTGTGGCCGGATTAATGAGCTCGTTGTACTATGCCTTTGGTTTTAATGAAAACAGTGTGATGTTTGCCACCAGTGATATCGGGTGGGTCGTGGGCCACTCGTATTTGACGTATGGGCCGTTGTTGTTTGGGGGACAAACAGTGTTTTACGAGGGGAAGCCTGTTGGTACTCCGGATTGCACTGCGTATTTCAAAGTGATCCAGAAACATAAGGTGACCGTGTTCTACACGAGCCCGACGGCCATGAGAGCCATTCGACGCGCGGACCCCGAGGCCACCAAAATCCTTCCTTATGACCGTAGTTCAATCCAAGTTTGGGGGTGTGTGGGCGAGAGAACCGATGTGCACACGTTTGACCTGATTGACCGACTTATGCCCAAAGGGTGTTTGTACAATGACACGTACTGGCAGACGGAAACTGGCTGGTTCATCAGTGCGAATTTCTTCACACCGTATCGCTTCCCTAGCAAAGCGGGTAGCTGCACAAAGCCGTATCCGGGCTACGATGTGCGCATTTTGAACGACGAAGGAGAAGAGCTAACTGAACCGAACGTGTTAGGAAATGTGGTGGCCAAGTTACCTACGCCGCCCTCGTTTATGTTGTCTCTATGGAACAATGACGCGTTTTTCAAAGAAAAATATTTCGACCAATTCCCAGGATTTTACTGCACAGGCGATGCCGGCTACTTCGACGAAGATGGCTACTTGAACGTGACATCGCGTACAGACGACATCATCAACGTGGCGGGTCACCGCCTATCAACATCCCAAATGGAGGAGGCCGTCCTCAAAAACTCGGCCTTATCCGCAGCAATCGTGGTCGGCGTCAAAGATGCGCTCAAAGGACAACGCCCATTCGGACTGGTCGTGCTCAAAGATGGGGTGAAATTGCCAAATGGAGAAGAAGGGCTAATCAAGGAAATCATCACCACCATCCGAAAGGAAATTGGCCCAGTGGCATTTTTCAAGAGTTGTATTATCGTTGACAAGCTGCCAAAAACGAGATCGGGGAAAATTCTGCGAGGGACAGTGCGCAGGATTATTGATGGGGAAGAGTACAAGTTTCCCGCGACAATTGAAGATGCAAGTGCCTTGGGCCACATTGAGGAAATGATCAAAAAGTACAAAATTGATTTGGGTGGGGGAATCAGTTTTGGGGACAAGGCCGAAATTGAAAAGCAGAAGGTGCTTATGAATCCTGAGTAAAATGGTCCCAGTTTATTGGTTTGTGGGAATGGGGTTTGGG
>JAHDGV010000131.1:6819-13717 GCA_020631655.1 Chloroflexota bacterium | reverse complement strand
CCGAAGAATTTTCCGGTTTTGCATTCGGGATGGGTCCAGAGCGGATCGCCATGCTGAAGTACGGCATTAACGACATTCGTTATTTCTGGGGGAACGACCTCCGGTTCTTGGAGCAATTTAACTAATCACGCCAAAGACCTCGCAGGTTTTAAAAACCTACGAGGTCTAGTCGCAAACTATTATGCGTATACCAATTTCATGGCTTAAAGAATATGTAGATGTCACAGTTGGACCACAAGAGTTGGCCGACATGTTGACAATTGCCGGGATGGAAGTCGATGCCGTTGAGTACATCGGTATCCCCGGCGGAGCGGATGAAGATGAGCGATTGGTCTGGGACCGTGAGCTTCTCATCATCGGACAAATTTTGCAGGTGGAACAGCACCCGAACGCGGACAAGCTGGTTTTAGCCACCGTTGAATACGGCGCGGCCGAAAC
The DNA here is from genome assembly GCA_020631655.1 of Chloroflexota bacterium. GTDB lineage: Bacteria > Chloroflexota > Anaerolineae > Promineifilales > Promineifilaceae > WTJY01. The sequence goes on along the minus strand of JAHDGV010000131.1, from coordinate 13,279 downwards.
AGAAACCGTTGTCACCGGCGCCCCCAATCTGTTTGAATACCTTGGCAAAGGAGACGTGAGCGGTCTGAACCTGTTCACCCCGTTCGCTCTTGAAGGAGCCATCGTTTACGACGGCCACAAAGAAGGGAACGTCAAGATGAAGCTGAAAGGGAAAGCCCTGCGCGGCATTCACAACCGTTGCATGGTCTGCTCGGCCAAAGAGCTTGGCTTGGGGGAAGATCATGATGGGATCATGATCACCAACGCCGAAGATTTAGGGTTGGACGAACTGGTTCCTGGAACCCCATTGCAGGATCTGTTTGGCGATGTAATCATCGATTTTGAGGTGATCCCCAACATCGCTCGCACCGCCTCGATTGTGGGTGTGGCGCGCGAAGTGGCGGCTCTGACCGGTCAACCGATTCGCTATCCAAATTACGAAGTGCAACAAGATGGTGAGGTCAATGTTAACGATGTCGCCATGATCACGACCGATGAGCCAGAGCTAAATCCGCGCTTTACCGCGATGCTAATCGAAAACGTTGGCCTACATCAAAGCCCGCTCTGGATGCGCCGTCGTTTAGAGATGGCCGGTATGCGTGGCAAAAACGTTGTTGTAGACATTTCAAACTACGTAATGCTCGAGATGGGGCAACCGAATCACACCTTTGACTGGGATTACATGAAGTCTCGCTCGGCCGACTATGACGCCGGTGGCAAGGTTCATATCAACACCCGCTTGGCGCAGGATGGGGAGAAACTGATCACCCTTGATGGCTCAGAACGTGAGTTGAAACCATACAGCATTTTGGTGACTGATCCGGCCGGGAACTTGTCTTTGGGCGGAATCATGGGTGGCCAAAATTCAGAGATCAACGACAACACGACCAACGTGTTGCTCGAGGCGGCGGCATGGAACTACATGAACATTCGCCGGACGTCTCATGCGCTCAAGATGAACTCAGACGCTGGGTTTAGATTTTCACGCGGTGTGCATCCGTCACAGGCGATTTTGGGGTGTAAACGTGCGGCCGATCTACTGCGCAAATACGCAGGTGGCACCGTGGCCCAAGGGATCATCGATTATTATCCTGCCCCGGCCGAAACCATCACCGTCGATGTTGATCTTAGCTACGTGAAACGCTGGTCGGGTCTTGATGTGACAGCGGCCGAATGCAAAACACTGCTCGAAAAACTTGAGTTTGTGGTTGATCTAGACGGCGATCTGATCAAAGCGACCGCTCCCGATCATCGGATCGACATCCATCACAAAAACGACATTGTAGAAGAGATTTGCCGCATGTACGGCTACGACAATTTGCCAACGACTGAAATGGCGGACGTGTTGCCACCACAGCGGGGTAACGTAGCGCTTGAGCGCGAGATGTTGCTCAAGGACACCCTAGTCGACTTGGGGATGCAGGAAGTCATCACCTACCGTCTGACAACGCCTGAACGTGAGGCTAAATTATTAGCCAGCGGCCCGGCCGATGATCGGTCGTATGTCACGTTGGCCAACTATGTCTCGGCCGATCGTGTGGCGATGCGCCACAGCCTGCTCGCTAGTGTGGCTGAAATCGGAGCTGAGAATAGTCGTCATGCCAAACGGATTTCGATCTTTGAAGTGGGCAAAGTGTATTTGCCTAGCGAAGAAGGTGATTTGCCGACCGAAAATACCCGCTTGGCGATGATTATGAACGGTGAACGGGGCAAACAAAGCTGGCAAGATGGCTCTGCTCCGGCCGAATATGATTTCTACGACATCAAAGGTGTGGTCGAAGACCTCATCGGTTCGCTCAACATCCAAAACTTTAGATTAGAAGTTGGGGAGCACCCCACGTTCCGCCCCGGCCGGACGGCGAAACTGATGCTAAATGACAAGGTCTTGGGCTGGATGGGTGAACTGCATCCGGTTGTGGTTGAGAACTTAGAGTACCGCACAGACAATGCTGTTTTAGGAGCTGAAATCGATCTTGATATCTTGCTCAAGAAATTGCGTGATGCGATCAAATTTGACGCTCCGTCTCCGTATCCGGCCGTTGAAGAAGACTTGGCCGTCATCGTTGATAGTGGCACAAACGCGGCCGACGTTGAAGAAGCGATCCGCAAAGCTGGTGGCTTCTTGCTCAAAAACGTAGAGCTGTTTGACGTGTACGAAGGGGATTCGATCCCTAAAGGAAAACGGAGTTTGGCCTTCCACCTGACGTTCCAAGCGCCTGACAAAACGCTGAAAGACAAGATTGTGGCCAAACAGCGCAACAAGATCATTGGTGGATTGAAGCATAAGCTGGGCGCCACCATTCGCGAATAATTACTGTAGGGGCATCCCTTGTGGATGCCCTTTTTGTTTGCAGAATGGGGATCCACAAGGGATCCCCTTACGGATATGTTTACCCCAATCATCGGCTGGTTTTATATCACCCTCGTGCGGATCGTAATGCGGTTGATCGCTCAGGTGACGATTGCCGGGTGGGAAAATCTGCCTGATCCGGCCGATGGGGGACTGCTGATTGTTAGCAATCACTTTTCTGTTTTTGAGATCCCCTATCTCTACACAAAGCTACCCGTTCGCCCCAATTTTTTTGCGACATTCGAGCTGTTAGAAACCCCCTACATCGGCCCCGGCATTAAAGCGCATCAAGACAAACTGATTTTTATAAATCGGAGTGAAGTTGACCGCAAAGCGCTGAAAAACGGAGTAGATAAATTAAATGCGGGGGAGTGGGTCACGATCTTCCCTGAAGGGTCGATTACCCGAGCGTCGATTGACACGGCCGCGCGGGGGGAATCAACGGCCGATTTGCCCTTTGACTGGACACGACATGACCCGGTGGTTTTGCTGCCAGCTCGGCCGGGTACAGCTTGGATGGCGGTGCAGACCGGCGTACCGATTTTGCCCATCGCGTTTGAAGGGACCGAAAAGATTGAAGGGGAGATTGGTAATCTGTTTAAACGAACCGAAGTGAAGATGCACATTGGGAAGCCGATTGGTCCGTTCAAAATTCCGGCCGAGGTGCGTGGGGCCGAAAAGAAGGCGCTTATCGATCAATTTGGACACGAGATGATGCAGGCTTTGGCTGATTTGCTCCCTGAAAAATATCATGGTGATATTCAAATTTAAGGACTCGGCGCACCGATCAAAACGATCGATGCGCCCAGCCACTTGAGTTTAGTTGATCACCGCTGTGTATTGGGTAATGAGTTGATTGTCGATAAAGAAACGTGCTGTGTATGCTCCATTGGGCAACGTCCCTGCACACAAATCACCACCTAAGGCCAAGGTAATCGAAAAGATATCTTGGGTCTGAGCAGTAATTGTTCCGGAGTTTGCTAGATCTGGTCTCTCGGTGCCGTCTAAAACATAATCGACCCGGTAAGATGAACCTTGATAGCCTTCAGCTCTTGCACCAAACGCAATTGTTGTTTGCCCACTGCCTAAGTTGATTGTGCCGCCATTTGCAACTGATACAGTCATCTCATCTCCGGAGCAATCAGGTGTGGTTCTGTGGAACACTGTCCCAAAACTTAATGTTGGAGCAGATTCTAGGATGGGCAGATACGCACAATTGGTAACACCGCATGAGAAGGGCACAATCTCCTCTGTGCTTGCGGCGGCTGTTTCATCCATCAGGGCAGAATCCCCAGCAAGAATCGAATTTACATCTTCATTAAATTGAGCAAGCTCAGATTCTTCTTGTGCAAAAGCCCCAAAAGCAATCATCGTTAGGAGCATGATGCTCACAACACCGAATATCATTTTGAATTGATTTTTCATTTTCCTTTCCCTTTCTAAATTTTGAATTGAATTGTTGGAAATTGTTGCAAAGGCGCCACGTGGAATAGTGTTAGCTTTATGGTTCTAAGTTCTTTTGCCCTCCTAACCAGCATACAAAAGTATGGTAGTTTTTGTAGTTTGTAAGATCAAAACTCTTGTAGGCATCCAGCCTGCCCATCGTAACAAAACAGCAAGGTAGGCGCACAAAGTTTGCTAAGATATTGCCCATTTTGCAAGCACCCAGATGCTTGCAAGCGGTTATTCAAGGCTCTCAAATTTAGGCGTGTTCTGTGTTTTTGTTCTAGTTTCCTGTTGCTTACCTACACAAATTGAACTTCATCTTCCCCAAGATCTTCATCCAAATGGTCGGTTGAGCTGAACTTAAGTGTCCAATCATAGCCAGAGCCTTCAAAAAGCGATATGGCACAGGTTTTATCGCTAACCCCCTTGTGACTGCCTGTAAGCGCCTCGGCCAGTGTTAAAACTATAACTCCGTGACTAACCAGCAAGATGGGTCCATCATGAGCGTGGGCCAAATACCGCGCAACATACGCACCACGCGCCCAAGGGATCGCCTCATGGTGTTCGGGGTATTGTGGCTCAACCAATGTTTTGTAGGATGGATTGATGCGTGGAAATTCTTCTAGGCGAGGCTCAACCGGCTGGCGCCACGGGGTGTAGTCATACCATTTAGGATTGAGCCACTCAACGATGCCGCTCTCAAGATTAATGGGTAAATCTAATCGATCCGCCACATGGGTTGCTGTTTGCACCGCACGGCGGAGGGGTGAGGAATAGATCGCCTCGATCCCGGCCTTTTTTAAAGCGATGCCAGTCTTTTTGGCTTGCAGATGTCCCTTTTCAGACAGCGGTGCATCAAATGGCCGCTCGGCCGTTTTTTTCCAGCTCCGATCCTCATGATCAAGCCTAAATCCATGACGTATGATATAAATTTGCTTCATATTTCTAAATCTTGAAAACATAGTGATCGATGATCGACCTTATTCTTTATTACGCGGCTGAGAGTAGCTATCTGAGAATCTTTGTTATTTCTCTGCTACCGATATTATTTGCCCCGCTCCTGATCCTCTATTTTGCTCGCTACATTTTTGTGCGTATGGATCCAGGAGGGAAAATGACACCTACTCGCCTCGTCTTGTTTGTGATTTTAGTTGGCCTAATCACCTTGGGCATCATGGCCCTGCTACTTTATTTGTACTTGCCACCCAATACAGATTTCCGCGGCCCCATGCTGTTTGTGCTTTTGATTTTTGGATTGTTAGGGGCCGGCCGTTTGTACTTGGTTGATCCAAACGAATAAATGAAAACCAAGACCTCGGAGGTTTTCTTCCGGAAGACGCCTGTCTAATTAAGAACAAAAACCTCCGAGGTCTGTAGAAATAACTAGGATTTAGACTGTCGTTTTTGCCAAACGGTGATCAACGACATGTGAAACGTCTGAGGGAGCATGTCAAAACCGCCTAAATGGACCGCTTGATAACCAGACTTTTTCATCAGCTTGCTGTCTCGAGCAAGCGTAGCGACATCTGAGCTGACATAGATTAGTTTTTGCGCTTTGAGCTTCATGATGGCGGATAAAGCTTCTTTGCTAAGACCGGTCACAGGGGGATCGATAACAACTACATCCGGCCGGATATCGAGCATGGGCAGAATTTCTTCAACATGCCCCTCGTACAAGCTTACATTTTCAGTGTCTGACAAGTTAATGGCTGCGTCTGCAATCGCATCGGGATGTCGGTCGATACCGTGAAGCTCAGCCGCATTTTGTGCCAGATGACGGGTCAGCAAACCAACCCCCGAGTAGAGGTCGAGCACAATTTCTCTTCCCGAAAGTTCAGCTAGCTCAGCCACTTTATTGGCCATAATCCCCGCAACTGGTGGATTGCCCGCAAACTCAACCCCGGCCGAGATACGGTAAACGTGGTTGTTGACCTCACGCAAAACAAAACTATCGCCGATGAGGTTGGCCATTGTTTTGTTGGGTAACACAATGGCGGCCGAAATAGGGAAATCGACCAGAAGCTCAGGCGGTTCAACCCCATCGATTTCAAACGCGACCAGCATGTCACCCGCATCGTCTGTGGGTGCCCGTAACGTCATGCGGCGCAGGCCGGGTAGCTCAAAGTCAAAATCAGCCATCAGATCTTGAAGAGGGGGGATGAGCGATTTTAATGGTCCATCAATCGGTGTAACTTCGCGCGATTCATAATCCCACAACCCAAAGCCGTCGCTTTTTGTGGGGCTCAGGACCACATCATGATCGTATTCCCACTGTTTGGGTGATGGTGTGAACGGGGCTGATTTAATCGTAATGCCCCCCAAGCGTTTTAGCTGATCTAAGGCTACGGAGCGTTTGTATTCAAGCTGGGCTTTGTATTTGATGTGAGCATAGGTGTAGCCACCGTGTGGCCCTGTCCCAGAAACAGGTGAGGTTAGCCGGTTTGGGGATGGTTTGATCACCTGTTTTAGCTCTGCGGCGATATATTTTTTCTTCCCATCGATATTTGGGATTTCAATTTCCACCATTTCACCCGGAATACCGCCGGGTACAAAGATGACCTGGTTCCGTTTATCACGGCCCAAAGCACGGCCACCATGGGCCATTCCGCTGAGTTTTAGCTTGAACGTTGGCATAGTGCGCACTATACATGGTTTATGCAGGGGGGACAAAATCTGTTATCGTGC
>JAHDGV010000131.1:0-6719 GCA_020631655.1 Chloroflexota bacterium | reverse complement strand
GATCGATTCCACACGGCCGCTGAATTTAGCCGCGCTTTAAAATCAGCCAGAGACAAAATCGCTGAAGCACCCAGAATGCCTGCTTCCAGCTTACACAAGATCAATATCCCCGATCCGGTGCAGCCCGACTATACCGACTCGATGGAATATCAGGTTGTCTCAAAACCGCTTCTATTTGTGGAGCCAGACGCCGCTAAGCAACAGGCTTTGTCAGACATCGTTCGGATCGAAAAACAGCTTGATATCGATCCTTTGCGGGAAGACCAAGTGCAGCATCAGATGCTGTTGTGCGCCCGAACCGGAAATTTTGCCGGATCGTTGCGGGCGTACACACAGTTACAGCGTCGCTTTGCGGATGAGCTAGGTATCGATCCGCTACCAGAAACGCTGTCACTGCGGGACCGCATTTTGTCAGCTCGACTATCCCCTCTGCATAATTTAAAGCCTGACTCCAGCCAGTTTGTCGGCCGCGAAGAGGAGATGAATGCGATTTCGTCTCGTCTGACATCTGAAGACTGCCGCATGCTGACGCTCTTTGGTTTGGGCGGGATGGGTAAAACACGTCTGTCTATCGCCGTGATTCGCAAATTGGCCTCGGCCGACTGGCGCTACTTTTTACACGGCATCTGGTTCGTCCCTCTGGCCCCCATCAATGCAGAGGCGGATCCCCAAGCCTTGATTTATGCGATCGCCAACGCGTGCAACATTCCGATTTCAGGCAATCAATCGACCGAAGAACAAGTGTTTAACTGGTTTTCAGACCGTGAGGCACTGCTCGTTTTAGACAACTTTGAGCACATTATCGGGCAGGCGGTTTGGATTGATGAGTTGCTGAACCACGCACCAAATCTAAAAATATTGGCGACAAGCCGCCAGCGGCTCAACATTGCAGATGAGCATATCTTCCCGATCTTTGGATTTAATCATACCCAAACGTTGCCCCACGCATCCCCGCGCGAAATGCTGGATGATGCCTCTCGCTTGTTCTTGCTGACCAGCCGCAAGTTACAGCCAAATTTCCGGCCGGATCAAACCGATCTACAGAATATTCGCAAAATTTGCAACTTGGTAAACGGGATGCCACTGGGGATTGAATTGGCAGCCAGCTGGACACGCATGTTGTCGTGCCAAGAAATCGTCAACGAAATTCAGAGCAGTATCGACTTCCTCGAATCTAACTTACGCCGCTTGCCTGATAGGCACCGCAGTATGCGAGCCGTTTTTGCCTACTCGTGGGATTTGTTGACCCCGGGTGAGCAGGACGCCCTGATGAGTTTGTCCTTGATTCGAGGACCATTTACGTTGGATACCGCCCAATCTGTAGGAGAGGCAAGTTTGGAGCTGATTACGAAACTCATCGATAAATCCTTAATTCAAGCTTCTTCTGGCTCAGCCTCTGAAGATACTACATCGCTTCAAATTTATTCACTGCATGAGATCACGCGCCACTATGCTCGCGAGCTGTTAAAAGAGTCGGTGAACAATTGGGAGAAAGCCAACCTGCGCTATCAAAACTGGTTTGTTAATCTGCTGATTCAACAGTTCGATTCGATGTACGGCCCAGAGCAGTTCGAGGCGGCCACAAACATCGACTTCGCATTTAATGACATGCTCTACTCTTGGCAAGAATCTCTGAACCAACTGCGTTGGAACGAATTAGATTTGGTGAAAGCTGCCGGTGCCATTGGCCGGTACTTTAACCTAAAAGGGCTTGATCGTTTGGGGGCAGACGTTTTTGGGAAAGCGCTTGATATTTTGCCAACGGCCGCTCCTAAGCGGCTTAAAATGACGATGCAAACCCGGATGGCAAGTTTCCTGCATCGGCTTTCAGATTTTGCAGAGGCTGAAAACATCGCTCGGATGGCACTGGAAGTTGCTCAAGAGACAGAGGACTATGAAGAGATCCCAAGGGTTCAGCTGATTCTGAGCCAAGCGATGTTGAAAACGGGTCGCTTTGAAGAAAGTATAGAACTGGGCAAATCGGCGCTGGCTACGGCCGAAACCCAGAATAATAACTACCGACGTGCCATCTCTCATAACCTTATCGGGACACATAGCTATGCGAGCGGCCAGTATGCAGATGCATTTTTTCACTGGGAAGCGGCTCTAAAACTGTTCACAGAATTGGGCCATGAAGACCATGTTTGGCTGGTGCGCTCCAATATGGCACTGCCCAGCGCCATGGTAGGGCAGTATGAGCAGGCGATTGAGATTTTCCAAAAAGAGCTGGAAGTTTCGCGCAAATGGAATAACAAACAGCGTTTGGCCACCACTCTGATGAATCTGGCGTGGGTGCGAAGCTTTGTGCAAGAATTTGAACAGGCTAACGATGAGATCGATGAGGGCTTAGTTTACTATCGCGAAATGGGGAACGCCGAAGGGGAGGCAACCGCGTTTATTGTGATGGGGCACATCGACATTGCTCGAGAAGATTACGTTCCGGCCCGCGCCCACTTTTTAGATGCGTTACGCATTGCTCACCGTATTCAGGCTATCCCTAAAGTGGCTGAATCAATCGCTGGGTTAGCGTTGTTCGTGTATGAGCTAGATGGAGAGACTGAACTGGCTTGGAAAATCGCAAAATTTTGCCAAACTAAAGCTCATTTGGGGCCGATGGTGTTTAGCCGGTCTCAGACGGTGTTGGAGCGGATTGGGGATGAAATCTCGGCCGAAAAGCAGGCTGAACTGTCAGCCATTGCTGAGACCTATGAGCTAAATCAGGTCGCTATGGCGCTGATGCATCACCAGTTGGGTGAGCTGTAACGGTAGCTCTGCACACCCAATCATGACCCGTTACCCCATCCCGGCTGGGCGGACCACGGCCGAAATCGAAGTCAAAAAATCCCGCTTTATCGCCACCGCCGCACCGGTGTTTTCGGTAGAAGAAGCCAAAGCGTTTATCAAAGATGTAAAAAAAGAATATGCTGATGCTGGTCACAACGTGCCAGCGTTTTTGGTGGGATACGGCTCAACTGTGACCAAGCACTGTAACGATGATGGTGAGCCATCAGGGACGGCCGGCCGTCCAATGCTGGCCGTGCTCGAAGGAAGTGGTTTGGGGGACATCGCTGTAGTAGTGACCCGCTATTGGGGCGGCACAAAATTAGGCACTGGGGGCTTAGTGCGGGCTTATGGGGATGCGGTGAAGGCGGTGCTTGAGGCGTTGCCCCGCGCGGAAAAAGTGCCAACACACACCACAATGGTTGCCATCCCATACACCCATCTTGAGCGGGTGCGCCTGTTGGTGGCCGAACATTTGGGACTGATTCAGGATGAGGAGTTTGCGGCCGATATCACGTTAACTATCCAATTTATGCAGGAGCGTTTTGAAGATTTTCAGCTGGCGCTCAACGAACTTTCGCACGGTAGTTTGGCGGCCGAAATCATTGAATCTGACGACAATACAATCTTCCCCCTGTCGTCTCAGTAACTAAGGCTTCTCGTCCTTCAGAAATAGTTCGGAAGTTTCTGGTTCTCGGTTAAAAGCTAGGCTTATTTGTAAAAAACTTCCGAAGTTTATGGGGGCGATATATCAATCGGTAAGCCTATTTGTCAACCTTTGTGACAATTTAACTCCCAAGATTAAACAACACAAACATAGGAAATTTGAGCTAAACTGCCGCCAATCGTTTTATTTGTAACTACTCTGTGTCTACTGTTCTCTACAATGGCCAAGTCATTGTGAAACTGTTCACAAACGGTTTTAGGCGATCTGCAAAAATACATTGCTCATTCTGAATTAGGGATCGCCCCACAGCTGTCCTGAAAAATGTTGAAACAACTGATCATTTTTTGTGATGGCCATAGTCCCACCATCTGACTTTAAAACAGTCGTATGTATTAAAGTTTTAGTCAGGAGATAGTTTTTAAAAATGTTCCTTAATCGAGATCACAAATGGGTTTATTTATTTCAGGAGGGCAATGCCACTATGAAGGCATTGTTAGGGGGAAAGGGTGCCAATGTTTCTGAAATGACGGCGGCCGGACTGCCTGTTCCACCGGGATTTACTATTACAACTGAAGCGTGTAATGCCTATCTCGCTTATGATTTGCAGTTCCCTGAAGGGATGTGGAGCCAGTCAAAAGAGAGCCTAAAAGACATCGAGAAAAAGACTAAGAAAAAATTTGGTGATCCGAAAAATCCGCTTCTGGTTTCGGTCCGTTCAGGTGCATCAATTTCGATGCCGGGCATGATGGATACGGTTTTGAACTTGGGATTAAACGATGAAACGGTTGAGGGGCTAGCCAAGAAAATGAAAGATCGTCGTTTTGCGCTAGACGCATACCGGCGGTTTATTTCTATGTTCGGCCACATTGTGATGGGGGTTGAAACTGAAAAATTTGATCGAGTTCTTGCCCGTTATAAAGCACAAACGGTTGGGGGCGGAGATACGGATCTAACCCCAGAACTGCTCGAAAAGATTATCGAAGCTTACAAACGAATTATTTTTGCAGATCAACACGGCCAAGAGTTTCCACAGGATCCTTATGAGCAATTACGTATGGCTATTTCAGCCGTTTTTGACTCGTGGAACGGCCGACGCGCTATCGATTATCGCCGCATCAACCATATCCCAGACGATCTAGGGACAGCGGTTAATGTGCAAGCGATGGTCTTTGGCAACCTCGGGTGGGACAGCGGCACAGGTGTTGCGTTTACACGCAACCCATCCACGGGGGAAAAGCTAGTTTTTGGTGAGTACCTGCTAAATGCACAAGGTGAAGACGTTGTGGCTGGTATTCGCACCCCCAAACCGATCCGAAACTTGGCTGACGAACTGCCAGAAGTCTATGTGCAGTTAATCGACATTATTCGCAAACTAGAAACTCATTACCTAGATATGCAAGATATTGAGTTTACGGTTGAAGAGAACCGCTTGTGGTTGTTGCAAACCCGCACGGGTAAACGGTCGGGGGCGGCCGCCGTGCGCATTGCGGTCGAGATGGTTGAAGAAGGGTTGATCACTCAAGAGGAGGCGGTGACTCGGGTTAATGCCCAACAGTTAGACCAGCTACTGCATCCGATGGTGGATCCTAACACCGAAGCTGAGGTTATCACAATTGGTTTGCCTGCCAGCCCGGGCGCTTCTTCAGGATTGGTCGCACTCGATCCGGACGAGGCGGTTGAATTGGCGGAAGCGGGCAAACCGGTAATTTTGGTGCGGCACGAAACGAGCCCTGATGACTTTCATGGGATGGCCGCATCTGAAGCAATTTTGACGGCTCGGGGTGGGATGACGTCCCACGCGGCCGTGGTTGCACGCGGTATGGGAACCCCTTGTGTTGTGGGTGCTGAAGAGATCAGCATTGATCAGCGGGAAGGGTTTTTCCGCTCAGGTGGTGTTGAAATCCGGCGGGGTGAATGGATTACGGTAGACGGTTCCAGCGGCCGGATATTGGTTGGCAAGGTAGACACCATCCAGCCAGAACTGGGCGAGTATTTTGAAACCCTGATGGGTTGGGTAGACGGAATCCGCAAGCTCAAAGTTCGCGCAAATGCAGATAGCGGCCATGATGCCCAAGTTGCCCGCGAATTTGGTGCTGAAGGGATTGGACTGTGCCGTACGGAGCACATGTTTTTTGGTGAAGAACGACTGGCCCTGATGCGGGAGATGATCTTGGCCAACGACTTGGCAACGCGCCAAGTGGCCTTGGACAAGCTGATGCCGATCCAGAAAAAAGATTTTTATGAGCTGTTTAAAGCGATGGACGGGCTACCGCTTACCATTCGCTTGCTAGACCCGCCTCTGCATGAATTTTTGCCCAACTTTGACGAGTTGCAGGCTGAAATTGCTGGATTAAAACTCTCATTGCAAAAGGCAGAATCCTTCCCGCAAATTGATCAATTGCTAAAAGAAATCAATGAAAAAGAAGAATTGCTGTCGCGAGTTGATCAACTGCGTGAGTCTAACCCGATGTTGGGGCATCGCGGTTGCCGGTTGGGTATGGTTTACCCTGAGGTGACGATCATGCAGACCCAGGCTTTGATGGAAGCGGCTTGTGAAGCGGTAGTTGAAGGGATCTGGGTATATCCAGAAATTATGATTCCGCTTGTCAGCATCGACATGGAATTAGAGCATCAGCGTAAATTGGTCCAAGAAACGGCCGATAAAGTGCGTGGTTCTTACGGGCTGAAGTTTAACTACACGATCGGCACGATGATCGAGTTGCCACGAGCGGCGCTCACGGCCGACAGAATTGCTGAACACGCTGAGTTTTTCAGCTTTGGAACCAATGACTTGACCCAGACTACCTTTGGCCTAAGCCGTGATGACAGCGCCCGTTTCTTGTCTCACTACATCGCCAACAAAATTTGGGACAACGACCCGTTCCAAGTGCTGGATCAGGATGGGGTTGGTCAGTTGGTCAAAATCGGTGTTGAAAGAGGGCGTCAGACCCGGCCGGATATCAAGATTGGTATTTGTGGCGAACACGGCGGCGAACCAAAAAGTATTGCGTTTTGCCACAGCTTAGGGCTTGATTACGTGAGCTGTTCGCCGTATCGGGTGCCGATCGCCCGCTTGTCGGCCGCACAGGCTGTTTTGGCTGAGCGGAAAGAGAAGGCTGAGAAAGCCAAAGAGCACGGTGGGACTGTGATTCCGGGGCCAAAACCGGTGAAAGAAAAGCCGAAGAAATCGGCTAAAGCATAGTTTCTTAAACAAAATTTTCAGACTCCTCCATACTCAGGGATCGGTCGTAAGCGGCCGGTCCTTTTTTGT
>JAHDGV010000717.1 GCA_020631655.1 Chloroflexota bacterium | reverse complement strand
CCGTAGGTTGCCATGATGACAACCCCAGTTAGCAACGCCTTTCTTAACATCGGCCGGTCTTGAACAATGTCTAGCAAAATCTTCCGTTCTGGCCGGTACGCCAATGTGATGAGAAACGCCACAACGGCCGTGCTAGCCGTTTGAAACGAAATATAGAGTAAGGTTACGGCTCTGTTTTCAAGGGCAACTTCGGCCGTTTCTCGCATAATGCGCATCCCCAAATCATCGATCATCGTGTAGCCCGTTGTGCCGATGGCGGCTAGCAGGGCAAAAACATAAACGGGGGAAAAATAGCTGTTTAACTTAAATTCCTGAAAGCTAGTGAGGGGCAAAATGATGCATCCAACCACGATTAACCCCATCCCCATATAGCCAAGGCTGGTGATTTGACCGCCGTTACCTAGCAGAATCGTAATCACGGCCACAAATAAAACCGGCAGGGCTCGAGCCAATGGATAGGCAAATGAGATGTCTCCACGACGATAGGCTCCGGCAAGCCCCATCAGATAAATGGCTTGAGCGATACCGGTGAGCGCAACCCATCCCCATAATTTTGCTGGGAAAAGCGGGAGTGTTTGGCGATGGTAAACCATGACCGTCAGCATCACGGCTGATCCTGAAGCGGCCGCCAGCGCAAAAAAAGCCAGTGATGGGTTGGATCGTTTGCTAACAAGGTTCCAGCCAGCATGGAAAAATGCAGATGTTAAGATGAGAATCGCGGCGGTAAGGGTCATCGGGTGAGATTTACTCGGGAAAAGGCAGGCTGACAATTTTGCCCGGCCGGATTTCACCGTCTTGACTGTGGACAGTCACTTCTGTGCCTGCTTCCCAATACCCCCGTTTGATCATGCCTAACGATACATTCTGCTCAAAACGTGGCGACCAAATGCAGGTTGTGACCTGCCCAACGTGTTGGCCGTTAAGCTTGACGGGCCATGGTTGAGAAGCGGCCGGGCATTTGCCCCCTCCAAACAACACACCGCGTACCATTTGTTTTGGCCCGGCTTCATGGATAGCCAGCAACGCATCCTTGCCGATAAAATCCAGAGAGCCATCTAGCGTGCAGTACCGTTCCATGCCGCATTCGAGCGGATTATTCTCTCGGGTCATTTCGTTGCCGAGCGATAACAAGCCCCCTTCAACTCGCTCGATTAAGTTTGGACAGCCGGGAGAAACATTAAAGGCTTGCCCCGCCTCCCATAAAGCGTCCCAAAGGGGCAGACCGAGTTCCCAGTCATCCAAATAAATTTCAAAGCCACCTTGTTTGCTGTACCCACTGCGGGCAATTAATAAAGGATGCCCATGGAACTCAAGAACCTTGAAGCGAAAAAAGCGGATATCGCGCACGGCATCCCCAAAAACTTCGGCCATTAAATCATCTGATTTTGGCCCTTGCACCGCCATCGGCCAGACATCGGCCTCAAAAATATCAACGTCTAGCCCGTATCCTTGAGCCAATCCTTTGGCCCACAGCTCAACATCAGAATCCGCGATTGAAAGCCAAAAACGATCTTCTGCCAGTTTTTGAATGATGGGATCATTGATCATCCCTGCGTTCCCATCAATGAGTGGGGCATAAAAGCCCATCCCAACCTTGGCCTGCCGCAGGTCACGCGGAGTCATGAGTTGGGTCAGCTCGGCCGCATCCTTGCCCCGGATTTCAATTTGCCGCTGGGTGCTTACATCCCAAAGTTGTACATGTTCGCGCAGGTGCCAATAATCTTCCTCAACCGTTTTGCGGAACCCTTTGGGCAGGATCATCCGGTTAACAATGGAGTAGGCTGAAACACCAAGTTCTTCGATGCGAGGGATGTACGGTGTGCCGCGCTGGCGACGGGAGATTGTGAGTGTAGTCATTTTTGGAAGTAGAAAGTGATAAGTTGTAAGTATGAAGTTCGGTGCGCGAAGTGAGGTTTGTTTTGATGATATTAAAACTTATTACTTTCGACTTTCGGCTTCATACTCATCAGCCGCTCCACCACGTTGAATATTGATGGGGGGCTAGCATAACTGGGATGTGTATTTTGCTATCGGCGGCCGGAATTAGAAACCGAACCACAATTTCTGGCATGATTTGATCAGATGGTGGGGTAATGGGTTGGTTGTTGAAATATTCGGCGCTATGAAACACAAGCTCGAACTTGCCGTTTGGCTCAGTCGTCAC
>JAHDGV010000716.1 GCA_020631655.1 Chloroflexota bacterium | reverse complement strand
ATGTGGAAGATTATCCGATTACGCCCAAAGAGCATGGGGTTGAATTTTTGATGGATAATCGCCATCACTGGATTCGCTCGCGCCGCCAATGGGCCATCCTGCGCGTCCGCTCGGTGATCAAAAAAGCGATCATGGACTTTTTGGACAACGATGGCTTTATCAACATCGATACCCCCATCATCACCCCATCTGCGGCCGAAGGGACCAGCAACTTGTTTGAGGTTGGCTATTTTGATGAGACCGCCTACTTGGCGCAAACGGGTCAGCTCTATAACGAAGCCAATATCATGAGCATGGGGAAAGTTTACTGCTTTGGCCCTACTTTTAGGGCTGAAAAGTCAAAAACACGCCGCCATCTAACTGAATTTTGGATGGTTGAGCCAGAAGTCGCATTTTGTGACCTCGATGATCTGATGGTTCTCGAAGAGCGGTTTATCACTTATATTGTGCAAACTGCGCTCGAAAAATGTGCGGCCGAGCTTGAAATTCTTGAGCGCGACACCACAGCACTCGAAAAAATTACCGGCGAGTTTCCTCGCATCAGCTATGACAAAGCGGTGGAAATGTTGCACGAACTGCGGGAAAAAGAGACTGATCCTGAGAAGAAAAAAGAGCTTGAAATTGAGTGGGGCGATGACTTCGGCTCTCCGCATGAAACAGTGCTGACCCAGCAGTTTGAAAAACCGCTGTTTGTCTATGGGTATCCCTCGGCCGTGAAGGCATTTTACATGGAGCCGTGGCCCGACCGGCCGGAAGTCTGCAAATCTGTAGACCTGTTGGCCCCTGAAGGGTACGGCGAAATCATCGGCGGTAGCGAGCGGATGAGCGACCCGCAAAAACTGGTCGATGCGATCCATGCACATGATCTACCACCCGAAAACTACAGCTGGTACATCGAACTGCGTCAGTTTGGCTCTGTGCCGCACAGCGGTTTTGGGCTGGGATTAGAGCGCACGGTCGCCTGGATTTGCGGCCTCCCCCACATCCGTGAAACCACCGCGTTCCCCCGCATGTTGTACCGGATGAATCCTTAAAAAGATAAGAGAAAAGAGGGGAGAGATGAGAAGGTTTGTGTACTTGTCTTAATCTCTCTTCTCTAGTCTCTCATCTCTCAACTTCTTTGTACGCCATCTACCAATGCACCAGCCAAACCTGCCGTTTTCGCTTTCCCGGCTCGGTAGATGAGGTGCCTGAAGGGCTAACTGGGTATGCCTGCCCCAAATGCAAACAGCCTACGGCCGAAGCCGCCCGCACCCATCTTTCAGATTTCACCAAATCCCCCGTAGGGGTCCAGCGCGCTGGACCCCTACGGCAACATGCTGGCCCCCTACCGCATTTGGAACTGTTTTTGGACAACACACGAAGCCTCTACAACGTCGGGTCGATCTTCCGCACGGCCGACGGGGCCGGAGTGCGCAAACTCCACCTGTGTGGGATTACGGCCACACCCGACAACAAACGGTTCGATAAAACAGCTCTTGGGGCTGATTTACCTTGGGAATATCACATGAACGGGGTTGATGGGATTCAACGGCTCAAAAACGAGGGGTATCAAATTTGGGCATTAGAAGAGGCTCCGGAAAGTGTTGATTTATATTTCGATGAGCCCCAACTTGATCCTGAAGGCAAAACGGTTTTAGTGCTCGGGAACGAAGTGATGGGAGTTGATCCCGGCATTTTAGAGCTGTGCGACAAAACACTGATGATTCCGATGCGGGGCGAGAAAAAATCTCTGAATGTCACTATTGCCTGTGGCATTGCGGTTTATCAGCTCTTAGCGACCTAAATTGAGTTAAAATCGGCTCATGGAAATAGAAGTTTCGTTTGAGCATCAATCCAATCTACTTGCAGGAAGTCTCCATATCCCAAATTCTTGGAATACGAAAGGCGTAATTGTACTGGCTCAAGGGTCCGGCCCGGCCGATAGAAACAACGACTCCTTTTTCCCACCAATACGTGATTTCTTTTTGAAAAATGACTTTGCCGTCCTTTGCTACGACAAACCGGGAGTTGGAAAATCTACAGGAAATTGGAAAACACAATCTTTCCAAGATCGAGCAACTGAGTTGTTGGCGGCCGTTGAATTTTTGCAGACAAGGCCGGAGATTAAGACCCAAAAAATCGGCTTATTTGGCCATAGCCAAGGTGGATGGATTGTTTTCTTGGC
>JAHDGV010000715.1 GCA_020631655.1 Chloroflexota bacterium | reverse complement strand
AGGGGCCAACTGACTTTAAACGTAGATCCCTTGCCTTTCCCATCACTGGTAACAGTCAGCTCTCCGTCATACAGCTCTAAAATTGAAACGGCTAAAGCCAGTCCCAAACCGGTGCCACCCACTTTGCGTGACCGGGCGCGATCGGCCCGGAAAAAGCGTTTGCCGATGTTGGGCAGGTCTTCGGCCGCGATGCCCTCGCCGGTGTCAACCACACTAAAACAGAACTGTTCCTCTTCTTTTGCCAAAGTGATGGAGACGTCTCCATCAGCGGGCGTGTACTTGATCCCGTTGTCGATCAGGTTGCGGAAAACCGTTTCAGCATGATTGAGATTAGCAGTAATGGGACAGCTTTCAAGCGATGAGGTCAGAGAGACAGTGATTCCCTTTTCGGCCGCTTGTGGTTCTAATTTGGCAACCAGTTGTGTCACCAGCCGAACCACGTCAATCTGCTCGGTTCCGGCCGAGAGTCGCTTCGCATCGATGCGAGACAGCATCATGAGATCGTCCACTAGCCCCGACATCCGTTTAACTTCGCTGTCGATTTCTGTCACAAACTCACGCTCTAGCTCTTCGTCTAGATCATCGTGCAACATCATTTCTGTTCGGAGCCGGATGGTTGTGAGTGGGGTGCGCAGTTCGTGAGACGCGTTGCTAGCGAAGGCCCGTTGGTCGGCCACAATGTTTTCGACCTGCTCGGCCATCGTGTTAAACGCCCTGCCTACATCCCCAATTTCATCCGGTTGGGGATTGGCGACACGCTGTGATAAATCTCCAGATGCCATATTGAGCGCCGTCTGTTGTAAATCTTCTAGCGGTCGGGTCATCGAGGTGATCAGCCAAAGTGTGGCTGAAATGCCGAGCAGAGAGAAAGCGGCAAAAACGGCCCACAATCCGAGCTGACGCTGGCGAGCAGTGCTGGCTGGAACGGAGCGTGGAACATTGATTTGAATGTACCCTTCCACCTCTCCTTCTTCGCCAACGGCGGCCGAGGCGATAATTTGGCGCGTTCCCGTTGTGTCTTGTTGCACAACGTAGCTGTCTGATTGCACTAGAGGCAGTGGATTCCGGGCCGTGGACTGCTGAAGCTGGCCGGATCGGTCAAAAAGCGTTGCTTCACCATTCACGCTTATCGCGGCTTCTTGCAAGATGGCCTCCGCCCCCTGTGGGTTGTATTCAAGCGTCTCCCCTAGCCGACTGCCCAAGGATAGCGCTTGAATTTGAAGCGAGTTCCCAAAGTCGGTGATTGTGCTCCCCACCATCTGATTATTTGACCACAAAGTGAGGCCGCCAAAGCCGAGGATAACAACGCCCAAGTAAAATGTGATGAGTCGATTTCGTAGTGAATGGAGCATTTGAGTCTTGTAGTGGCTAGGCATTCGCATGGAGAAATTCACAATTGGAATCAATTTACTGCGAATGTCTCGCCACGGCGCACAATCTATACTGGCTTAGAAGGTGCAAATAGAGACAGGCTTAACTATCTCCAGTAATGAAGCGGTAGCCAACACCCCGCACCGTTTGAATCATCACCGGCTTGCTGGGGTCGTCTTCAATTTTTTCACGCAACCAGCGGATGTGAACGTCCAGCGTGCGGGTATCTCCGAGCCAATCGGTCCCCCAGACCAAATCGAAAATTTCAGCCCGTTCAACCACCTGCCCCTTTTTGTTCATGAGCAGGGTAAGCAGTTCAAATTCTTTATAACGCAGTGTCAAAATTTCTCCATCCTGAATCACCTCTCGGCGATCGAAGTTGATGGTTAAGTTGCCGATGGTGACTGTTTTTTCAAGGACCGGTGTTTGGTCGATCACAACCCTACGTAACATCGCTTTGATGCGGGCGGCCAATTCACGGGCGCTAAATGGCTTGGTGATGTAATCGTCTGCACCTAGCTCTAACCCCAAAATCCGGTCAATCTCTTCGCTCATGGCGGTTAACATTAGGATGGGAACCCCGCTTTGGGCACGGAGTTCTTTGCACACGTCCCAACCGTTCATCTCGGGCATCATCACGTCTAACAGAACGATATCCGGCCGAGTGTTAAGTGCTTTCTCGAGCCCAATTTTGCCGTTTTCAGCAATATCAACCGTGTAGCCGTGTCCTTCTAGCGAGCGGGCCAACGGCCGGGTGATGAGTGGATCGTCGTCGATTAATAAAATATTTGTCATG
>JAHDGV010000714.1 GCA_020631655.1 Chloroflexota bacterium | reverse complement strand
GCTTTGCGATTCGCGAAGGTGGTCTAACCGTTGGTGCTGGTGTTATCACTAAAATTCTTTAGTAAGTTTTTTGAAAATAGGGCCGTAAGCTGGTACAGTTTACGGCCCTGATTTTTGGGGAATTTTCACTCCGGTAGAAACATATGGCTCAAAAAATTCGAATCCGCCTTAAGGCATATGACCATCGGGTTCTCGACCAGTCAGCTCGCAACATTGTGAGCACGGCCGAAAGAACCGGTGCACAGGTTTTAGGACCAGTGCCTTTGCCAACCCGTATCGAGCGGTTCACCGTTCGTCGCAGTCCGTTTATTGATAAGGACTCTCACGAGCACTTTGAAATTCGTACACACAAACGTCTGATTGATGTAATCAACCCAGACACCAAAACAATTGACACATTGATGCGGCTTAATCTGCCCGCCGGTGTGGATATTGAAATCCAGATTTAAAACTTTAAATCTTATTGAGACAAGCGATTTTTATGCGCTTGTTTTTGCTGTCAGCTCAGTTTTCTGAGCCGCTCAACTTCGTTGAGCCCAGCGACCCTAAATCATTAAAATTACGAGCAGTGTTGCTTAATATGATTAAAAATCAGACCTAAGCTCCCCCGGTCTGTTGTCAGGGGAGCCGCCTGATAACCCCTTAGGGTTTTTACAAAATTTATTTATCAATTTTTAGACCTAGATTAGGCCGTCGTGTCTAGCTGGGTCAGGGATGATGCGGCTACGCCTGGTGGTTGGCAGTCCCGGAGGTAAATGTGAAAGGATTACTAGGCATAAAGGTTGGGATGACCCAACTTATAGATGATGATGGCGTTGCCACGCCAGTGACTATTGTACAAGCAGGCCCCTGCGTTGTTACACAAGTCAAAACCGAAGAAAGCGATGGATACAATGCGATCCAAGTTGGCTTTGGTGAAGTAAAAGAGAAAAGTCTTACTCGTGGTCAGAAAGGACACTTAGGTCTCCTTCCTACTGACAAAAAACACCCAGAACGCAAGACAATCGAAGGTGAAGCTATTCCTGCTTTACGCCACCTACGTGAATTCCGTATGGATGATGCGGCCGAATATTCAATTGGCCAACGGCTCACCGTTACGGAATTTGAGGTTGGCCAATCGGTAGACGTTACCGGAAAGAGCAAAGGTAAAGGATACGCTGGTGTTGTAAAACGTCACCACTTTGCTGGTGGACCAAAAACACACGGTCAATCAGACCGCCATCGTGCTCCTGGTTCTATCGGTGCGACCTCTACAACTGCACGTGTATTTAAAGGTACACGCATGGCCGGCCGTATGGGTAACGAACGGAAGACTGTTCAAAATTTGCAAGTTATGCGCGTTGATGAAGAACGTAACCTAATCGCTATTAAAGGGCCAGTTCCTGGCACCAAAGGTGGCTTGGTTATGATCCGTAGCGCTGTTAAAGGCTAGAGGAGCGATAAACGATGAAAGCACCTATCGTAGATATGTCCGGCAAAGAAGTCGGGAAAACTGACCTCCCGGCCGGAATTTTTGAGGCAAAAGTCAACCGCGGTTTAATGCATCAAGCATTGGTTCGTCAACTAAATGCGGCTCGTCAAGGTACGGCCAAAGCAAAAACTCGTGGTGAAGTTAACCGGTCGAACAAAAAGATCTATCGTCAAAAAGGTACCGGTGGTGCCCGTCACGGTAGCAAGAAAGCCCCAATCTTTGTTGGTGGTGGTATTGCTCATGCGGTTCGCCCACGGGATTACTCTAAAAAGATGCCAACCAAAATGTTGCGTGCAGCTTTGCGCTCTGCATTGACGGTTAAAGCGGCTAATGGCGAAATTATTGTTGTAGATAACTTGGCAATGACAGCCCCTAAAACGAAAGAAATGAAAACTTTCGTTGACGCAGTTGCTGGAGACAGTAGCGCTTTGGTTGTTATTCCGGGAGAAGATTTTGCAGTAGAGCGTTCAGCTCGCAACTTGGTTGATGTGAAAGCTCTCCATGCAATGTATCTCAACATCCGTGACCTTTTAGGTTATGAAAAAGTCTTGATCTCTGATAAATCACTTGAGGTTATTAGTGAATGGTTGGCAACCGATAAAGTTGCTGATGACACTGGCTATAACCCATCTGATTATGAAGAAGATGTAGAAGAACTCAAAGCCAAAGAGGAAGCTCGGGCGGAGAAACTTGCTGC
>JAHDGV010000713.1 GCA_020631655.1 Chloroflexota bacterium | reverse complement strand
GCCGTTTTGGCCGTGCTCACCAGCTTTTTGTGGGCCAACGGCTTTACCAACATTTACCGAGAGCCAATGACCCGGGTAGCCGCATCCGATTGGATTTTTGATAACGTACCAACGGCCGTCTCCATTGGCTATGTGCCAGATGGAAGCGATACCGAAAAAATGCTCAATTTGCCACTGCGGGACATAACCCTTTTCCCCGGTGAAAGCGGTGGCTTCATCATTCCGTTCGAGATGCCAGAAGCCGGTACTGTCCAGTCGATGACGATGAACTATGTCTCGGCCGATGGTGAGCTGGATCGAGCCGCCATTCAGCTTGCAATCAACGGCCGGTTTGGCGAATCATTTGCCACTGCGGGCGAGGCGATCATCACCGGCGTTCCCACCCGCGAAACTGTCAGGCTAGACGTGCCACCGGCC
The DNA here is from genome assembly GCA_020631655.1 of Chloroflexota bacterium. GTDB lineage: Bacteria > Chloroflexota > Anaerolineae > Promineifilales > Promineifilaceae > WTJY01. The sequence continues at coordinate 1,754 of JAHDGV010000713.1, read as the reverse complement.
CGCTTGGCGGCCAATCAGCGTCATCAGCTTTACATGACGATCACGGGCAACCAGCCGGTTCGGCTAGAAACCAGCGTGATTTCTAGCGAGCATTGGGACGACCCACTGCCGACCCGGGTCCCCGGCCGAGATCCATACAGCCAGTTTTATCGCGGCTTGGCGGATGGCCCGATGGAGACAACCCATCCAGACAGCGACGACAAAAAAATAAAGCTGTATTCATGGGTGCGTGAGGCCGACTACATCGTCCTGAGCAGTCAACGATCTTTGTGGTCATTGCCCCGCCTGCCTATCACCTATCCGCTCATGATTCATTACTATGATGGGTTGTTCAACGGCGATCTGGGCTTCGAATTGGTGGCAGAATTCCACGGCAACATGGGGATTGGGCCGATCGATGTAAACGACACAACGGGGCAATTTGGTTGGGGTGAAGTACCGGTAAAAGCTTGGCCACCACCTGGTTTTTTGGCGGCCGAAGAGGCATTTAGCGTCTATGATCACCCACCTGTCTGGATTTTCAAGAAAACAGACCGGTATGATGATGTGCAGGCGGCTCAATATTTAGCCGAGGTCAATCTTTCAACCGCCACTTTCCAAAACCCGCTCGAAGCCACCCAATCCCCCAATGGGCTAAACCTAACAAGCACGGTTCAACAAAGCCAGCGAGAAGGTGGCACATGGACCGAAGTGTTTGACCCGGCCGGATTGCTCTCAAACAATGGCGTTGCGGCCGCAGTTGTCTGGTGGATTGTGGTGATCCTGCTAGGACTGCTCAACTTCCCGCTATCGTTTGCGGTGTTTAAAGGGCTGAGCGGCCGAGGCTATGCGGTTTCTCGCATCCTGTCCGTTCTGTTGCTCAGCTGGCTCGTGTGGCTGGCCGCATCGTTCCAAATTTTGCCCAATAACCGCAGCAGCTATCTGCTGATGCTGATCGTGATGTGGGCGGTCAACTTCTACTTTTTAGTCAAGCACTGGCCTGAGCTGAGCCGATTTGTACGGGAAAACAAAAGCCATTTGCTCAAGCTAGAGCTAATCGGGCTGACCTTGTACGTTTTCATGCTCGGCGTCCGGCTGATGAACCCCGATGTGTGGCACATCATTTGGGGTGGCGAAAAGCCGATGGATATGTCGTACTTCACGGCCGTGCTTAAATCGACCAGCTTCCCACCTTATGATCCTTGGCACGCCGGTGGATTCATAAATTATTACTACTACGGCTTTGTATTTTCAGGGGTCATCACCAAACTGCTTCGCATTGTGCCCGGCATCGCCTATAACCTAATCTTGCCCATGCTGTTCAGCTTCACCGGCCTAGCGATTTTCTCTGTCACACACTCGCTCATTCAGGCATCGGCCGCTGGCAAAACACGTTTATTGCGCGGCCGGGCTTCAGCTTCAACCCTCGGCGGGATGTTTGCCACTTTGACCGCACTGGTCTTGGGCAACCTCAGCCAGCTCGAAGTAGTGACGGTAGCTGCCATTTCAACCAGCCGCTTCGACGCAACAACGTTTCCCCTCATCCGGCTGGGAGACGGGCTTGTCCGAATGTTGCTCGGCAACACCCCAGCCATGCGGCCGGATCACTGGTTCTGGAACGCAACCCGACTCATTTCGTTCAACGACGGTGAAGTCCAGCCGATCACTGAATTCCCCTATTTCACCTTTTTATACGGCGACTTACACGCCCACATGATCGCTTTGCCGCTGTCTGTTTTGGCAATCGCTTGGGCGATTTCACTGGTGATGAAGCC
>JAHDGV010000712.1 GCA_020631655.1 Chloroflexota bacterium | reverse complement strand
TTCAGCCGGATGGCTCAGCAACCGTTACTGTGTTAACCGACATGCCAAACGTGACTCCCGACATGTGGCACTGGTGGTTTGGCTGGCACGGGGACAGCGCAGATAAGTACAAACTGTGGCACCCACCCGCTCACATTAGCGCGGAATGGGGTGATAAAAAAGTGGGCGAGGTAGGGTATATCGGCCGTGATTCTCACATCGAGGAGTATCTTGGCCCTAGCCGTGAAAAAGGGCTGATCCAGTTTAAGTCACCCACTGTTTTGGGATTACCCGAATTTGATCTAGCAACCTCAGATTCTGTCTTTATCGTGGCCCGAATTGGTTTGCCAATCCCAATCGATTTTGGTTGGCTGGTGCACCAAGTGCGCCGCACCGAAACTGGGAGCGAGATGCGGTCCCGCTTTTGGATGGGTGGTCCACACATTGCAGCACGAACCCCTTTGTTGGGATGGCTTGCACCCATAGCGCGACGGTTCCGCAAAATGCCAGAGGCGCTGATTCGTGATCTAACCATCCACTGTGCTGAAGAGATGAAGCACCTCGCGACCTTTTTGCCCGACCTCTACGCTGAATTTCACGACCGGTGACGCGCGAACCGTAGGGGATAGGCATTCGCATGAAATATTTTTGCGTTTGAAACAATCTTCAGCGAATGTCTCTCCCCGTCATGGCAACATATATTTTTATCGAAAAGGTGATTTACAGAGGGGGAGAGACATTTGCGTAAGCGAGGCGACGAATGCCTCCCCCCGACGAACGGTATCCCCAATCATTGAAAGGAACAACCATGTCAGAATTAAAAATTAAGGGCAACCTGTTTGACCCTGCAAAATTAACCCCGGCCGCCTATGACAAAGCGCTGATGAGCACCCTGTTCAATCAGCGGACACTAACCCAAAAACCAGATCTTATGGTTCAACCAAAAGATGTTGAAGATGTGATCGCAACGGTAAACTACGCCCGTTCCATCGGTAAAAAGGTGAGCATCTGCTCTGGCGGCCATAGCTGGTCGTCAAACCACATGCGCAATGACAGCATCCTGCTTGACATGCACTATTTCAACACGTTCGAAATCAATCGTGAGGCACAAACGGCCGTGGCTGGCCCCGCAACTGACGGAGGTGATTTGCTCAAAGCGGCGATGGAGCAAGGGTTGTTTTTCCCCGTAGGCCATTGCAAAGGGGTTGCCATCGGTGGTTATTTGCTACAGGGCGGATTTGGTTGGAACGGCCGGAAGTTGGGCATGGGGTGTGAAAATGTGCTCGGCCTTGATATCGTAACGGCCGAGGGTGAATTACTTCACGCGAGTGAGACGGAAAACAGCGACCTGTATTGGTCAGCCCGAGGTAGCGGCGCAGGCTTTTTCGGAGTTGTTGTCGCATATCACCTTAAGCTACACCCCAAACCAAAATACATTCGGACGATGATGCACTTTTACAAGATGGAGCATTTAGAAGGGGTGTATCGTTGGGCGGCCGAGATTGGGCCAGACATCCCGGCCGCGGCTGAATTCCAGATTTTGATGACCCAGAAAACGGCTCTATTCATGGGGCCGGGTCTCGAAGTGATGACTCCCATCTTTGCAGATTCGCGAGATGAGCTAGAAGAGACCAAGAAAATTCTCAACAGCTGTCCCATCCGCAACAAAGCGTTTCTTCGGCTTCCATGTCTGCCATCCAATATGAGTCTGTTTTACCGAGGGGTGATGGCTCATTATCCGCACGATCACTGTTACGATGTGGATAACATCTGGACCAGTGCGTCGATTGATGAGCTCATGCCGCACCTCAAGGAGATGGGGCGGACGATTCCTGCAGCACCAACTCATATGCTCTGGCTCAACTGGTATCCGCCAAAAAACCGGCCGGATATGGCTTTTTCAATGGAAGATAATATCTACATTGCGCTCTATAACATCTACAAAGGTGACAATCATTCGGCCGAACGTAAGCTGTGGGCCACCAACACGGTGCGCAAAATGGCTCATCTTTCATCCGGCCTTCAGCTGGCCGATGAGAACTTGAACCATCGCACGGGCAAATTTATGGCCGATGAAAATATGGCGAAGCTAAGAACGATCCGTGAGGCTCGTGATCCCGGTGCATTGTTTAATGAATGGCACAGCAAGCCTGAAATGGTTAAAGCGTAACGCACCTAGTAGGGGATAGGCATTCG
>JAHDGV010000711.1 GCA_020631655.1 Chloroflexota bacterium | reverse complement strand
AATAAACCTGATTGGCAAATGACCAAGTGGTTTTTCCGGATGGGGCGATTTGTAAAATCTGGCCGAGAGCGGCAAATTCCAAACGGCTGGTATTGCTTGGCCCTCTCCCTTAAATCCGAAGCGGAAGAGATCACCTTGTTTTGCTATGCACCGCCGCGCAAACAACGGGTTCTGGCTAATCTATTTAATTGGAATGAGATTTCGATGTTTGAAACCCTTGATGAAAAGCGGAATCCTAATTTACCCATTATGCGGCCGCCTACGCTGGCACCTTCTATCCCCAGTCGTTTACTTGTGGGGGATAAAGGGCATGTTTGGTTGGGAGAACGCAAACGACGAGAAGATGGGCTTGAGATGTCACCTAAAGATTTTCAACAGCTCCTGAACTATCTTGAGGGTGGTGCTGGCTAGGCTATTTTTCCAATAAAGGGGGGAGTTCAGCCGCTAATTTATCAGCCAATACTTTGTTGCCTAGCTCGTTAAGATGAGTATCTTGAGCATGATAAACCAGATTGCCTACGTTAGCTTGATTGGTCAAAGTGGGAGTCATGTCTAAGCAAGTAAGCTGATTCTCTTCACAAAACTCGAGCATCTCTAACCGCCCTTGGCTGATATCCTCAAGATAAGGAACACCTAAAAATTGGGACGTCCACGTCTCGTACACTTCCTCTTTTGTTGGGATGAGGAGAATCATAAGCTCAATGTCTTCGGCCAAAAGCCGCTCTTGCACGGCCAAAATCGTTGCCTCACTGATCGCCTGTCCCTCTTTGTTTTTCGGCTCGTTTAAGCTAAAAGCCTCCTGCATATACGGCCGGCCGAACCAGATAGCTTCCTCCCCGATCGATGTAACAACAGGATCGATAAAACGGGTGTATTGCTGAGAGCCTTGGCGAGATTGGGAGATAGCGTAAACGATGCTGGCAACGGCCGAATTGCGCCGCAACAGGCCGGGCGGCACCGAGTCTTCCCCTTTGCGCTCAGACGCATTTTCCCCGTAGAGTGTCGTGAACCCGTAATCGTCATTAAAGTCATTGCCGTACCATTGCCAGATAACCAGCTTGGGATCATGGGGCAATCCAAAAGTATTAAGCACGTTTTGATGGCTAATGGAACCGGTCGCGACCAAACCTAAATTGACCATGCTAATCCCGTGCTGGGTTGCCAGCAAATCGATCCAGCAATCTTGGTACTCCACATAGCAAAAACTGAATGAGTCCCCAACGACAACCGCATCTACCGGCCATGTTGGCTCCCAATCGACACTTGGCACGCGAAATCCAACCTGCGAACTGGCATCTAACCAGTTTTTGGTTGAAACATGCAGGCCGATGCGTGGGTCGGGGTACTGAAATTCGTTATCGATGCCGGGTGGGGTTATAAGCTGATAACTGTCATCATCGATCCAGATTTGTTCTGGCAAAACCTTTTCGCTGGTGAATGGATGCCGATTCACATCCCGCATCGGTGCAGTGATGGTGAATGGAAAAGCGGTGGCCCCTAGCCTTAGGATAATTTCGAGCAAAAGCCATCCGACCAATAGGCCGCCCAAAGTTAGTGAAATCGGTTCGATAAAACGACGCATATTCTGAGTGTACTTCGTTCGGTTTTGCCTTGCATCATTTTTTAGATGGCGTACCATTTTCCCCACAAAATTATTATTTCAAACTTCGTAGGTTTCAAAAACCTACGAGGTTTTTTGCAACTATGGACCAGCTTTTTTTCAACCAAACAATCCAACAATCAGACCCGGCCGTGGCCGATATTTTGCACCGTGAAGCTAAACGGCAGATTGACCAGATCGAGCTGATCGCATCTGAAAACATTGTTAGCCAAGCGGTGATGGACGCGCTCGGGGCAAAAATCACCAACAAAACGGTTGAAGGCTACGTTGGCAACCGGTTTCACGGCGGGGCAAAAATTATCGATGAGGTGGAACAATTGGCACTTGATCGAGCTTGTGAGCTATATGGAGCAGGGTATGCAAATGTTCAGCCACATTCTGGATCGCAGGCTAATTTGGCCGTGTTCACCGCGTTGCTTAAACCGGGGGATACGGTTTTAAGCATGTCGCTTTCGGCCGGAGGACACCTTAGCCATGGGGCGCCACCAAATATATCGGGCAAATGGTTTAACGTCGTTTCGTACGGTGTACATGAGGACTCGGGGCAGATTAATT
>JAHDGV010000130.1 GCA_020631655.1 Chloroflexota bacterium | reverse complement strand
CTGCTCATATTTTTGGGGATTGTCATCGTTGGCAGTTTTTTGCCAAATTCGTAGATCCCCTGATAAACCTCTTCAAGATCATACAGATTATGAAAACCAGACCCGATAATTACCCCACACATCGCTTTATCCAATTTTGCAATATGAAGCTGACTTTCAGCAACGGCCTGTTGAGCCGCAAAGAGAGAAACGGCCGATATTAGACTGCTATTTTTTTGATCTTTCCGGTCTTTCCATTCAGGCTGTGGCAACTCCCGAATTTGGGCCGCGTAGGTGGATCTTACCCCCCGCAAATCTTCGATTTCAAATGGGGTGATACCCATCTTCCCTTCAAACAAGTGATCGCAATATGCCCCGTTTGAAGTCCCAAGTGGAGAGGCGATCCCCACACCGGTAATCACAACTCTGTGACCCAAACTGCCGTCAACATTCATAAGGGCGATTATACGACCGCTCGCTTATTTTTGCTTACCCTCGCAGAGAAACAAATAACAAACGATACGATCCCATCAGCTGTGGGTTTTAACCTGCCACAGGTAAAATCAGATTGACATAAACTTGCCGTTTTAGAATTCAGAGGTATGTTTACTGATCCCTCTGACGTGATTTTTGACAATCAATGTTTAGAGGTTAGGTCAATCTCACTAACTATCTCGCAAGCCTAAGGGCTGAACTTTAAAAAATGTCTCAAGTTTTAAAGTTCAGCTGGAGAGAATCGGGATTTAAGTTGAGACAGTTACGAGGTGCCCCTTGAGGGTATTAAAATCCCGATCCTAAGAGTTAATGAATTAGGAGAAAAAGATGTTTATGAAACACATCCAAAGATGCTTACTGACCCCAAAACTTTTAACTATTCTGTGTTTAGCTTTTTTGCTGGCCCTCTCGGCCTGTAATTCATCTGAGCCAGATGATCCAACGCCAACGCCGCAACTGCCTGATGATCAAAACAGTGAAGATGAGCCAACTGACAGCACTGATCAAAACCAGTCAGACGATGACGATAATCAAGACGCCGAGGAGCCAGAACCGGTAGACAACGAAGACGACACGGTCGAAGAACCTACAGATGGATCTGGTGGCGTCGTCCAAGACAAAGGGCGTATCCAGTTTGACGCGGGTGCAACGGCCGCAACGCTTACCGGAGAGTTGGCAAAAAGCTCTGGTGATTCGTACATTTTAAATGCCGCGGCCGGGCAAATCATGACCCTCTCACTAGACGGGCCGGAAGATTCGAGCTTTGGCATTACCAACGCTGACGGCTTGATTTTTGAGCCAACCGGCCCGATCACCTTCCATACAACCGAGCTCCCAACCACGGGAGATTACATGGTCACGGTTGCCAGTGGGTCTGGTGGCCCGTACGAACTGACGATTACAATCGACAACAAGGGCTCTGATGGCTCGGCCGAGGATGATCAGGGGCAAGCTCAAGAGGATACGATTGAAAAAGAAGAAGAAGGCCATAGTGGGAACACATCGCTACCTGATGGTCCACGCATCAACACAACCCTTAATCCACTGGGGGATGTGGTACTTGTCTTCAAAGGTTTATCTCAAGACGGGAATTTTGTTCAGGTCGAGAATATTGATATATACAAGGCTGGTGAGTTGAGCTTGCTCCAAACAATTCCATTCCGATCAGAAACGGAAGTCCCGGTTCAGCCGCCTGCCTTGGTTATTGAAGACGTGAATTTTGATGGCAATACAGACCTCGGTATCCCACTCTTCACTACGGCCGGAAGCAATCTGCCGCTGGCTTACTTCCTATGGGATCCAACAGTCAATCAGTTTGTCAGGAATGCAAACTTTGATGTTTTGATGGCACCCACCATTCTGGAAGGCAAACGGATTCTGACAACCAGTCGCGCCGGTGCGGGTGACATTTATTACACCCTCTACGCGATCGGCAAAGGAGGCCCTCGCGCGATTGCCGCTCAGAACTGTGAGGTTACGCAAAATGAAAACGGAGAAGCGATTATTCGAAATCAAGCATTTTCGATTGATGAATTTGACAATCCAACGCTGACATTCGAATCGATCACAACCGAAGAAGGCTGTTTGGAATTCAAAGATCCAAGGTAAATGACGGTTTATTGAAAAATGGGGGAGCCTTCTTTAAAGATCAGATCGGCAAAACTGGATGCTAGTACTACGTCAAGGATGGACTGGTGGAAATTGTTTTCGGAAATGACGTAGCTTTAAGTGTTTTGGCCCATTGAAATTTCCATCAAATGATCATTGACAAAACACTAGAATAAAATTCCCATTCCACTCATTTCAAGCATCATCTTCCCCAAGCCTTCAGCCAGCTCATCTGGAGACTCTTTTTTTCCATTTTGTACCCAGTTGGCCAAAATACTCACAACCACACTGGAGCGAATCACAGCACCATAGTCCAAAAATTTTTCTGGTGTGTTTTTAAGAGTAATCAACCGCGGAATTCTGATTCTTTTTTGAAATGACGCCTGCAAAATGTCAACTCGCTTTGCTTCAATCAGTAATTCAACAACGGCCGAATGCAAATCAAAATAGCGCAATACCGGTTTTAAAAATGGGATGATGGAGTCCTTCGGTTGCGAGCGCATATACTCCAATGCGTAAACGATAAATCCGTCAACGACTTGGTCACAACGCCAGCGTAATACATCCTCAATCGCATCAAAATTCCGGTAGAAGGTAGCTCGGCCGACCTGTGCTTCTTCAACGAGCTCACTCACCTTAATCAATTCAAAAGGCCGCTTGCTGGCTAGCGTAGCAAGCGCATCATAAATCATTTCGGCCGACCTCACTGACCGTTGATCATTCTTGATGTGATACAAAATCCCCTCCCGTGTCCCATATCTCTAAAATCGCTTGTTTTGTCATCAGCGAGAGCTTACCATCCGCAAAGTTAAGAGACAAATGACTCTTAACTTTACAAAAAACAGAAACATTATTTAAAGAGAGATTCAGAATGACAAAACAAAATGTAATTGCAGGCATCATTGTACTTGTGGTTATTGCAGGTGTAATTGCTTTATACAACTTTTTGCAATTGCGCAGTCTAATCCAGTTCCCTACCTCGGCCGAAGCTGGAGTCAGTTTCCAAACTATCGAATCAAGTCGACCAGATGGGAGCGACTGCTTGAACCAAGGAACCAACGGACTGGCCAAAGAGCTGATCAACCTTGAAAATCGAACCGTAATTTTGGGAATGGGAGAAGGATCGATGCCGGACGAAGAGTGGGCCGCATTTGAGCCTGATCTGCCAATCGCTAAGAACATCAACCGAAACGTGATGTTCAATCAACACTGTTTTTATCGCTCCCCCGGTGCAGCAGTAGATTGTGAGGGGGAAACATGCAGGATTACCGAAGATTTTGTGGGGTACGAATGGATAGAGCTATCGATCATCGATTCGCAAGACTGTTTCCCGGCCGGAGAAACCAACTGCGGTAGACCGGAACCGGGTGTTGTCTCGGCAACGGTAACACGAAAATGCCACCAGGTGATCTGGGAAAACGAAATTTACGATTTAACAGACCCGGCCGGGAACCGCTATGTGATGCATGCCACAGAGACAGGCAATCCCGATTTAAACGTGGAACTGCCAATTGGCTGGACCTTAGAAAGAGTCACAATTGATGAACCGCTAATAGTCAATCCAGTTGGTGGTGGAGACAATTGCTACCACAATGTCATGCGTGACAATTTGGGCCAAGGGTATCATCAATATGTCTTTGCAGGGGAGAGCTACCCTTAACAAACCAGATTGGTCTGACAGAATCCATCAAAGAGGAAAAAGTATGAGTAGTCGAAATTTTCAATGGTTGCCCACTCTAATTATTGTTTGGAACTTCATTGACATCGCTGTGCATGTGGCGGCAGATTTAGCTGAGCCACTCCGGGTTAGCGGTAACATTATCGGCATCGCCGCCGCCATCATCGTTTGGATGGGGCTTGCCGATAAATATGCTCCCCAAATTTTGGGAGGCGCGGCCGTTCTAACCGTAATTCTCAACACCATTCACGTCTCACGGAATGGGATAGGGGGTGTTCCGATGTTTATCTTCATTGGAGTCAGCGTCTTTTTGATGCTCTGGTGGGCGCAGGGCATTTTGAACGATCAGAACGTTGATAACATGACCGGATTCGGCCGATTTTTAGCACACGGGTGGGTGGCTCCAGTTGCAACGTTCGTCGGTGTTGGGATTGTTTTTCTCAACGGTTTGTTGTTCGCGGTTGACATCGTTGATCAGACATTTGATGGCACATTGGTAGCGGCTGACTATTGGAGTGACGAACCCGAAATTCTTTCGGCCGGGATGGGGTTTGACAACATTATCGGGCTACCTGATCTTGATAAGGAAACAGTCATTGCGGCCGGAGGGACTTGGCATGGGTCAAAAGTTTGCACCAGTGGTGAAGAAGTAGATGATGGCGCTCGAACCAGTGCGACTACGGTTGATGCAATTGAACGCATTTCTAAAGGGTTCGCTGATTATGACGATGGTTTACCCATTGTATTTAGCTGGCCCGTTGCTACTGAAACGATTGATGTCACCGATTTCCAATTTACGCTGAATACGGGCGAAATTGTCTTTGGCAACTCTGTCACCATGACGCCTAACTGGGAACATAATGAACGCAATGTGGTTGTTTTGTTTGGTGATTTTGGAAACCGTGGTTTGAGCAGTGAGCCAGATGCGATTTTCCCCGTCCAGTTGGACATTGTTGCAGATGAAACCCCTCTCACGCTTGTGGGGCCGGGTGGTCAGGAAGTAAGCGCCGTGGGGCTTTCGTGGTCAACCGAAACGTCTCCGTATGATTTCGGCCCCAAATTAGTTGGAGCAAAACTCAATTGGGTTGGCGACACCGCTTTGGGGGATGGTGGTGTTCAGCTATTGGCTGGAAACCTAGGATTGCCCAATGACGAGTTTTCACTCTATGACGAGGGGGATTTCCGCATTCGAATCCTAACCACCGGTGGGTTTTCACCAGATGGGATGACCGGGTTACGGCCGGACATGTATGAAGATTTCTTCCGCGTGCATGTCAACGGAGCCGATGGTGAAACAATTCTGCTTGAAAAAGTCGGTGAGGAATATCAAGTTGATGGTGGATCGCTCCGCGTTGTTGGTTTAGCCGAGCTGGGGCAGAAAGAAAACCTAGATGAAGGGATTTACTACGACGACTGTTACGTTGAGGATCGTGACAATTACATCGACATCATTCTTGTGGGTGATGAAGCGGCCGCACGGAACATCACGTTTGTCGAAATCCCTGCGCTAGAGGGTGGCTATCGGGCTTTTTATAACCCTGGTGGTCCTGGTCCTGAACCAACAGACGGTGTGCGCTACACCGCTCCCGGTCCACCAGATATGGAGCCTGTGATTAATGCACTAGACAACCCGATGCGGGTTGATCGTGCCGCACGCTAGTTTAATTGGAGAGAACGAATTGAAGAAGCTGCGAGTTTAATCGGTTGGTTTGAAAGTTTGTTTGTTGATTCGTGAACTGTACCGCAATCAACCAACTTTCAAACCAACCAACTATCCAACGTCACAAAAGCTGATCCAACGTAACCATTTGTTTGATCATCGAGCTTAGGGTGTCTGCAATCTCGTCAGGTGGCTCCTTTTTACCCGTCTCGATCCATTTAACCAGTATGTTCGTCACGATCCCGATCCGGATCGTAATGTTGTAGTCAACATAGTTTTCATGAATGCCAAGATAAGCGCGGGCCGGTTCTTCAAATGGCTCTACCGCTCTATGAAACGACTGCATGGCGATATCGAGTCGATCAGCTTGAAGTAACAGCTCAATAATTTCAGAGTGCAAATAAAAATAGCGCAGAACCGGTTTCAGCAACATCATCCTTGATTCGTTGCCGTATTTTTCGATGTATTCGATTACATATTGAATCATCTCATCAAAAACCTGATCGCTACGCAGGCGCAGGATATCTTCAATGGTGTCAAAGTTACGATAAAACGTAGTTCTGCCAACGTTGGATGCCTCCACTAAATCATTGACTTTGATAGTGTTAAACGGCATCTCTTGGATGAGCCTATTTAGCCCTTCATAAAGCATTTCTGCAGAGCGGATTGAGCGCTGATCGTTCTTGATATGGTACATTTTTCGGTTTTTGTTTCGCTTCTCGAAAATCGATTGACAGTCTATTTTTCCCAGTTTAGCATTGCAAAAGATAAGAAACAAACATTCCGCAAAAACTATTTGAGGGTCAAAAATAAAAGCAATGGGAAAGCAAAACGGTGGGTCAAAAACTCAAATTTATGTCCTTAGTGCAGTGATTGCGCTAATTCAAGTGGTTGACATTGTGGTTCATGTTTCGAATGACATGATCGAGCCAATTCGGCTTCTATCGAACGGATTTATCTTTGTTTGGTTAGGGATTTTTATGTCCGGCCGGTTTAATCACATCGCTTGGCGCATGGCCGGTCTATTTGTGGGTGTTTACTTTTTACTCAATGCAATCTTCGTTACCACAGAAGGATTCACCAACCCAGAAAATGGGGATCAATTTAGAACAGCGTTGTTTGTGTTTGTTGCTGCCACCATCGCCCTATCGGCGTGGCTGACCAACACAATAGATACTCGTTCAAGCTAGAGCGGGTCAAGACCAATCAAGAGAATTAAAGAGGAAAAATGAACAGTCGAAATATTCAGTGGTTGCCTATCTTATTAATTGTTTGGAACATTATTGACATTGTGGTGCACGTCGCTACCGATTTGGTAGAGCCCCTCCGCATTGCGGGCAATGTAGCGGCACTTGCGGCCGCAGGTATTGTTTTGTTGGGTCTTGTAAAAGGGAGTCCCTATCACGTGCTCATCATTGGGGCACTACTCGTTGTCGGCTTTAACCTGTGGGAATCTCTTCTCAACAACTTTTTATGGCCCAGCCTCATATTCATCTTTGTATCGGTCCTTTTACTCGTCCTGTGGGCACAGGATGAATATGAAAAAGAAAACATGACTACCAACAGCGAGGGTGATACCCCCTTGTATCTCCGCTGGTGGATGGCGATTCCCGTTGCACTCGTGCTGACTGGGCTAACAACATTTGGTGGCCCCGTGACTGAAAGTCTAATTGTGCAAGCAACATTTGATGGTGCCTTGGAAGGGGCTGATTATTGGAGTGACGAACCAAAAATACTGTCGGCCGGTTTGGGGTTTGAGGGGATTATCGGTATATCTGAATACAGTGAAGAAGCTGTGCGGGATGCTGGTGGTACATGGTATGGTTCGATGACCTGCACAAGTGGTGAAGAACCTACCGGCGTGAGTCGCACCGCTTCTACCACCCCGACAACCATGGCGGCCGTTGGCTCAGGTTCACCCGATTACTCAGACGCCCTCCCCATCGTTTTTAGCTGGCCGGTCGCTACAGATACAATCGATATAACTGACTTCAAATTCACTCTCAATAATGGTGAAATAGGTGTCCTTACAGGTATCACAATGTTTCCCAATTGGGAGCTCAATGAGCGTAACGTCGTGGTCGTCTTTGGGGAATTTGCCAATCGAGGCTCAGCCAGCGATCCAGAAGCGATTTTCCCTGTAAAACTTGAAATTGTGGAAGACGACACCCCAATGATTCTCATCGGCCCCGGTGGGCAAGAGGTGAGTGCCGTGGGGCTCACATGGGAAACTAACGCAACCCCTTATGATTCCGGCCCAAGTTTAGTAGGTGCCAAGATCAATCACGTCGATCCTGAACCGATTGGGGAGAGTGGCATCCCCGCATTAGAAGGGATTACCAGTGCTTTCCCAAACGATGAGTTGGCATTGTATGGCGAAGGTGACTTCCGCATTCGGGTCCTGACGACCGGCGGCTTCTCACCGGATGGTGTTACCGCATTACGCCCCCACATGTATGAAGATTTCTTCCGTGTCCATGTGAACGGGCCAGACGGAGCAACAGTGCTTCTGGAAAAAGTGGGCGAGGAATACACGGTTGCTGGTGGCACTTTGCGCGTCTTAGGCTTAGCCGACACTGGCAAACTAGAGAACCCTGAAGAAGGCATCTACTATGATGATTGTTACGCCGAAGACCGCGATAACTACATCGACATCATTCTAGTTGGTGATGAAGAGGCGGCGCGGAACGTCACATTTGTAGAGATTCCATCTTTGGAAGGAGGCTATCGGGCGTTTTACAATCCTGGCGGCCCCGGCCCAGAGCCGTTTGAAGGGGTGCGGTACACGGCTCCCGGCCCACCAGATATGGAACCTGTGATTAACGCTTTGGATAATCCGATGCGGGTTGATCGAGTAGCGCCTTAAGCGTAGAGCTAACTGATCCGCTGAGTGATTTTCTTCATCACTCAGCGGACTTATCAATCGACAAATACAATCACCAGACACTATGTTTTGAATCAAGGCTGATTGTATGCACGATGTTTCGAATAAAAACAAGGAAGCCCTTAAAGTGATCCAAATTCAAATCACTACTGCGAAATCAACCCATCCCCCGTTACTCACGGCGAGATGCAATGGAGCCCTCGTTAGCGATTCCTGCATTTCATGGCATTCACAAATACAAAGTTGCCGCAATTAAACAGACGTTTGCTGTCCCAGCCAAGGTTCTTGCGGGTGGCTTATAAGCTTCGCCACGAATCACAGTTGCGTTGGTGCTGGCCCCTTCGGCCGCGTTGCTCCACATCGTATTAGTCTAAACGGATTAAAGAACTAAGGAAAAGTCATCACGGCCAACAAATAGTTGAAATTTATCAACAAATATGTTTCACTTCGCCCATGACCAAAAAAAGAACAATTCATGAAGTTGCGTTTCGCTTAACCTACGATATCAGCGAGCAAATTTCCCCAAAACTTGCTGATTCTAGAATCTCACTACCACGTCAACAGATTCGAGCGATGCGCAGAGTTTGGGAAACAGGGGAGACAACTTTGGCAGATCTGTGCGCCACATTGAAGCGAGACAAGGGGCAGGTAGCCCGCATCGTAGATGAGCTTAGCGACGCAAATCTCGTAGTTCGTGAGCCAAATCCAAATGACGGCCGGAGCAAACTGATCAAGCTCACACCAGATGGTTCTAGACATTTCGAATCAGTAGAAGAAATTGAGGCAGAATTGTCCAGCAAGTTAACAAAGGGAATCAGCAAGGAAGATTTAGAAGTTTTTTTCCGTGTGTCTGATCAGATTTCTGAAAATATTCGAAATATGCACAGCTGAAAGGGAAAAGGCCTAATAGTTGACAAATAGCAACCTTCCTGATATTGTTGATATTTATCAACTAAATTAAGTAACGGCTGATCTTTCTCGGCCAGAATCAGGAGATTTTTAAAAATGACACGTGCCGCCCAACTACTATCTGTAATTTTCGTTATTTTCTTAGGAGGCTCTGGAATCGCCTCAATATTTTCACCAGAAACAATTTTTGAATCAGTAGGGTTTGAAGCTGTTTCTAACTATGGGGTCACAAACTTGCGTACCTTAGGCGCCCCGACACTTGCTCTTGCCATCATCACAGCCTTAGGCGCTTACCGCAAAGATTGGTGGCTTGTACTGCCAGCATCCCTCTATTTTTTGTTTAACTTTTCCGCTCGGCTAATATCTGTCTTCGCAGAAGGATTCGAGCCGATTATGGTGCGAGGATTAATCCTAACAAGTGTGCTATTTATCCTCTCTCAAGTTGCTATTTACCTGTTCCGCACTTCTGAATAAGCCAATAAAATGGTGTATGAAGTCGCATAACAATTCAAAATTAAAAAGGCTGGCACAAATTTAGCGTGCTGGCCTTTTTGGTTTTTAGAAATCTAATTTTACGAATGACACCTTTGCAAGTTCCCCCATTTCACAACTCAACAGATTCTCGCAATGTCCGGTCTGGACAAATTATTTCTGACATCGGCGGCTACTACGACGGCCAAAGTATTGTCTATTCGGCCGCTAGTGACTTGCTCTCGATCACATTTCACCACAGCCACAACCGTGAAGGTGGGGCCGGGTTGCGCCTCTATCACACCACCTCGGCCGATGGTGGAATCACGTGGTCAAAGCCAATCCCGCTTGAAGAATCGCTTGTCCATCCATCTCACGATGGTTATCAACTTATCCACCCAAATGATCCCAGCAAAATCTACGTTTTTTATGGATTTAATAAAGGGCAACTCCAATACACCGTCCCAGATGAAGCTTCACCAACCAAAGAAAGAACAATTGACTTACTGCGCGGGGACATGCAGTTGGATGAGGGGTTCCGCATCAAAGTCAGTACCGATGGCGGCCGATCCTACAATCCCGGCCGTTTAACTATCCCAGTCCGGCGTACTGCCATCGACCGTGACAACCCGTGGCAGGGTGAAACGATGGGGGCCTTCCACTGCGACAAGCCCAGCGTGATAGGCGGTTCAGTCTATTTTGCTTTTCAAAAAACGGTTGAAGGGGGCGGAGAAACGCCAAATTCTGAGGTCTTTATCATGCGTTCAAAGGATTTCCTGAAGGCTAATGATCCGGCCGAGGCCACTTGGGAAACGTTGCCGCTAGGTGACCGTGGCCTGCAATACGATTCACGACTCTCTCTGGGGGAAGAGCCACATATCTTCCAAACCGATCCGGCCGACCCAGACAAAGTTATGGTGGTGTGGCGCACTGAGGCCGGGATTCTTGCCTGTTGCACCTCATCAGACGGGGGTGAAACGTTTACCGAACCATCGATCATGACCTATGACGGCGTGCGGCCGGTCAAAAATCCACGGGGCGCCTTTACACCGCATCGTTTCTCAACCGGCGAAATATTGCTCATCTACTACAACAACGGCCATACTGAACGAGACGGCTACGTCGGCCGACGACTGTATTGGTACACGCTCGGTCGCCCTTCAGAAAATGGAATGATTTGGAGCGAGCCGGAGCTGGCGCTATGGTGGGATGGGGAATCTCTAGATGATCGGCCGGGCTGGAACGCAGATTGGGCCATTGTGGATGGGCCAGGCTATGCTGATTTTGCAGAAACGGGTGACGGCCGATTGGTCTTTGTGGAGAGTAACAAACTCACCCTGCGTTTTCATGAGGTTGATAAAAGAACCCTCTTCTTTTTGCGCCATCAGCATCAGCTGAATCAACTCATCGCTGAAAACTTGGTGATTGATATTACTAAACCGCAGGGGTTATTGCGCAGTTTTAATTTACCGGATGTCCGTTCGGGATCGGGTGGATTTACGATAATGCTCAAGCTAAAGGCTGACCCAAACGCTATCAAATCACGCCAAATGCTGATCGATGCCCGCGAGGTAGTGACGGCCGCGCTAGACGAAGAAGATACCGGCCGATATGTGACCAAAGGCTTCACGCTGAGCGTAGTTGGCCGGAGCGCGGCCGGGCTACAGCTCTGCTTAACCTTAATGGATGGGGAGCATATGGTGAAGCATTTCACCAGCTCCCTCCAGCTTGATGACAATCAGCACGTTGTCGCGTTTACGGTTGATTGTGGTCCACGGCTAGTTACCAGCGTAGTGGACGGTCAACTGTGTGATGGCGGGGCTCATTTTCCAGAGGGGTGGACAACGCTACCAGCAGACTTTGGCGCAATCGGTGGAGCGGACCTCCAGTTTTATCCGGCCGCAACGGTCCGGCATCCTCATTCTGGTCCGTTTGGTGGAGAAATCGAGCGGTTTATGATCTACAATCGGCCATTGTTAACATCTGAGGTGATCAGCACAACCCGGAGTTTGCGAACTAACCATGTTCGGAGTTAGAAGTTTTGAACTAATCTCACTGTTCATGATTTATGAGACCTCTAAACTTTTTACTTGATCGGGTTATCTGCCATGAACGCCAACACAATCGCGCTTAACTCGGCCGGATTATCATCCTGAATAAAATGTCCGCCGTCGATCTTAGTGTGTTTTTGCCCCTTTGCGCCGGGTACAAATTTAATGAGCGGCAATTCACCCCCGGCCGTGACTGGATCACTTTTGGCGTAAGCGGTAATGAGCGGCTTTTCAAACTTGCGCAACCCTTCCCAAGCTTCGTCGTTAATCGCTAGCTCATCGGCCGATTGTGGCAGGATCGGCACAAGGATGGGGAACATCCGGCCGCCCACCATGTACTCTTCGCTGGGAAATGGAGCCATGTAAGCATCCAGCTCAGCTTCACTTGCCCCTCTGATCGACATCTGCATCACATCTCGTGGTGAAAAATCTGGAGACTCATAGCAATACTTGATCCAAGTCAAAAAGGTTGTGGGTGCATAGTTCCGAAATGCATTTAACAGATCATCTTTGCTAGGTGTCGGGATGGTTTCATATAGTTGCCCCATCATTTGCACCAGCTCTGGCTTAAACATAAAAGAATTGGGGAGCGGTCCATTGGCAGATACAACCCGAGCAAATTTATCAGAATACAGCCCCACCATACGCATCCCGATCATCGCCCCCCAATCTTGGCAAACCAAGGTGATATTTTTCAGATCAAGTTTTTCAACAAAGGCTTTCATCCAAGCGGTGTGATTGCTGTAGGTGTAATCGTCACGTTCGGTTGGTTTGTCTGACTTGCCAAAGCCGATCAAATCAGGTGCGATGACACGATGTCCTCCGGCCGCGAGTAACGGTATCATCTTCCGATACAGATAGCTCCAAGAGGGCTGGCCGTGCATACACAAAATAACTTCGCCATTCGGGTCTCCCTCATCCAAGTAGTGCATCCTGAGTACGGTCCCATCACTGTGATTAATTTCAACATAATTAGGTTCAAACGAATAGCTTTCTAAATTTTCAAACCGTTCGGCCGGTGTGCGCAAAACTTTCATGGGATTTCCTCTTTTTGGTCCGTACTTGATTTTCGGAATCCTAGCATACTGCTTGATACAAGCAACTGTAAAAAAAGGTGGTTCGAGATCAGTTCGAACCACCTTTTCTAATTGATGCGTTTTATAACAACCAAAAGGCTGGAAAAATAATCGCAGGATTTGAAGCTCTTAATCGATTAGAGTAACCAAATCCTCTTTACTCTTCCTGACCTTTTCCATCTTTACCAGCCAGTCTTTTTCAGTGTCACGATAGCCTAAAGTCAATAACACGCAGCTACGCAATCCTTTTTCCTTGAGCCCCAATAACTCGTCCAGTCCAGCCGGGTTAAACCCTTCCATAGGGGTTGAGTCCACCCCTTGATAGGCGGCCGCCACCATTGCCATAGAAAAGGCGATATAGGCCTGTTTTGCCGCATGGGCAAAGTTTTCTTCAGGGTCTCTAGAAGGGTAATTGGCCAACAGCCGTTGGCGATAATTATCCAAGCCTTCATTAGGTCCCCGCACATCGGTGACGTGATCATACACTTTATTGATCCGCTCGGCCGTGTACGTGTCCCACGCCGCAAAAACCAACAGATGAGAACATCCGGTGACAACCGATTGGTTAAATGCAAGCGGCAGGATCTTCTCTTTCAGTTCTTGATTGGTGATCACAATCACTTCAAACGGCTGTAATCCACTTGAAGTTGGCGCCAACGATATCGCCTCAATAATATTATCGATTTTCTCTTGAGAGACCGGTTGGCCATTCATCGCTTTGGTGGCATAACGCCAGTTAAGTTTGTCAATTAATTCCATTTGTATTCCTTAAATCACCCTTTGCTATTGTGTTAGGGTCTGGAAATTTTATCTAGATAGGTTGGAACATATCGAATTATTTAACGCTTTTAGTAATGTGTCCCACTTGGGACAGAAAATTTCTTTTTTGGTTGAGCCAGAAGTGGCAACAAAAAAGCTCGACCGTGGTCGAGCTTTTTTGCTTCACTTAATCTGAGGAACTAATTCAGACATGAGTTTATTTATGCCAGCTAAT
>JAHDGV010000710.1 GCA_020631655.1 Chloroflexota bacterium | reverse complement strand
CACCCCCATATCTTTTTCAGCTTCGGTTAGAACCCCTTCAGCACTTGCCAAACTCGACATGATAAAGTCATCGATTTGTAACTCAACCCCTTTGGCACACCCTTCAATATTTTGCGTCGCAGGCAAAGCACTAATAATGATGTGGGCATCAACCTCCAAACGGAAACCGTGCATCCCCATTGGGCTTTTAACTTCCTCTTGTTCGTCGATGCGGAAGGTGCGTGGCAACAGGTGCAACAAATCACGATTGTGCGGAATCGGAACCGCGCGCGCGGCATCCATCGCCCGGTGAATATCATCCATCGTCACACCCTTATCCCGGTCGCTGATCGCCACAATACCGGTGTTGTTTAGGGATGAGATGTGATCACCACTGACGTTGACTAAGGCGTTGGTCAGTTTATAGCCCGATGTCTCTTCGGCCTGCTCAACAACCTGACTAATCGTAGAAGTCACTTGAGCCACGTCGGTAATCATGCCGCGCCGAATGCCGGTGACCTCTTTTTGGCCAAAGCCGATCACTTGCAACTCGCCATCGGTGATTTCACCAACAACGGCCGCTATTTTTGATGACCCTATGTCTAGGGCAAATGCAATTCCTTCCATAATTCAGAAGTAGAGGGATAAGGGTAAAAAGTTCCGTGGATCACTGTCCGTTCGGCTTTGGACCCTTGGCCCTAATAGTTTCTATAAATCGGCCGATTGGGATTCTCGACACTAATATAGATCGGCACAATGCCTTGTCTTTCTAACTCTGCAACCAGAGCGTTGTAGACGGCTAACTTTTGGTCCATATTGATTCCGGTCCCAAAATGTGCGTCCCAACCACGCGGATCTGTGAAATGCAGTCCGCTATTTTTATTAAACAAAAAGCTGTTGATCGGTTCACCAAACGGCTGTAGCTGGCTCAGTTGAACCGCACCGTGCAAAATTTCGTCAGGGATAGAGCCGTAGTTGATTTCGACCGCAAGCTCGTCACCTTCAAGTTCTGCCAAAGCTGTATCAAATGTCTCTTCTGGCATATCCCGGCCGACAATGCCCTGCTCGCCAGGTGCTTGAATCACCAATAAATTCGGCCGCTCTTCCCGAGCTGGGAACAAACCACCTTGCTTGTTGATCCACCAGGTTGTGTCACCCGCTTTCCAAATCGCAACCGGCTGTTCTTCAACCACAACAATGTCAACTTTGTTTGGCCAGTCTAGCCGTACATCCACGGCCGTAATGCCGTCTAGCTCAAGGATCGCGTCAGCCGCCGCTTCAGGATCGGCCGTAAAAATATGTTTGCCAGCTAAACCGCTTTTTTCCGCAATCTCTTCCATGGGGACAGTTTCTGCACCCACAATAGGAACCTGCGTAATGAAGTAATCGGGTGAATTCACAAAACCGTACAAGAAATAAACGGTAACACCCAGAATGGCGAGACTAATCCAGCGACTTGAAAAAACGAAGTTCTGAATCGTTTTCAACGGCCCTTCAACCTTGCGCCACGATTTGTACCGTTTCCGATTGGTCACAGATTTAGGAGTAGACACCACGGTGCTAAACATCGCCGCAGGCTGTGCTTTCTGCAATCGTGTCTGTTTCTTAAGCTGTTTGCCTTCTGTTTTTTGCTTCTTTCTTGCCATTATTAGCTATTGGCCGTTAGCTTTTAGCTTTCAGCCTTTTGTTATCTGTTGGACCTTACTTGGTAACCCAGAAACGTCTTCCTGTTTCACTACATTTCAGTTCTTAGTGATTTGCGGACCTTGCCACGTGCTAGTGCGAACTCAATCAATCGATCAAGCAGTTCCTCATACGGCACGCCAGACGCTTCCCACAGCTTCGGATACATCGAAATGCTGGTAAAGCCAGGAAGCGTATTAATTTCGTTCACGTACAAGTTGCCGTTGTCTTTATCTAACATCAAATCGACACGGCCGAGTCCAGCGCAGTCAACGGCCACATACACCGCTATCGCCATCGCTCGGATCTGTTCTGCCAGTTCACCGTCAATCGGTGCTGGGATCAAAAGCTCAGAATCATCGGTGATGTACTTCGCTTCGTAATCATAAAAGTCACGTTTCGGCCGGATCTCGCCGACCACGCTAGCCTGTGGTTGGTCATTACCCATCACCGCCACTTCCAACTCACGAATGTTTGCACCTTGTTCAACCACCATGCGGCGGTCAAACTGGCTGGCTTCGATCAAGCC
>JAHDGV010000129.1:11248-13922 GCA_020631655.1 Chloroflexota bacterium | reverse complement strand
AAAATTTAGCCGTTCTGCTCGTCTTCAAAATCGGCGATGATAAACATGTTGAGCCGTTTTTAACGCATCCAAACTACATGATGGGATCAGACGGAATCTTTCAAGAAGATGGGCTGGTGCATCCACGTCATTTTGGCTCAGGCGTGCGGCTGATCGGCCCAATGGTTCGAGATAAAAAGCTGTTCTCGCTTGAAGAGGCGGTCAAAAAGATGACATCGATCCCGGCCGAGCGGTTTGGCTTAACCCAGCGGGGTGTTTTAAAAGATGGTGCGTTTGCTGACGTCGTTGTGTTTGACGAGGCTACAGTGGGTGACACGGCCACGTTTGAGCACCCACGTCAGCAGGCTGTGGGTGTTGAGCATGTGATTGTGAATGGCCAACCGATCGTTGCAGATGGGCGGCCGTTGAATGAAGATGCCGAACAGCAACCCGGCCGAGCGTTGAAATTTAAGCGATAGCTCTTAGCTTTTGGCTGTTAGCCATCGGCAATGTTTGAACTATGAAAACTTTTCCCAAATTTGTACCAACTCCAACTCCTAAAGTGGCTCACGGCCGTGGTTCGTGGGTGACTGACCAAGATGGCAATCGTGTGATTGATGGCTCGGGCGGTCCGGCCGTTTACTGCTTGGGTCACGGTGATCCACGCATCAACGAAGCGATTATGGCCCAGCTCAATCAAATCGCTCAAGGGTACCGCCGTTTCTATACCTCTGACCCGCTTGAACAGCTTGAGGCGTTTATTCGGGATCGATGTGGTGGCGGGCTAACTGAGATCTTGATCAACTCAAGCGGCTCTGAGGCGGTTGAGTCCTGCTTGAAAGTTGCCCTGCAATATCAGCAGGCGATTGGGCAAACCGACCGGACCCGCTTCATTGCTCGGATGCGGTCGTACCATGGCAACACCTTGGGCGCTTTGTCTGTTTCGGGCTACCCGATGCGGCGGGCCGCTTTTGAGGATAGTCTGTTGCCGGTCTCATTTGTCTCTCCAGCCAGCGAATATCGGCCCCCGGAAGGTGTTGAACCAGATCAGCTAGTTAAGTTTTTGGCCAATGAACTTGAAGATGAGATTCTGCGCTTGGGTCCTGAAACAGTCTGCGCATTCATCTTTGAGCCGGTGGTTGGTGCGGCCGGATGCGTCGTCCCACCACCGGCCGGATATGCGCAAGCGATACAAGCGGTGTGCCAAAAATATGGGGTGCTCTTAATCTCTGACGAGGTGATGAGTGGCGCAGGTCGGACAGGTACGTGGCGAGCTCTTGAGCCTGACCAAGTTGTGCCGGACATCATGTCGGTGGCCAAAGGTCTGGGCGGGGGATATTTGCCGTTGGCCGCTACCGTCTATCAAAAAAAGATTGGGGATGTGTTAACCAAAAAAGACGGCGGTTTGATGTCGGGCCATACGTTTACGGCCCACACGGCCGCGTGTGCGGCGGCGCTCAAAGTTCAACAGATTATTCAGGAAGAAAATTTGTTGGAGCGAGTGCAATCAAAGGGGGCATGGCTGGGCCAATCTTTGAAAGATGCGTTGAGTGACCATCCGCATGTGGGTGACGTGCGCGGCCGGGGCTTTTTCTGGGGGGTAGAACTGGTTGCTGACAAGGCAACGAAGCGGCCGTTTGCTCGTGATCTTATGATTGCAGAACGGCTCGGTCAGACGTTGCGCGAGGAAGGGCTGTTGCTGTATCCGGTGTCTGGTTTCGGTACGGCACAAGCGGGGGACGGGGTGATTATTGCTCCGGCCTACAATGCGGAGGATGAGGTGTTGGAGCAGATTGTCGGCAGGACGAAACGGTCGATTGAAAATTTGTTTGGGTAATTAAAAACGGCCGGACTTAGAATCAAGTCCGGCCGTTGATTTGCTAACGGGTGATGATGGGGAGGTAGAGCGCGGGGTCATTTTCGGCCGGTGGCTGTGGCGTTGTTACAGGATTTTCTGGAACGGATATTTCTTCAACCGACTGATCACTTCCGTCCACCATCACGTTTTTGCTTGTATCACTAAAGTCGTAACCAACTTTCGCAAATGTAATCGTGTAATCTCCGTTTTCCAGATTGAGCGTGTATTCACCGTTGGCATTGGTCAATGTACTAACGGCCGGACTTCTCATAGCTTCGGCTGTGACGGTCACACCTGCAATAGGATTGTCTGATTCGTCTACGACTCGGCCGGTTACTTGAAACGTGTTGCTTGTTTCACCCGGTAATAATGGTGGGGGATTATCAAGTGACAAATTTCCGATTACCCGATCAAGTGTTTCAAGACCCTCGAGCCTTAATGGTATTGCATCTTCAAATGTCTGTGAGCCACCATACCATTCACCATGATAAATTTGCGGGTTACAGCCGGTCTCGGTCGTAAACTGGTAGCTATAAAATAGAAGATAATAATCACCCGGCCAAAGCCCTTTAAATTTGTGATTAGGTGCAAGGGCGTGGCTTTTAGTGATTAGGTTTCCTTGAGCATCAAAAATCCCAACTGCATTGTTAGTTACTGTATCTAGATTATTGTAGAGCGCTTGATAAGCCGGTTGTTTTGAATATGCTTGTACAGCCCCACCATGCTCAAGTGCCATAAAAATATTTGTTACGGGCGCTCCACCAGAAACTGTAATTTTTTGACTATCCTCGAAATATTGGGTTCCACCTAGCCATGTTTGTTTAAAAGCAACGTCAG
>JAHDGV010000129.1:0-11148 GCA_020631655.1 Chloroflexota bacterium | reverse complement strand
GGTTGGGTTGTGTAGGGAGATTTACGATAGATTTCAATGTTTCCACCGATCTCTTCTTGTGTTTGCTCTGATACGATTTCAACATCGAGCTTACCTCCACTGGTTAGATCGAAATTCAGGTCTAGAGTTTCATTAGGCGTAACTTTGACATTCCTTTTGGTAAAGATCCCATACAGATGGTCTAGGTAAGAATCCACCTCGATTTCATACTCGACGTTTGGGATCAAGTTATCAAAAGAAAACGTTCCACTCACCGGAAAGGTTGTTCTAGCAACACGGTGACGTCGGCCGCAAAGTGTGTCTGTTACATATAATTCAACTGACCCTGATGAGTTATATTCGTTGTCTGATTTTATAACTGTGCCCTGAATCGTTCCTGTGGGAGTAAGCTCAATAGTTGTGCTAGTTGTCAGCAAGGTTGACATACTCAAAGGGGGAATCAAAGTTGGGTTATGCCTGTTGATTTCGTGAAATCCGGCCGTGTAATTGTTTTCCTGGTCAAATATCCAAGGATGAAGCGAACCAGAAGATAATTGTTTGATGACAATAGAATTTCCGTTGTTTGTTTCTGGAGTGTCTCCACCTCTCAAATTTAGCCTTGGTTCTCCGTCTTCATCAAACAGGTATATTTCTAAACTGGTAGAATCAACTGCAGTTTTTGTTTCCGAATCGATGAACTTAAGCTCTAAAATCGATTCTGGTTCAATCTCGATTGTGCCTAATATGGTAGCTTCATCTGGTGAAACAGTTATGCGCGTAGCGTCTGATTTATCCTTCACCCCACCGAAATATTGAATTGGGTAACCTGATTCAAAGTCAAAACCAAGGTAGTACACTCCTGAAGAAATCCCATCGAAACTAAATTCACCATTTTCATCAGTTTCTACACGAGATACAGATGTGATGAGTCTTCCATCGTCATACGCGAGAACCCCAACATTTGGGATTGGGTCTTTACTGATGCTATCGATCAACTTTCCGGTGATATTTGCAGAAGGGGCGAGCTGAAAGTCAATGCCATTAAGCTCTTGATTTGCAGTTAATTGTATTGGATCGTAGGTACGATCAGAGACTGAATAAGATGTGGAAGAAAATTGACCGTTATTGGAAGTAACTTCTAAATAATATTCGCCCGGCAATAGCGATAGTGAATAGCCTGATTCACAATCTGCTAAATTTTCCGTGCAGTCTAATTCGACAGCTGCAACAGAACTATAATTATGTTTTGAATGCCTTGCGGTGATTGTGGCACTAATAAATTGCTGGCTACCAAGTGCTGTTACAGTGCCTTGTATTTGAGCGAGATGAAGAATCTCAACATCAACATTTTCATAAATTTGCCCATTTTCTACATCTATCAAATCGGCTTTGTCAGATGTTGGTGAATGGCCAAATACCTGGGCTAGGTATGGACAGCCGGATTGAAAGGCGCAGTCGGGTTCTATATGGAGAGCCAGTTTCCCACCCGGCAGTGAATCAGCATTGACACGAAAAACATACTTGCCGTCTTGGTTTGTCCGAACTGTTTCTGAATGGTCCCGATCTGTATGAGGGTTAAATACATCTGCATTGCGCAAAGGTAATCCTGTCTTAATGTCAGTTACAGTTCCTGAAATCTCTGCCCAAGGAGCTATTTCAAAACTTCTTGTTTGGTTGTCTCCAATACCAACAGTAATGGGCGTTGCCTCGCTCAGCGTTGGCGCTGACCCATAAAAACCAGTGTAGCCGTATGTATCAAGGCCGATGTAATATGTTCCAGGAATTACCCCTTCAAAAGAAAAGGTAGGTGGTTGTCCAGTGTCAGAAATGGAGTGTCTCTGAACTATCTTTTTGGATTCATCATAGAGATCAACAGTTACATTTGATATGTATTCTCCGGTGTTGCTGTCTTTAATTCCCCCCTTAATGGTGCCCGCTTTATCAAGGGTAAAGTTGATATTGTCGATGATTTGACTTGTACCGACAGTAATAACATCGGCTGATTCCCTATCTTTGCCATCGTAGTACTCTCGCAAATATGATGTTGTGTGGCTGTCAGCAAGCTCAAGAATGTAATCCCCCGGCTCAACATGTATTTGGTAGGCCGCAGATCCCCCTTCTGTGTAAACAGTTTGAATTGCTTTGCCACTGTTCGCATCATGAATTGTAATCGCTGAATAAATACCACTTCCATCGTCGGCTGAAGTAACAGTCCCTGAAATGATCGATTGCTTTATTAAAGTAACATCAAGATTGTTAGTCGTCTGCCCCGCGACAATGCCTATTGGTGTTGAATCTTCCAGCGTTTTTGCACTCGGATAAAATGCTTTCGAGTAACATACGCCTTCGGCTTCATAACAGGTTTTTTCAAAGTTAAGAAAATAATCTCCCGTTTCACCTAGGTAAAATTCAAAGTTTCCGTCTTTGTCTGTGCCAAAAATCTCCGGCCCAAAAGGATCTTCTAAATAAGTTTGATGGTTATCTGTAGCTGCTAATTTAACTGGGTTTCCTTCAGAATCAAATGCGTTCATCAGGATTCCTGGTAAGCCTACTCCATCAGCGTTTTTGACTGCCCCAGAAATTATTCCTCGAGTTCCCAATAAGATTTCTACTGTAGACGTTAAGCCAACTGTGGTATCTACATCCGTTGATGTTGCAAGGTATTTTTCAAAATAGTCTGTTGTTACTGTAGCGCCTCCTCCAAATATTCCGGTCTGGATCAAGAATTCCCCATTTTCATCGGTGATCGAAGAGCTTGAATCTGATTCGACTGGAACCCCTTCAATTGGATCTAGCGTCCCTTCCTCAAGAATAGCTCCTTTGATTACAGCGCTTCGATCTAGAGTAGCGGTGAGTGATATTTGTGTTTGGCCTTCACTAAACGAGACAGTTACGAAATCTGATTCCTCGGAAAAATCTTTTGCATTGTAGCCATCGTAAACCTCGCTCAAGTAGCCAAGTTCTTCAGATTTGATAAATAGCTTGTACGATTTTGTTGTATCTAAATTATCTAATAATAATGTGCTGGGCGGATCAGGGGAAAAAATAGAAGAATTGTGGTTTGCACGTTCTTTATAGATGCGATTTTCTAGGTCATAAACCGTCACACGGGCCCTGACCAGATCCTCACTATCTGCTCCAACGACATCAATTTCTAAGACTCCATCCGTATTATTTGGATTGGTTCGACTAAAACTTGCCTCGGCATTTTTTTGTTTAGCGAAAAGAATGAGTAGGCTCAACCCACCCAAACAAACTAGTAGAATAAAGTGTTTGAAATTTAATTCTTTCATAGTGCTTGCAACTTAGATATGAGGTAAATATTTATCGGGCAAGTTGTAATATATGCTTTTGGTGATCTTTTAGCGAGTGATGACCGGCAGATAAATCGTGTTTTCCTCTTCGGCCGGAGGTTGGGGGGTAGTCACAGGTGCTTCAGGTGCTGAAACTTCAGGAACCGATTGGCCTCCATCATCGACCGTAATGTCCGTGCTTGAGCCACTAAAATCATACCCATCTTTTTCAAAGGTGATCGTGTAATCTCCATTTGGCAGAGTGAGCGTGTATTCACCGTTCGCATCAGTTATGGTGCTAATAGTTGGGCTTCTCGTCGCCTCGGCCGTGACTGTTACACCTTCAATCGGATTGTTGGCCTCGTCTACTACTCGGCCGCTGACTTGATACTCCTTAGTTGGGAACTCTGGAGTCAAACTGCCCGACAGATAAATCCTTTCTGATCCAGTAATTGTGATCGCCGTAGCCTGCTCAAATGTTTCAGCCTCCTGATGCCACTCCCCTTTAAAGGTTACCGAATTACAGAACCCTAGGCTGGTTTGTTTCCAATCTTCAAAACGGACGTAATATGTTCCCGGCCAAAGTCCTTCAAATCGATATTGATCGTAAATCGATATTTTGTGGGTCTTATAAATTAAATCTCCATTTTCGTTGTAAAGACCTACTTCAAGATATCCGTTTACCGATTCATCAAGGTCATGGACTAATCCAATCGCAGGTTTATAGAGATTGACATTAATTGTTCCGCCTAGTATCGGTTCTGGTGAATTGATATTTTCCACCGAACCACCAGCCTCTAGGACAACCGGGGTTGCTTGGTCTGCAAATTGAACTCCACCGTACCAAACATCTTTACGCGCAATAGAAATATCACTACTGGAGTTTGTTGACAATCCTTTAAACAGTATTAGATATTCTCCAGCGGGCAACCCGGGAATCGTATAGCGATTGTAATCTCTACGTGCTTGACCGATAAGCACCGGTCCCGTGTCCGTTTTTAGGTAAGCTTCTATATCAAAACTTTGATAACTGAAATCAGAATGAATTTGGCCGGAGATTTTTCCACCCCGCTCAAGATCTACATCGATTGTTTGGGACGAGTTATTAAGAACAATAGGAGTTGGGTTGGCTGTCTCAAGATCGCCAACCTGATAAATATCACCATAAATTTCAGAGACGTAATGTTTGGCGACACTTTCAACTGGGCCGAACATTGAGGATTGGTCCTGGGAATAGATCGTTTCAAATGTCATGAAGTAAGTGCCGTCTTCAAGCCCCTTGGATGAATACTGACCGGCCGAGTCTGTCGTGGTGTTGCCAATCGATGAGAATGTTTCCACCCCATCAACGACCGTTTTTTCATAGAAAGTAACACGGACGTCGTTAATTGGATCACCTGTGTCAGAGCCCTTAACCTCTCCTGAAATCGTAAATCCTTCACTTAGTTGAATGCTTATCGGATTTGCTTCCCCTGCTTTAATCGTAAAGGGTTCGCTACGGGTTGGGGCAAATGAATTTTGCTCTCTCTCGTTCGCGACCAATACGTACGTATAGTCTGGATTAACATAGGGGATCGTATAACCAAATGAACTGCTACCGGAGTTCAAATAGGTTTGTGTTGTTTTAGCTAATTTCTCACAATTACATTGATCATCAATTTGATAGAGATTGAGGTCAATGATTGTTTCTCCGGCCGGCGCAACGCCGTTTTCTGTTGACATAGTTACTGAAATGCTGGCTGATTTTCGCAGATCGAAGGTGAGATCTTTCACTTCTCCGGCCGAAAATGTGAAGGGCACCGCATTTTGGATTGTGTTCGTGGCTGAATAGAACTCGGTCAAGTATTCGTAGTGATATGCGGCTCCAACAAGCAAGTAATAGCTACCCTCATCGATTCCGTTAATTGTCACACTGTTTGCTTCAATTTCGGGATAAGCAAGCCCGTTGTAACGGGTGCCATCCTCATGATAGAGAGTCCCAATCGGGTTGGGTACTTTCTCGCTGGTGTCAGGATCAAGCAGGTTAAGGTTGAGTCTTCCACCCTTTTTTAAGCCCATATCAACTGACACATCTGATCCTTTGGTGAGCAAGATTGGCTCTGCATCTTCGATGTCGAGGACGTTCCCATAAAATTGATCAACGTAGACGGTATTAGAATCAAACGATAAGAAATATTCTCCCGCACGAAGCAGATCAAAAGAAAACTGACCGTTCTCTCCAGTGATCGCGTAATAATCTGATCTTGCTCCTTTCTGGTTTGTAGAAAAGAGTCTAACAGTAATGTCTTTTAGGGTTTCGCCAGTGTCAATATCGGTGACAACTCCGTTGATTTCGTCACCTTTGTAAAGTTCAAAATCAACCGAGACTTCTTGATTTGGGTCAAGCTGAACTAAGGTTGCTGAAGAGGCATCGGCCGCATTGTCATAGTATTCGGTCAAATAATTATATGCTTGCGCACTGATTAAATACGTTCCTGGATCTAAAAAGAGTGAATACTCACATTGGTCATTCTCAATAGAACAACTAACGTATTTGCCAAAGTTTCGATCAGTTGGATCTGTAACGCTAACACGTCCAGAAACAGCTTCGGCCGTCTCTTCATCACTTATCAAGCCTGTAAGCATCGGTTTCCGATCTAAAAACAGCTCGAGCCCGCTCAAAACCTCGCCATTTTCAACATCAACTTGCTCGATTAGACGAATGTATTTGCAGATGTTTTCAAACGTATTTTCGTTTTGCTCGCATGGGCCAGCTACATATAAAAACAGCTCTTCTGTCTCAATTTTCTCTGCATCAAACTCAATCTCAAATGTGCCGTCGATGTCTGAATATCCGATTGAATAATAGGAATCAACAGAGATTCCTGCGTTGATGATGGGGGACTGGTCGGCCGCATCTTTGATAATGCCGCTAACTTTTGCATACGGTTTTAGGCCGATGGTTGAGAATGTGGTTTGTTCTTTTGTAACTGCAATGGGGGTTGCTCCCTCTATGATCTGGTAGTCATCATATTGGTTAAAGGAGTCATTGTTTGCATAGGTGCTGTTGTACAAATTTACATTGATGTAGTAATCACCGGTTGGAAGTCCATAAAAACTAAACTTACCGTTTTCATCTGACCGGGTATCTTTTGTTCGTTGATAAAAGCCATCGCCAGGACGATAGTCATCCAACAGGATGGAGACGTTTGCAAAAGCAAGAGGCTCATTTGTATTCGCATCAACAACTGTTCCTGAGATAACCCCGCCAAGATCGATCTGAAAGTTGATGTTTTCGAGTTTGTCTCCGGCCGAAAGAACAATCGGATCGGCGGTTGCTTGGATTTT
Source organism: Chloroflexota bacterium (assembly GCA_020631655.1). Lineage (GTDB taxonomy): Bacteria > Chloroflexota > Anaerolineae > Promineifilales > Promineifilaceae > WTJY01. Next base: position 4,549 of record JAHDGV010000129.1, on the reverse strand, counting down.
ATCATTGTAGAACTCACCTACGTAAACCGAGTCATATCTCGGCCGAACGTCGACATAGTAGGTGCCTGGATCAAGAGCGGCTAAATAGTCTGCTTCTGGCAAATACACCGATTTTGACTTGACAGAATTTGTGTATGGGTCGGTGTAAAAATTGACTGAAACCCACTCATTTAAAGGCTCACCGCTGGAGACGCTTATTGCACCGCTAATGGTAGGGAGGGGCTCAAGCACGAAGTTAATATTGGAAGTAGTTACCTTGTTTGAAACCTGAACTGGAGTGGCGTTATCTAAATCAGAGCCACCGCCGTAATAGATGGCACCATAGCATTCGTTTTCAGTAAAGTCTATGCATTGGAAATCCTCAGTACGAATCAAATAGCTTCCGGCCTCAAGCGCATTGTTAATTTCGTAGTTTCCATTTTCGTCACTGTATCCACGTGCCAGAACATCGTAGTAAGGCTCAGAATACCCCGGATCAATCAGGCCGAGTAATTCAATCCCAATATTTTGAATAGGGGTCCCATTTGAGTTACGCGTTACCCTACCCGTTATCGTGCCTGCTTTTTCAAGCGGAATCTGAACCGTAGTTGTGACACCTAAAACCGGATTTGCGACAAAGGTGGTAGGTGCATAGGTTGAGTGTGTTTTGACTGTCAGCGATAGAGGCTGACTATAAATGTGAGAGTTAGCTTTTGCGTTTCCATCAAAATCGACGCTAATTGTGTTGAGGTTATGAATAGATTCCCCGAACCTTTGCTGAGCCTCAATATGGTTCACAACGCCAAAGCCTGAAATTGGTTGATTGGTATCCGCATCAATAAATTTAATATCAATTGCGGCCGAAGGCTGGCGAAGCACTTCTACTTCAAAGGCGTTTTCACCGGCCGGAAAAGTGACTTCGGTGTATTCAGCTTCATCGAGAGAGTCAAAAGGGGTGTTGTACCCGTCATAATTTTGAGCCAAATAGTTCGTATGCTGGTAGAAATTATCATCTCCAACAAAAATTCGATAAGTATGACTTGTATCAAGATTAAAGAACTTTGCTTCGCTGGGAGAGCCGAAAAAACTAGGATTTGGAATATGGTCGGCCCAATACCTTTGGTCTGTATTTAGGTTATGAAGAAGAACTCTTGAATTAACCCCTTCGCCACTGTCTGAGGCATTCACAACTACCTTAATCACACCAGAGGTATCAGCAATATCTGCTGAAGTCTGTGAACGCCCATTGTTGAAAAAGGCAGACCCCACATCGGGATTCAGCATGCTTGCTAGCATAATGGCTGGGAATATAAAGAGTACTGCAAAATTGAAGTATCGACGGTTCATTGTGATTGATCTCCTGCTTCTTCACTTGGCAAATAGGGCAACCAAAGGCTCTTGGCTTCACGGCTTAGACAGACAAGTGCTCCTAAAAGTGACTGGGATATTAGTTTGATTATTATAAACATTTTCCCTTACACATAAATTTAAAAATGGTTACTTTGCGATGTTTTGCTTAATTTTGATAAGCTAGATATTTGATGATTTTGACGAGTAGTTGGAGGACAAAATGGAATATCGTCAGTTAGGCAATGCAGGTGTGCGTGTATCAGTAATCGGCATGGGGACCAATCAATTTGGAGGGAAAGTTGATCAGCAAAATGTCAACGCGATTATCGATGAAGCGATTGATTTGGGGATTAACTTTATCGATACGGCCGACATTTATCAGAAAGGGAAGTCTGAACTGGCGTTGGGTGTGGCGCTAAAAGGGAAACGAGATCAGGTAGTTTTGGCGACCAAAGCCTGTATTCCCACCGGTGATGGCCCCAATTCGCGAGGAACATCCCGCTACTACCTGAATCAAGCGGTGGAAAAAAGTTTGGAGCGGCTACAAACTGACCACATCGATCTGTACCAGATGCACCGATTTGACCCGACAACACCGATGGAAGAGACGATGCGAGCGCTAGACGACTTGGTTTCGGCCGGGAAAGTGCGCTACGTCGGCACATCCAACTATGCGGCGTGGCAGTTGGCCAAAGCCAATTTATTGGCCGAGTTCAAATCACAAATCCCGTTTGTGTCAGAGCAAGGTCATTTCCACATGTTTGAACGGCAGGTAGAAAAAGAGATGATTCCATACTGTGCTGAGCACAACGTTGGGTTTATCCCATTCTTTCCGTTGGCAGGGGGTTTTTTAACAGGCAAATACAAGCGGGGCGAGGCGGCTCCGGCCGGATCTCGCGGCGAGCAAAGCGCTTATGTGCAAGGGTATATGACCGATGAAAACTACGATAAGTTAGATAAATTGATGGCTTGGGCGGAGGATCATGGCCGCACGATTAACGAACTGGCTCATAGTTGGCTGTTGGCTCAACCGGCCGTCTGCTCAGTGATTTCAGGGCTAACCAAAATCGAGCATTTGCGTGCCAATGCCAAAGCGGGCGATTGGATGCTAACGGCTGATGAAGCGGCCGAGGTGACCGCCATTCTAGACAGCTGATTCCTCTTAGGACTTTCGTTTACAAGGAACCCTGAGCTTGTCGAAGGGTGATCTCGCAGTTACTGAATAGGTGTGAAATGAAAGTCCCTCTATTTAAATCAGGTCATTCTGCAATGCGACCCTGACCGCCTCTGTGCGGCTGTTGACTCCCAGCTTGCTCAGAATATTGCTGACATGATTTTTAATCGTAAATTTGCTGATACTCAATTGGAATGCAATTTCAGCGTTTGAGTATCCTTCAACAATTTTCCCCAAAACTTCAGTTTCCCGGTTGGTTAGATCGATGTCACTCCCTTTGGGAGCAGATAGCAGGCTGGGGGTAATCTCTGGTGAGAAGGTGGCGACCCCTGAATAGGCAACCCGAATCGACTCGGCCAAGGTTGCGGCCGATACATTTTTGAGCAAATAACTGGTTGCCCCAGCATCAACGGCTGAACGGACCAATTTGCTTTCTGCAAAGCTAGATAGCGCAATAATTTTGATATTTGGGTGGCTTTCCTTGATCTCTTTAATGGCACCCACACCATCCATTTCCGGCATCAGCAGATCCATTAAGATCACGTCAGGCGATTCTTCGGCGCAAACCTTTACCGCTTCAACCCCGGTTGCCGCTTCACCCACCAGTTCAAGGTCTGTACTGGCGCGTAAAAATGCGGCTAACCCTTCACGGAGCATATCATGGTCATCACAGATTAAGACGCGTATTGGATCACCCATCCGATTCTCCTCCCGGTTTCTGACGATCAAATAGAATCATAATCTTTGTTCCTGAACCTACTTTACTCTCGATAGACAAGTTTGCTTTAATGTCGGCCGCGCGTTCTTGCATGATGGTTAACCCCAATCGGTCTGAGGCAGAGCCATCCACGTCAAAGCCGCGTCCATCATCCGAAATGGTTAATCTAATTTGCTGATTGGTTTCTGCTAGTTCAATTGTGGCGTGCGTGGCCCGCGAATGTTGCACGATGTTGTTGAGCCCTTCTTGAGCAATCCGATACAGCCCAATTTTGACATCTGGGGCTAAGTCGTTTACAGATTTTGCCTTTACGGTGATGTCTAATTTCTTACGGCTCATCGTCGCTTCAGCCAGCCGTTCCAGCAACTCTTTTAGATCCGTTTCAACCAAAGACGACGGCCGTAGCTCGAGCAAAAGCATGCGCATTTCCGCCAGCGCACCTTTGGTCAGGCGCTTAAGCTGATCAAGATTTTTCCGACCTTCATCAAGGTCATTTTCCCAAACATCTGGCAACACATCCGCCATCAGGCTGGCTGTCCACAACGTTTGGCTAACCGCATCGTGCAATTCGCGCGCTAGCCGCTGGCGTTCTTCAAGTGTTTCGAGCCTAGCACGCCGTAATGCCTCACGGGCCTCAATCTGTTCTGTGATGTATTGGTAGGTTCCGAGAACCCCCATCACCTTATTATCTTTGTCACGCAGAGGGACTTTGTTTACTTGAATCCAAGCGTTTTTCCCGTCCGCCTGCTTTTGTTCCTCAATGTAATTGAGCTTCGCCTGCCCCGTGTTAATCACAAGCTGATCGTCTAATCTGTACGCCTCAACTTGCTCACGCGTCCACGGCAGATCATCATCATTTTTCCCCAATATTTCATCGGGTGAATTTAGCCCCGCATCCTTGGCAAAGTTTTCGTTGCACCCTAAGTAATTCAGATCCCGATCTTTCCAAAACACCGCTACCGGGATGTGGCTAAACACCAATTCCAACATCTGTTGGTCCATGCGTAAAGCGATCTCAGCTTGGGTGCGTTCGGTTATATCTTCGTAGGTTCCGATCATACCAATAACTTGGCCCGCTTTGTTTCTGACAGGAATTTTGTTGGTATTTAGCCAAGCCCCCGAGCCATCCATTCTAGTTTGAGGTTCAATAATATTGATTTTGGGCTCCCCCGTTTCCATCACCCGCAAATCGTCAGCACGATATGCCTCGGCCTGTTCTCGGGTCCAAGGCATATCGTAATCACATTTCCCAACTAATCTTTCAGGAAACTCTACACCGCAATCCATTGCAAAATGCTTGTTGGCCCAAACATAGTTTAGGTCTAAGT
>JAHDGV010000709.1 GCA_020631655.1 Chloroflexota bacterium | reverse complement strand
ACGGCCGGGTCGATGAGCTGCAAGATTATTCGAAAAAGTCTTTAATGACGCTGTATTAATCTAAGCCGATTGAAGCCCCGTTTGGTGTTTAAAACCTAACGGGGCTTTTTAAATTCGTAGGGCTTGCATCGGGAAAACGAGGACTATTGGGGCTGAAATTAAGTTTTGACCGGTTGAGGGTAAGGGAACTATTTGCTTGAATTGCTCGTTGCAGTTTTGTTGGACCAACACTTTACTGATCTAAAAAAGAATATTTTCGAAAGATAAAGGATAAACTAATGAAAGAACCTACCTTTTTTACCGTTCCTACGTTTTCTTTAGCGGGGAAAGCCTGTGCCGTTTTTGCTCTGGTGCTATTCCTGTTTCTTGCACCATTTGGGTTAAGTGCGGGTGCAACGTCTGAATCTATAAAACTGAATGGGCCACTGCCTTCGCCGGGGCACGTGCACGGTTTTGAGTTAAGCCCAGATGGCACGCTTGCCGCCTATGCGGTGGAGACGCTGTATGGTGTCGGCCGACAAATTTATGTCGCTCCAGTTGATGGAACATCGGCCCCTATTCATTTAACCGACGGTTTTGCTTCTAAATATACCGTTTTTGAGTATCGATTTACACCAGACTCTGATCGGTTGATTTTTGCGATGATTGACGATTCGACAACAGAATTGGAGTGGTATAGCAGTGACGTCACAAACAGGGCTGACCGCATTCGTTTAGATGGATTTTCGGTTCCGGCCGGGAAGTATTCTGTGGTTGATGATATTTCTCCCGATGGAAGCCTGTTGGTTTACAGATTGATGGAGGAAGATGGAGCGGAAAGTGGGAATTTTCAGTCTGAGCTATATAGCTATGTTGTATCAGGCGGAACCACAGTTCAGCTAAAATCGACACCAGAAATGGGAGTCGATGTTGGACAAGCCTCTTTGACACCAGATGAGCAAACAGTCATCTTTAAAACCGAACTGTTTAACCCTGCCGGGTTGACGGTAAATTTTTATGCTGTACCAATTGTTGGCGGGACTGAAGTAGAGCTGGCGGCCGGATTGCCAGCTGGACATATCGAGTTCGAATATAGTCCAGACGGTAAATATTTTATTCATACACCATACGGAATAGATGAAGACTTATCGACCGGCATATTTAGTGTGGCTGTAGATGGCAGTGGCTCTCAAAGGTTGGATGAGCCCGAAGCTGAAGCCGAAAATCAAATCTCAGAATTTGAAATCAGTGCGAATAGCCAAACTGTCATTTTTTATAAAGCTGGCGTCGGGGTATTTACGGCCCCACTTGCTGGTGGTGTTGAGACGATGATTGATGAGTGTGGTTTAACGGCCGCCAACATTTCTTTTACTCAAGACAACCAGTCTATTCTTTATGTATGTGACTATCATTTGTATGCAGTTCCGGTTGTTGGAGGAGAACCACGACGAATTTCTTGGCACTCCCCTTGGTTTGTCCCCCATGGGTTCAATTACAAACAGTCCGCTGATGGAAAATACGTTGTGTATTGGGAACTCGGCAATTTGTGGCGCACGTCTATTGAAACAGGTGAGACGGTCAAACTTAGTCACACCGAAGTCTCTTCAATGTTTTTTATTACTTCGGATTCTAAAAAGGTGATTTACGCTGCAAATCATGCTCAAGAAGATGGAAAAGACATTTTTGCCATATCGATTGGAAACGGAACCCCCCGCAAATTTAGCACAATGCCAACCGATGTGAATGCGAAAATCGAGGCGATGGAGATAACGGCTGGTGACGCTCGCCTCATCTATCAGGCGAACCAAGATGATTTAGAGGTATTTGAATTATTTTCGGCCGAGATTCCAGATGTCAACGACAGCCCCGTCATTTCACCAACTGAAAGCTTAAAGAAGTTTGTGGGTTGGCCGATCGCTGTCACCATCATGGCTGATGACCCAAATTTGCTTGACACCCTCACCGTTTCCTCGATACAAATACCGGATTGGTTGACCCTAACAGACAATGGGGATCGAACAGCTACGCTGGATGGCACCCCCACGACAGCAGACATTGGTGTTCACACGATCGAGTTACAGGTTATTGACAACGAAGGTGGAGAGGCCACGACAACTTTTGAGATTGAGGTGCTCGAAATCGTGTCCCAATTGTACTTACCGGTGATATCGGCCCGTTAGACGCTGATTAGGCCACCGCAATTTTTGCAAACAGCTGCCCCATCTGCTTTGGTG
>JAHDGV010000128.1:7719-14012 GCA_020631655.1 Chloroflexota bacterium | reverse complement strand
GCGGCTGTACAACAAAATGGTCGGCCGGTTGGCAGTTCCCAATTCTTCCCGTTTGGCCGCAATCTTTTCTCGGTCGATGGGTTGTGCGCTCAGGCCCGAGCCGTTGGGCAAATACAAAGTCTTATCGGCCGGGATTCCCATCCCTTTAGCCCGTTTCTCGAGCTCGCGGCTGGCAACCGTCAGCAAATCACAATGGCTCATTCCCCAGCGTTCTTGCCATGCAAAGAAATATTTTTGAACAGTTGAATAATCAGCGATATCGTTCCAGCCTCCCCAGCCTTCCCAATCGTCAGTATCACAAACCAAGGTCGGCCGTTTGCCCCCCCATCTAGATTTCCACAGCCACCACATGGCTAAGCCAGAATACGCCTTTGGCTTGAATCCCCAAATCACATCTGGTTCAAACGCTTTAGCCTGCGCGATCATGCGCCGCACGGTTGGCACAATCCCACCAGAAAGATCGACATAAACGATCTCCACCCCATCTTCAGACCATTGTTTCTCAGCCTCTTCTGGCGATTGCCACGGCGGCATGATTATCTGCACATCATGCCCCGCTTTGACAAGCTCGCGGGCAAAGCCCATGGCCCGCGAGCGCATCGTTTTATTGGGATGGAAGCCAAACGGCCCCAGCATGACCAGTCGCATCTAAACGTGCGCTATCCTTCTGGGGTTTCTTCGGCCGGAGCCGCATCTGTCGGCCGTTCCGGTGGAGGTTCAACCGTATCCTCTGGCTCTTCAATCGGGGCCAGCGTAGGGGTTGGATCATCCTCCGGTGCCGGTGATTCAGGAACCGGAGTGCGGGTTGGTGGCAAAGGAGGCAACGTTGTTGTGGGTGTCACCGTCGGTGTTTCGGTAGGTGTAGCCGTTGGAGTTGGGGTGTTGGTTGCGGTCGGCGTAGGTGTTGGCGTTGGTTGGGCAATGCTCAGAGGCACCGTTGTCTCCAAAATCACATTATCAATTTCAGGCGTGTACGGATTGTCCGGCCCGATAATCGTCAGTCGAAGCGTGAATGGGCCAGGCGGAATGGTCGACGTGTCGAGCCGCATCAGCACATTTCCAGCACTTACACCGGAAACTTGCCCACTACGTACTTCGGTTAAAGTGGCCCATGCTTGAGGATTATGGGTCAGCCCATAGTCAATCCGATACCCAACAATGCCGGGCGCATTGGCCACACCCAAAATATCAACCACGCCCTGTAGCTCTTGGTTGGCCAGTGGGGATGTGATCTGATAATTCGGCCGGGGTGTTGTTGCGTCACATGTGAGCGACGGTGGCAAGGATAGATTACTACCCGAAGGTAAAACTAAGTTTTGCCCGATGGCCCAATTCCGGCCGTCAGCCGTGTCTTGCAACCAAGTCAGAACCGCTTGCTCTTCACGCGGCCGGACCTCTGGCTGGCTATTGATCTGAACGTTGATAAAGCTGGCCTGATAAACGCTCTCGCCGCAGTCAGCACTGGCGCGCAAACCGGTCCATAAATCGATGGGAACCTTCAACAAGAAGTCGTCTTCGGCCGGTGCTGGCAGGTTGACGTTGTTAAACAAATCCCGCCGACGTTCCGGGCAATCTGCCCCCGGTTCGGTGCCGGAGCGAGCACAAATTTCAAGCTCTACAATTCCTTCTGGCCGCACAAATGCCTGCGGCCGCTGTGGAGCCAACACACGGGTCATAAAGGCGTTCCAAATCGGTGATGCCATCGAATAGCCCGAGCTACCCTCAGATACCGGCCGAGTATCGGTGTTACCCACCCAAACCCCGGCCGCAATGTTCGATGTGTAGCCAATGGTCCAGCCATCCCGCACGTCAAAACGATCTGTGCCAGACGTTCCGGTTTTCGCCGCCACTTCGTATCCAGGGACAACCAAATTGTTGTTTAGACCAAATGATGGTTGACGTGCGTTGTTATCGGTCAAAATGTTAGTAATTAAGTGCACATTCTGCGGCGAGATCACACCGACTTTTGGTGATGCCTCACGTTCAAACAACACTTCACCAGCCCGGTTTTCGATCCGCTGAATCGTGTAGGGCTGAATCTGGAATCCTTGATTGGCCAAGGTTGAGTAGGCGGTCACCATCTCTAAAGGAGTGGTTTCACCACCGCCCAAAGCCAAGGCCAAACCGTGATTGGTCGGCCGCCCTGACTCAAGACATCCACTGTAATCTAAGTTGAGCAGCTGGAAGCGGTTGCGAGCAAAATCGATAAACTCGCAGACACCCACGTACTCCAGCGCCTTCACGGCCGTCACGTTATAGGAATTACCCAGCGCCTGCCGGAGCAATATCGGGCCGTGGAAACGGTCATCAAAGTTTTTAGGTGCGTAAGGTGGATTTGGCGTGTCTGGGAACTGTGTGGGAACGTCCCAAATCAGCGTCGCCGGATTCCACCCTTCTTGCATAGCGGCCAAATAAACAAACGGCTTGATCGTTGATCCCGGCTGGCGTGGGCTGACGGCCATGTTGACCTGCCCACTGATCGATTCGTCGTTAAAGTCTACGCTACCGACCATCGCCAAGACTTCGCCAGTCTCCGGATGAATGGCGATGAGCGAGGCATTATCAGCCCCTTGGGCGTTAATATTGGCACGATTTTCAGCAATCACATCTTCGGCAATTTGCTGGATGGCTGGATCGATTGTTGTAAAAACGCGTAACCCACCCCGGTAGATGGTTTGAGCATCATTGGCTTCTTCAAGCTGTTGCAACACGTAAAATACCGCATGGGGATGCTCGATAGTCACGGTCGGAGGTGTCATCTCATAGACTCGTACGGCCATCGAATCGATTGCAGCCTGAGCCTCTTCTTGACTCACATAATCTTCGCTCACCATCAGGCTTAACACTTCCCACATCCGGCCGATCGCCTTGTCAGGAGCGGTGTAGGGATCCCACAAAGCCGGAGCCTGTGGCAGTCCGGCTAAAATCGCCGCTTCGGCCAAGGTCAACTCAGCGGCCGTTTTGTTGAAATAGGTTGCTGACGCCGCTTCGATGCCGTACGCCCGATTCCCGTAGTTGATCTCGTTTAGATAAAGCTCTAAAACATCTTCTTTGGGCCAGCGGCGATTAATTTCGGCCGCTAAGATAATTTCGCGCACCTTGCGGGTAAACGTCCGTTGGCTACGCTCCTCCGCATCTAGCAAAAGCGCCCGAGCCAACTGCTGGGTAATCGTACTGGCACCCGAAACAATCTCCCCTTCTTGGTACGCCTGAATAATGGCCCGCACGATACCAATCGGGTCAAAGCCGGGATTGGTGTAAAAACGGGCATCTTCTGTGGCGATGGTTGCTTGTTCAAGCACGTCAGCGATTTCTTCAAGCTGCACAAATGTCCGATTCCCGGCGTTTGGATCGGTGATCTGGTACATCTCGTTTCCGTCACGATCCAAAATAAATGCGGTCTCGAAATCACTGGCTCGATCTTTTAGCTCATTGGGAGATGGCAGGTCTTGGGCTACAAAAATGTATCCGGCGCTTAAACCAATGATCCCTAGCGAAAAGCCAAGAATTACAAATAAAATGCCCCAAATCACCATACGACGCAGACAGCCTCCACGGGCGCGGCGGGTGTCGACCGGTTCAGGGATAAATTCGCGAAAATCATCTTGCGGTGCCGGTTTTCTGCTTCGTTTCGGCTGGCGCGGCGGCCGGGTGGTTGATTGATCTGTTACCGCTTGGCGCACCGGCTGCTTCGTGGGCCGGGTAGATTCCTGACGTTTTGGCAACTGCTCGGGCGGTTTTTGGTAATAGTCCCGTTTTGGCTTATTGGACTGAACCCGCTGTGGGCCGGTTTGCGGTTTTTCCCGCAGTGGCTTGGGCATCGGCTGGGTCAGCTCACCGGCATCAACCGGGTCGTTGTCCCGCACCGGCTGGCTCGTTGGTGGCGAGCTTGGCCCCTGCGGCCGGTAGCGATCAGCCACTTTGGGCGGCACATATGCCCGAGTAAAGTCGTTGTAGGGATCAGGTTCTTGGGGATCTTCGGCCGCTGGCTCGTTCTGAGCCGGTTCTTCCCGTTTTGGCCGCATGTCGGGCAAATCTTTATCTAGCCGAGTTGAGCCAGGAAATGCGGAATCAGCTGAAACTTGGGTCGCATCAGGATCTTCGAACGTCGGCCGGTTTTTAGGGCGCAGTTCATTTGAATAGATCGGGGGCGGCACATTGGTCCGCTTTACTTCATCGGGAATATCAATCCCTAAAGAGCCGGTTGCGGTGTAGTCGTCATCATCTGGTGTATCAGAAATGTTGATGATTGGGTTGGGCGTTTTTGGCTCCTCCATCATCGGCACGTCGGTTGTCAAAAAATCAAGCCCATCGTCTTCTGTTGCAGGTTCGGCCGGTTTTGGAGCGTCTTTTTGCGCATCAATCACATCGATGATTGAAATCGACTCCTCCCCATCTTGATTATTTGGCTCTTCGGCCGATGGATTTCCGTTTTCAGGCTGTTCGTTTTCCGGTTGTTCGGATGGCAGTTGTTCCTCTGGATTGTCGCTCATAAATTCTTGCTTGATTAAATTGACTGACCTTTCCCCAGCGGGCGGCCTTAAAGAAATTATATTTTGATCGTTATCGCTCGGTTAGAGCATTTTGTTCTATATGGTATACGACACAGGCACCTGACTGGTTCCAAGTATAAAGTATCACTCATTTAGGGGCGAAAAACGCTTATATCGAGTTGAAAAACAGGATAGGGGCGTTCATTTCATAAAAATTCTCAAAGGTTGAGCGAAAAACAGTATCCCCGAAGTATTCAAGTGTTCTTTAGTAAGACCGTCATTCCTGCACAGGCAGGAATCCAGTGCTCAGCTCGGCGCTGGATACCCACCTTCGTGGGTATGACGATTCCATAAAAGTACCAAAACATCTGGGACGATTTACTTTAATTGACCTGCAGATTCCCTATCCCTATCCACGCACTCTGTTCCTTACTTCAATATATAGTGCGTTCCCTTTTTGCTCCCGATTTTGAGCAACGCGCCACGATTCACCAGCTCAACCAAATCGCGGCGCAACGTTTCTGGGCTAACCCCGTCACACAAGCGGGCGTACTCACGATTGGTGATACTCCCGTTTTCACGCACGTAGCTCAAGGCGCGAGCCTGCCGCTCGTTCATGCTTTTGGTCCAGCGGGGCTGGATGGCTTTTTGCGGCCCGCCGCTTTTGGCCTCTAGACGCACGGTAAACACGTGGCCGGTATCCCGAAACGCAGGGGGATTGTGCCCTAGCTCAACCATCTCTTCGATCATCCGGTCGATGCCGAGCCCCAATTCCTCAATGTAGCCCCAGTAAAACAGCCCGTTTACAATGCGCGGATTGCGCGAGAAATGTTCTTCTACTAAATTTTCGAGTGTCATGTAGCCAGGTAGGCCGCCGGGGCTAATAATTTCGAGCCGGTCAGCGTACATGCGGACCTCGATCCGCCGGCCGCGAATCCGGTAGTCTCTGTGACACACCGCATTGATGATCGCCTCACGCACAGCAAACGCCGGATACTCAGTGACTTCTGTTCGCTCTAAGCCGCGCACCACAGCTCCGGTCCGCATCTCGTTCCAAACGGTATTCCACAATTGTTCAACCACCCGTGGCAGTGGGCCGCGAATTTCGTCCCGTCGGCCGTATCCGGCCCCACCCTCTTCTGAGCGCGGTTGTTCATGATCAAAACGGACAAAAACAGCCCCACACTGTGGAAAATACGCTTGCGGATTTTTGCCAAACAAGAGCATACCGGCCACTGTTGGCAGACCCTCATTGGTGATGGCACCGATCTCAAACAGCAGTTCCATACGGGAACCGACCCAAGATGCACCGCGCTCCTCACGCTTGTTCATGTATTCCATGATCAGATCGTTATCAAAATCTGCTTGTACGGTCGCCCCTGCAACCACCCCTTCTTCAAAATCGCCGTAGGTGCGATCCCCAGAAATCTGGATAATTTCGTCAGCCGTTAACGGCCGATTGTCTGTACCGGTGCGGGTCAAAATCCGGCCGTCTTCCATTGTGTGCAAATCGCGGCTCCGCTCCACGCGGAATCCGATCAACCGACCGGCCGCTGTTGGAATCTCTTGCCACGTGCTTTCAACCGGCGGCCGGGTCAACGCCATCGCTTCGTGCAAAGCTACCTCTGCATCTTCCGGAAAAACCTCATCCGTCAAATTGCCATAGAAATCTAGCCCCAGCACAATTAACCCACCCGAGTTATTGGCAAATGCCAACATCGTCTCGGCCAAAGGCTCAACGTCTGGGTGGGGCAAAAAGGCGAGCTGTTGCCCCGGCTGGCGATTCTGAAGCGGTTTCAT
>JAHDGV010000128.1:0-7619 GCA_020631655.1 Chloroflexota bacterium | reverse complement strand
CGGCTGGCGATTCTGAAGCGGTTTCATGGGTATTGAGGATAGCATGAACTGATTACTCGGTAAAGTTTGCCCCTCTCTGGACCCAGTTCCATTAACGCAATAGACAGCATCACGGCTGTTGGCTATAATATTTTCTCGGCCCCGTCGTAACGGGGTCTTTTTATTCACAGAAATTTTCACCCTTTTTGCAGAGAGGGTTTATCAAGCAAACGGCCAATTCAACATAACCGGCGAAGAGAAAGAAGCTAAATCGCCAATTGAACCGTTAAAGTAGAAGCAAGTGGAGAAACAGAATGAGTAACACTGGACCCGTTTACGTAACCGCAGAAGGGTTACAAAGTTTAAAAGATGAGTTGGATCACGCGATCAATATAATGCGGCCGGAAATCGCTGACAAACTAGCCAAAGCGATTGCAGATGGCGACCTAAAAGAAAACGCCAACTATCACGATGCCAAAGAAAAATCGGGGCTTAATGAAGGGCGTATCAAGACGTTAGAAGACTCGATTCGCCGAGCCGTCATTATTGATGAGTCAACCGCACCCAAAGGAGTTGTGGTCGTAGGTAGCACCGTTGTCATTGCTGAAGAAGGCTTCGAAGATGAAGAGGAAGAGTATCGCATTGTGGGTCCACATGAAGCGGACCCGAACAATGGGTTGATCTCAAATGAGTCTCCGATTGGCAAAGCTTTGATCGGCCGAAAGAAAGGGCAAAAGGCAAAAGTAATCACCCCACGTGGTGAGACGGTCTTTAAAGTTTTGAAGATTAAATAGATAGACGCGCCAGCGGCACGTCTCTACGAGATATACACAAGGCTCGGCCGCTTATGGCTGGGCCTTTTTGTTTTATGGGAGCGGTATAACAATCACGTCTCGGCCGTCAGCCTGCACAAATCGCTCCCACGGCGGGGCACCGACATAAGCGCCCAAGCGCAATTCGGCCGCCGCAGAATCTTGGGGAACCGAATGCAATTGCACCAGCAAATCTCCAGTCTGCCAAAAGCGATGCGGTGCATCCAAGCCGTCATGCTGAGCCAGTAAATTCCCATCTACATCTACCAAGTGCAAAAACAGCTTTGTGTTAGGCGCGGCCGGTGCGGGGATGGCGCCTACCTGCCACACGGTCAGCAGTTTAATCTCATCATTATTTGTTGTGATTGGTTGGTGGCCGACAAACCTAAGCTCGTTGCCCGATGGGGGATGAGTCACGGTCACACCTTCACCCATCAGCTCCAACTCGGCCGGAGCCGTTGAGCGATAGCGGGTAAAGGCATCAATCAATTCTGTGTCGTAATTGGCTAAAATCTGCGACTCAATAATCGGATCAAACGGTAAATCACTCGGCCGGTAAATGGTGTGTGGATGCGGCGGAATAACCAGCGTTTCGATTGTCCCCACACGCCCAAAATGACGCCGAGTCACATCACCCCGTTTGGTCACTAACTCCATCGTTGGATCATCCATTGTGTCGGGCGTCCAGCCAGCAATACTGACGTCTGCGATTTGAGGTGTTTGATCGATATCTCGGCCGATTTGGGCAAACGCTTCTTGCCACACAAATCGCACTTCGGTGCTGGTGGGCCATGTCTGGGTAATATCCCGCATAGTACGCGAGGCATAGAACACTAGACAAGAAGCTGTCAAGAGCGCAATCCAAGCAAAATTCAATTTAGTTGTGGATAACTCCCCTTTTCTTGTGGATAACTGTGGATAACTGTGGATAACTGCGGGATTTTTCGGGACTTCGGTACTAACTAGTGAAATCCCAAACCGGTTCAAAATCTGTTCTAGTCCTACTACAGGAAACGTCGCCGTGACCGGTACCATTAAAATCATCCGAATTGTGCTGGGAGCATCGATTGTTACCACACTGGGGATCACACTGGCGCCGAGCCAAATCAGCAAAAAGCTGTAACGCATATCTCTAATTTTAATGAGGGCGGTTATCAACCCCACGTAGAAAAAGATGGCAAACAGAGGCTCAAAAATCGGCTGAAACGCGACCCCCTGCCGCCATAGCGGGTCGCCGGAAAAGCCAAATCCACCCAAAATGGCCAAGCTGTTTTGGAGCACCGGCCGCAGATCTCCGGCCAACATCGCTTGGAGCGGGCCATCTACCTCACCCACGCGGGTTTCAACATTGGCAGGATTCTGCAGGAACAGGATGAGCGGCAGGGAGACAAGCAGGTAAACGGCCGCGAATGTCAACCAATCTTTTGCCGTATGCCCGACCCGCATCCGGTGCAACAGAGCCAAGGCGATAAACCATCCTATAAAGAAGATTGGGAGCGCGCGCGAAGCCAAATATGTATAGGAAGAGAGCCCGGCAAGCACGGCCGCTAGAATCAAGAACTTGCGCTGGCCGGTTTTTAACCAATCCCAGAAAAAGCAGGCGCACAGCCCGGCCGTAACTGGCAGGCTAATTGCCCGCAGGGCCAAGCGGCTGTAGAAAACGGGCATAAACAGCACTGCGATAATTGCGGCAATGATTAAGGCAGCGTTTCGACCAAACAGTCTGCGATTGAGGGCGTAGGTGACGGCAACAGACAGAACCCCCAGCAGTGCGGCCGGAGCCCGTAAAGCCAGCACGTTATCCCCAACAAGCCACACAAATAACGTTTGCCAATAGTGGAACCCAGCTTCGTGGCCGTAGGCTTGGGTAAAGTAGACGGCGTGTTCCCCGGCCAGAATCGACTTATCGATTAGCCAGTTGGCGACTTCATCATGCTCGGGGCCGGGGGGCGATTGGGTAATAAACCCCACAACGCGCACAGCGGTTGCGACGAGCAGGATAAGCAGAAGGAGCAGTTTTTGCCGTTGGTGCAGGGGCATGCGGCCGATTATAGCCCAGATTGTCTGACTTCGTTTTGATTATTAACCTGCGTTCGGAGTTGAAGTTTTGAGTTAATCTCCCTGTCACATGACCGATCGGGACAGCGTCTCATCGCGAAAAATCGGTTGGTGACTGGGAGTTTTCGGTAGAACTCCCAGTCATTGGTCTGTTTTGAATCGCATTAAGCAAGTTAGTGTGGGCCAAATGACAGGGGGTTTGTAACTATGTTGAAACCCCAAATTCAGGATATTAGAGAGGAGAAGCAGGCTAGCTGATTGGATTATGGAAGCAGGCGGCGAATCGCATCATCAACAGTAGGTGCCCCTTTTAGGGCAAGCGTCGCTTTTAAGGCCCGGACACTGCACCAAATGCCGATAAAGGCCAGCAATATATTCCGTTCGCCAAAATCGACTATGCCTAACCATGACACCATGCTATTTGAAAACGAGATGACGCAAATGCTGATCAAAAGGACTGCGGCCGCCCGGCTGGTTTCTTTTAAGAGGAGAATGCCAAGTGCTCCGATGAGCACCCCTTCCATCATTAAAAGCGCTCCCTCGAACAAACCCATAGCGATATAAATAACTGATAGTACGAGGCAGGCTATGTAGACTTCGTTAATCATGTTCCATGCCTTCACATCTGAAAAACCAAGCTTTTCAACTCTCTGATCTGGCGATGGAACGATCATATCACCCCTGTACTTCCGGCCGGTTGACCGCGTCCTTTTTCCCGTTTTCCTTCAAAACGCAAGACATAAAACTCTATGTCTGAACCTGAACAGTGTTGTTTTACCAATCACTGCCAACGTTTGGTGTAGGCCCCTTTTTCCAATATCTTCCGAAAAAAAGAGTACCAGAGTACCTGTATCAGGTCAATCTTTTTTAGGTTATGGAATGGTTATGATCGGGCCACCTCTGGGAGTTTTGGCTTGGATCAATTATCCAGTTATTTACATTCATGCCATCTACGGCCGAACAGAGATAAAATAGGCCCATGTCTAACGCAGAATACGTCCAGCGCTTGCGCATCCGATTTAGCAAATTTGGCCCAACCCGCTTCATTAGCCATTTAGATGTGGCTCGCACGTGGGAACGGGCTTTAAACAGAGCCAAGATTCCCATGGCCTACAGTCAAGGGTTCAATCAGCGGCCGCGCATGTCGTTTATGACAGCCACACCACTGGGAACGACCAGTGATTATGAGATTGTTGATATTTGGACAAAAGAGGTGCTTGAGCCATCCTCTGCGGCTGAGCGAATTACCGAAAAGATGGCCCCGGGCATTAAACTGCTAGACATTCAAGAGGTGCCTACCAGCGGCAAAAAACTGCAGGTGTTGACGATAGATTCGACGTTTGAGATCACAATCACTGAGGAAATTGCACGAGCTGAGCTTGAGCAACGTGTAGCAGACTTGCTAGCGGCCGATGAGATTTTGCGCGAACGCGTGGTCAAGAAAAAGTTGAAACAGTTTGACCTGCGGCCGATGGTTTTTGACCTGTCGGTTAAGCCGGGCGAGCCTGATGAGCCGATTACGCTGATTGCAAAATTAGCTTTAGAGCCATCAAAAACCGGCCGAGTTGACCAAGTTTTGCTCCAGTTGGGATTAGATCCACTTGATGCCAAGGTACATCGCAAACATGTTACCTTGATTCAAGAGTAAAGGTCTACCCACCGCCGCCTACGCTCTGGCAGAACGGACAGCCGCCTCCCGGCCGAATAATCGCAAAGCCCCCCTGCGGATCCTCTTCAAAGTGGAAAATGTCAACATTAAAGATAATCGCAAGCTCTACATAGCCACTGGTATACGCTACCCCTAACGCTTCATACAGCCAACGAGCCTGCTCATCAGCACTAGTCTGGCTGGCCCACGAGAAACGGCCGGGCAAGCCGCCGTATCCGTCACCCGATAAAAAGCCAAGCTCCGTAAAGCACAACGGTTTATCGGCCCCAAATGCGAAGAAGGTATTTTGCATCGACGGAACAAAGTACCAGCCAAAATACTCTCCGGCCGGATGGCCGCTCTCAGCCGTGGGTGGCGTTGCCCCCTCATTAAAGTGGATGCCGATGCAGTCGAGATAGTTGACCGCTCCTGCTTCCACCATTCCGTTCATGTACCGGCTGTTGGCCCATGCATTGGTGCCGTTGTCAAAACCGGTAGGAGCCGGAGCCCCACTAATCACCATAATGTTGGGGTTAGCCGCTTTGATCGCAGTGTAGGCCGGTTTTAGCATTTGCTCAACATAAATGGCCGGGTCAATCGAGCCGGACGGCCACTCAAAATCGATATTCATCTCGTTCCAAACTTCAATCGCATCTGGGGCCGGATCGAGCTGACCCATCCCCGCCATAAAGTTTTGGAACGCGGCATAGTCAATACTGGTCGGATACGGATCACCCGTAACCGAAACTAGCACTTTAAAGCCGTGTGATTTGGCTAAAGCCAGTTTTTCATTGATTTCGCTGGGCACACTGTCTGAGCGCCATTTCAGCTGAAACTTGACCCACTTCATCCCGGCCTGTTTCATGACTTCTGGGTTTAGCAGATCGTGCGTTTGCCCCCCGTAGTCAAAGCCGGAAATATCAACATAGCCCAACGTCGAAACGCTGTCTCCCACTGACCAGTCGGGTGCTGAGCGAGGCAGTGCGGCCATCGGAATAAACGGTTGCTCGATCACGGTGTGAGTCCACGTATGGCTCTCCCCGTCGGCAACCACATTGGCTTCAACCACGTTGCCGACAAAAAATGGCTGTTTGGGGATGAGAACCACCGCATCCCGCGCGCCAAGGGTAACCCGACCGGCTTCCTGCTCAGCCGCATCCCGGCCAAGGAAGTTTGTTTCATCAAATACACAGGCTTCTACTTCAAGCCCGTTTATTTTGACACTGGCGCTGCTCACGTCCGGTACTTTTTCTCCGTTCCCCAACTGGATAATTAGAGGTGGCCCGGTTGGTTTTTCATAACCGGGGCAACTGGCGGTAGGTTCGGGAAATTCGTTAAATCCTTGGGCCGCAAAGTACGATGTCCCCCCATCGGCCGGATAGGTGATTGGATATTGATCGGCCGAGGTGGAGCCATCATCCATCCCTGAAAGCGAGTCCATGACAAAGGCAACCTGCACGCCGCCAAAGTCATCGCGAAAACGGCCGTAGCCGATTGTTTTTAAGTCTGGGTCTAAAAGTGTGAGTGCTTGGAACGGGGCTGATAGCCAGTAGTCCAAAGCCCACAAGTCAGTTCCGTCAGGCGAATCGATGGCGAAGATGATGCTGTTGGCGGCCGCTTGTGATCCGCTCCCCGTAAAATATGGAGCCCCTACATTTTGCGACCGAGCATTTGGCGCGTCATTACGCCCCATATATTCGCTGTGTGCCAAGGCCGCATCTGAAAGTTCAAAACTGTAGCCAACCGGGTCAAGCCCAATATCTTCACGATAGCCGTTTAAAATATCGAGCCAAGCAAAATCTGGTGGCTCTGGGGTGATGGTGGGTGTCGGTGTGATCGTTGGTGTGTTTGATGGGAGGGGTGTAATCGTTGGAGTCGGGGTAATCGTAGGTGTCTCAGTTGGTGCCTCAACAATCGTAATCGCTGGTGGCGGCAGTTCGGTTTCAACCGGCTCCTCAACTGCGACGCTGGCCGATATTTCCCGCTCAGGCTCTTCTTGTGGCAAGGCGGCTAGCTCAGGTTCGGCCGAGCAAGCAACAAGAGCGATTAAAATTGTGACAACCAGCAGACACTGGCAAAAAAGGCGTGATATTTGCATAAGATATGTTCTTTGGGCTGGGTCGAGGGCTACGATTTTCGCGCGGGGATTATAGACCAAATGGGGGGTAATGGATGAATGATTTTAGACTCCTTGAGGGAGTTCTTATCTTTGAAAAACCGCCAATTGGCACTAATTGGCACAAGAAAATGTCGGTTTGGCACCCTAGTTGGCAGTAAAGTTGCATCAACAATCGGCCGGTAGATAATCGGCCGGTCAGTCTAGTTTTAAGGAGAATTTAAATGTTATTACCAGAACATATGCAACGGCCGTTTTTCCGTTTCGACGGCATCATTACCACCCTCTCCGGCATCTTAATGCTGGCGGCTCCAGCCCTGCTCATTAATCTTTTGGGATTGGGATCGATCTCAGCCACGTGGATCAGAATTGTCGGGGTCATTTGGCTTGTGTTTGGGGTATGGCTGTTAACCCTGTGGAATGCAGACTACACCAAAGGCGGCGCACTTTTTGCGATGATTGTGCTCGAGCTCAACGGGCTTTTACTGCTTTGGGCTGCTTTGCTTGGTGGATTTAATGTAGGCATTTTGGGCATCATCGCCCTTGTAGGTACAGCGATTTTTATTTTTTACGTTGCTGTGCAGTGGTGGCTTGTCCGGCCGTCGTTGGCGTAAATTGTTTTGATTGGGAACTAGCCCCTGTACGGTGAAACACGCCGTGGGGGCTAGTCATTTGCAAGCGAAAGCGAAGCGAAAATGGCTCGCCCCTAATCAACAACCCACATCTTCACCCGCCTGCCACAGTTCCACCGTTTTAGCGATAAACTCATCCAGCCGAGTCTCCTCCAGCTTTTGGGTTTTCTTAAATCGCAAACAGCCTTTGCCGCAGTTAATGCCCTCTAACAGCTCCCCAGTTGGATCGATCTTCTTGGTATCACCCACATAAAAACTGACGTAACCCCGCTGAGCATTCAGATGAAAAACAATGTTGTCTGTCCCATCTCCGTAGCTGAGCATTTTGTAGTTGATCCCTTCAACCAAGTCAGGAGCCTTCGCCTGAATTATTT
>JAHDGV010000708.1 GCA_020631655.1 Chloroflexota bacterium | reverse complement strand
TAGTTGCTAAATGCAACAAATGCTACTAAAGCGAGAATAAGCCAATTGGCGATCATTAATTTTTTCATTTCAAAATCCCTGGATAAATAAATGGGTTGCGCACTCTCTCAACAAAGACCTCGGAGGTTTCTGCTCTCGAGGAAATTGTGACCTCTGGAAAGAAAACCTCCGAGGTCTGCTAGCACGCAACTTGAGTAAATAAATCAAATAAAGGTTGATTTAGGGATGATGGTTGCAGTTAGCTTTTTACACAGACTCTAGAGGCTTTAATTTTTCTGAAATATTTTTGGAACAAACCCCCAATAATTTGGGGTCCAGATAAGATATTTCTAAATTCAACGTGAAAAGGACTTTTCAATTAATGGGTGATGGGTTATTTTAAAAAGGCACGTGCTTACATTGCTGAATATGATCTAGACATATTTGGTGAAAATTGAGAGACCTACACTTTGGAGAGTTTGCTACACGAGTGGAGCATCCATTACAAGGTCTTCTTGTTTTATTGGAACTACTGGAGAATTACATGAATACCAACAGACATGAACAAGCGCGGCAGATTCGCATTTCTGCCGCAGATATGGCGTATAACCGAGCCCACCCACGCCATGTTACAAACGGAGAGGAACAGAAGTTTCGTATCGTGATTGATGGCAAGAATATGCCGTCTTACCTTGCGAGCTTTACGAAGGGGCTACCTCATGATTACAAGACCGGTTTGATTAAAGACCCGACCGACTTTAAGTGGTTTATCCTTGGCACCGATAGTGGTAACCCCCGAGATTTCATCGACACCCCATTGGGGCCGATCAATGGAATTTGGGAATCTGACAAAGCCAAAAAAGCAAAGCTCAAAGTTCGCGGCTGGGAAAGCCAAGGGGCCGGTTTAGCTTTTGACCTTGAAGGACCAGACTCTTGGGCCGTTACCATGCCACCTGCTCCGGCAGTTGGTAGTGATGAGCTAGTGGCCGAAATCGCTGAAGTGTATGCTCAGGCGCTGTTACGAGACGTACCGTTTACGGAGATTGTGGCCGTAGATGGAAAAGTTGACTGCAAGCCTCAAAACGCAAACTCGTGGACCTTAGATGTGGAGAAAATTCTTCTCATCCTAAATAAATTGCCGTGGTTTAATAAACACGACTGCTGCGATCTGAAGGATTATGAGGTTGCTCGGATGCGGGGCCACTTTAACGGCCAGACTTTGTTCCGAGGAATCACCGAGGGAGATGATGTCGGCCCTTACATCTCTCAGTTTTTATTGGCTGGGAACAAAGGTGTTAACGGCAATGATGCCATCCATACAAATGCTGATGGAAAAATCGCCTACGGGTCAATTCGGATTGACCAGCGGGTTCGTGTGGCTAAGCCGTGCGAAGATCACCTGATCACTTGGGATGAGTGGTTTGATGCTCAAAACGGTGGAGATTTTAGAGGGATGGAAAGCTACCTTTCAGGAAAAAATGAACCGTATCGGTTTATTACAACCCCTCGAGATTTAGCCACCTACGTCCACTATGATGCGCTGTATGAAGCATATCTCAATGCTTGCCTCATCATGTTGGGTGAAGGGATCCCATTTGATCCCGGCCTACCATTCCACCGGCCGGATAGCGTCGATCATCAGCAAGGGTTTGCTCACTTTGGTGGCCCACACATTCTTTCGTTGGTGACCGAGGTGGCTACTCGCGCATTGAAAGCGGCTCGCTTCCAGAAGTTCAACGTTCATCGTCGTTTACGGCCAGAGGCGTTGGCCGGACGCATTGCAAAACATGCGCACTTAGGCTCGCCTGATCTGGATCACATGGTGGATGAGCTAAAACCGATCTTAAGCTGGGTTGGCAAAGCGAATCCACCTGATGCTCAGTTGCCAGACGGGAACTGGTTGTTGCCGATGGCGTTCTGTGAAGGCTCACCCATGCACCCGTCGTACGCGGCCGGACATGCGACTGTGGCTGGAGCTTGCGTCACGATTTTGAAGGCGTTTTTCGATCACAAACACCCATTGGCGATTGCGGGTGGTGCGGATCAAGCATTTGTTCCAACGCCTGATGGGTTAGAACTTGAGACAATCGGTGTTGTGGATAAGAATGGAAACCCTAGCTCGTTAACGGTTGAGGGTGAATTGAATAAGCTCGCATCGAATATTTCAATCGGCCGGAACTGGGCTGGTGTTCACTACTTCACCGACTACATTGAGTCGTTGCGGATGGGTGAACAAAT
>JAHDGV010000707.1 GCA_020631655.1 Chloroflexota bacterium | reverse complement strand
CCTTCCTTTTCACCGGCACACAACACACTGTTGTTGATATCACCGTCGTAGGCGATGTTGCACTCTTGGTTTGAAACGATCTCGGTGCTGACTGCGTGCAAACGATCTGGACTACCTTCGTCCAATTCATGAAGCAGTCCCCAACCCGACACAGTTACATCGACACCAGCGTCATCAAGATGGCCCGTTGTGGCATCGTGAGCCAATGCGATCACCTGCCCTTTTGTGGCTGGTCGGCTCAGTTTAACTAGAGCGATGTCAGCATTGTCATCACGGCCGTTCATATAGTCGCTGTGCAAAATGATCTTTTCGGCCGGGATGCGTTCACCCGCATCACTGCTCAGCGTGTTCCGGCCGATCACGACATCAACGTCACCCGCTTCGTCTTCTTCAAGACAGTGAGCCGCGGTCAAAATCCACTCCGGTGCAATTAATGATCCACCGCAGAATTGACCCGTGTATGCATTCGAATCATCACTGTAAACCAATGCAACTTGCCAAGGATACTCACCCGCTTTTGCAGGCGCTTTGCCTGTGGCAGACTCTTCACGAGCCGCTAGCTCTTCTTCGGTGTAGGCATCTTCTAATTCGAAGTCTTCATCGTCGAAGTCGCCCCACTCACTGTCATCAAAGCCGAACCATTCATCGTCATCAAATGACTCGTCATAGTATCCCCAATCGTCTAATTCACCGGGAGGAACGTCATAGTACCAGCCATCTTCATGCAGATACCATGTCACGCCATCCTCATCCACAAATGAGTCTTCATCTAAGACATCGCCTGACTGACGAACATCGCGATCAGCAATGGAACGAACTGGGGTTAAAGTCGTCGCGTCTGCATTGTCTGCAGAAACGATTGCGGCCGTCAAAACGGTCGCTACAAGTGCTATAAGGGTTATGATTTTATATTTATGATTCATGTTGTCCTCGAAAAAATATGATGGACACACTGTATCGAAAATAGACTCCCGAAAATACAGTTTTTGACTATCCGGTATTTTTTTGAGGACAAGCGGTAACGCACTGCGTCATAACGAGCATTTTAGCCGCTTCAAGGGCCCCCGCCCTGTTAAAACCCGTTTTTATTCAGCCACGGCCGCCACAATCGATATCTCTACTAAAAGTGCTGCCCGCGCCATATGGGCCTGAACACAAGCTCGTGCAGGTGCATGACCGTCAGGAATCCAAGCATTCCAAACCTCATTCATCAATGCAAAATGATTCGCAATGTCTCGCAGATAAATCGTGGCTGACAAAATATGTTCACGGCTACTACCAGCTTCAGCCAATGCCTCATCTATTTTGGCCAGCGTTGATCGGGTTTGCTCCTGAATATCTGCGTCTGGATCGGCCGCCACTTGGCCTGCTAAATAAACGACTCCGTTGTTGATTACAATTTTGCTCGCCCGGGCAGTAGTGTGTTTTCTAATAATTCCCATGATTCATTCCTTTTCTATGATCTAAATTTTTTTGGTAGCCAGTTGCTCAATGAATCAGATCAACCGGCCCTGCAATCTTAGTCTAGTAAAAGAAAAAATCCGAGCTACATCACGTAACTCGGATCGTTCTAAATCTATTTGTGGGATTAGGAGTCAAAATCCCATCTGTATTCAGCCAATTAAACAGTCTCTGGCGTTTTTTCCACAACTCGGTGCTCAATCGAAATTTTGCATTTTTTAAGCAGAGCCGCGGCCGTGCCCACCGCCGCAATGGCGATAACCGGGCCGGTCAACGGCGGGAATAATCCCAGTGCGCCAGCCACGATAGGCAGGTTTACAACCGTTTCATCCGCTTCGTTGCGCACAACTACCCGGCGATTTTTACCTTCGTGCCATAGATTTCGGAAGAATCCAGCAATCTCATTTCCGGCCGATTCGATATCTTCTGACCACTTGCTTTCATTTTCTTCAGCAACTTCCTCTTCTTCAATTTTGACGACTTCTTGTACGATTTCGTCTTTAACTTCTTGAGCTTTTTTAGTTTCTTTTTTCTTTGCCATATTTGTTTTTTAGAAAATCGGCCCATTCGCAGGTCCGATTTTCAGCGAGCGTTATCTATTTCATGCTCGCGCTAAGTTTGCTATTCGGCCGATGACTGATCACCGGCCGAACGTTAATTCTTGTTATCTGTTGTAAAAATAGTAAGCCGCAACACCGATCAAAATCCACGCCACCCAAGGGGCAAAGATATAGAACAGCACGCTGATCACACCGATCC
>JAHDGV010000706.1 GCA_020631655.1 Chloroflexota bacterium | reverse complement strand
TTTGAAGGCAAATTAAGCGATGTCACAAATTTCTATTCTGGCTGAAATTAAACGCAAAGCGGCCGAGTTGCCCCGCTATATCGAGGTTATGGAAGAATCAATTGAACACTGGAACCTTGAAGCAACCACACCAATCGAGATTCAAATCGAAGGGGCTGAGCCGGTCAGACGAAATCTGAAGCGGTGGGGCAAAGGGCGGCCGGTCTGGTTTTTTGAGCTAACCAATCCGATGTGCAAAAAGGCGGGTGTAGACACAGGAGACACGGTTGAGTTTACGCTAGCCTTGGCAGACAACTCGATTGCGGCCGAGATTGAAGCGATCCTAAAAACCAACCTACAAGCACAAATCAACTGGGACGAGATGAGCGACAGCAAGCGACGCATGTTCAACGAAATTGTTTTAGAGGGCAAAAAAGCAGAAACGCGTGAACGCCGTGCGCGTAAAGCGTTGGGGTTAGATTAATTGCCACATGATTAAACGTGGGCTAACCCTTGGAAAATACGCCCCATTTCACAAAGGTCATCAGTTGGTGATTGATACCGCCTTGGCCGAGATGGACGAGCTTGTTGTCATTATTTATGACTCTGCCGAGGTGACAGCGATCCCCCTAAACACAAGGGCCAGTTGGATTCAAACCATCTACCCGGCCGTACAGCTGATTGAAGCATGGGGTGGCCCGAGCGAGGTAGGGTACACGGCCGAGATTAAGAAGGCTCACGAAGACTACATCATTAATGATTTGGGGATAACCGGTGTCACCCATTTTTACTCAAGCGAGCCATATGGGGAGCACATGAGCATAGCGTTGGGTGCCGTTGATCGGCGGGTTGATCCCGGCCGTTTGCAAGTCCCAATCTCAGGCACAGCTTTGCGCGAAAACCCAGCACTCTGGAAAGAGTTTGTTCATCCACTTGTGTATCAAGATTTAGTAGAACACTCAAAAAGTAGCCTGTAGAAACACGGCCGCTACTAACAACAGCATAGCGATACAAAAAATGTAAAAGCCGATAGCCAGCCAAAACTTCCCGGGGGTGTGCTGGCGATAGTAAGTTTGTTTTGGTTCACCGCGAGCACGGATCGACGTCTGCCCGGCCGCGACATCGTCCCAAACCAGCCAAGCCAAGAAAAAGCCAGCGCCTCCAAAAACAATCGCCAGAATAATCATGAGTTAATTTGCAGTTCCAACTATTATCACATCGTTGTGAGCTTGTCGAAGTCGGGATCGCATTTAACTGCGAAATCTTGATTTCCAACCAATCGAATTCGATATAAAGCTACAGCTTCACATCTTTCCCCAAGCTTTTGGCGATCTTCATCTCCAAATGCGCTTTGGCCACAATCGGCCGGTATTTGGGTGGATGGGTTTCATCATGACAGCTTGCTATGCACTCAATCATCGCGTCTGCATTGGGGTTGTGGAAAAAAGCCATCGAACGCCGTTGTTGCCCCAACGTGTCAGGATGCGGCACCACACGATGCAGGGTCGAAATCCACTTGTCATTGGTCCAGTTCATCATCAGGTCGCCGATGTTGATGATAAAGTGATCGGCCGGAGCCACGACGTTAACCCACTCACCACTGCGTGATTTGGCCTGCAACCCGCGCGAGTCGGCCGACCATAAAATCGTCAGCGTGCCGTAATCGGTGTGGGCACCGGCACGAGACTGGTTGACTTTGGCCGGATCGTGGGCCGGATAATTGAGCAGGCGCAAAATGGTGCGAGGGTCATCTGTCTTGTCATCAAACCAGTTTTCTGGCAGATCAAGGGCCAGCGCAAAAAGCCGCATCAGATGTTTTGATAGATCCAACAACGACTGATAGTAAGCGTGGCAATCTATCCGCACCTCGGCCGGTTGTTTGGGCCAAACCTCTTCGGTGATGGGAACCGTCAGATTCAACGATTCTTTCAAATCCTGAACCACTTCATCGTCTAAACTGGCGGCTAAGTTTTCACCATCCGGCCCGATATATCCCATCCCGGCCCCATCTGAATAACGTTGTTTTTCAGATGGGGTTTGATCAAAAAACGCCCCAGCCGCTGATTGCGCTGCTTCAATCTGTGCCAGCGGAATCCCGTGCCCCGCAATCGTAAAAAAGCCGATCTCTTCACACGCCCGGCCAATCTGCTGAGCAACGCCAGTTTTATCTGAGCCATTTAGATAGGGAGATATATCAATTATTGGAATTTCGGTCATAATAATGATAGTGGATTCAAAAGCTA
>JAHDGV010000705.1 GCA_020631655.1 Chloroflexota bacterium | reverse complement strand
GATTCACCTACTGCACCAGCAATGAATAACTCAGTTACCCCAGCTTGATTTTGGCTATCGCTAACCGATGTTCCTGTAAATGGGACATCTGAAATAAAGACATGGACATCGCTTAAACGGTCTGAACAGCAGTTGGTCCGATTCCAGAGAACAATTTCGGCAATTGGGCCAACCTCGTCCAGATCAACCTCCCACCATGGCTGTGCCGAGGTTTCGGTGTGAGTGATACTTCCATCACTCCAATTACCGCTCGTATTTCCATCAACGGCTCTAGAGCTAACACCGCTATGGCTGGTAGATGATTGGTTGGTTGGTTTGTTTAATGCTAGATTTTGTCTTGCTTGATTTGGATCACCATCGTCAGTAATTTCTACATTTAGAGCAAACTCAGACGTATTCCCAAAGGCATCAATAGCGATCGCTGTTACCGTTTGCCCCTCAACAGCAGCCCCTGAGCTAAGCGAGTATGCAAATGAGCCCGCATTGTCAGCGATTGCTTCTCCTAGGTAGAGCCGGCCGGGGCCGTAATCACCTGCTACTGAATCAGCCAGATAAACCTCAACAGCACAATCGGCACAAGCGGTTCCTGCGACTTGAATTGGACTTGCAAAGGTAATGACGGGGAAGTTAAGCAGTTGATTTGGCCCTGTATCTGAGTCATCTTCATCGTTCAGATTGATCCCCTCTGGCAACAGATCAATGGCTAAGCCACCGTTATCGTAAAAGGAGTTTTGAAAAATTCGATTCCCATCAGAATTATCCGCTGGCTCATTCGCCCCACCACCTAGAGCATTGGTGATGCGAATGCCGCCATAAGCATTTCCGGCAATGATGTTACCGGGGCCAATTACAAAGTCATGGCCGGTAAGGTCGATCCCCCAGCCATTATTTCCTATCACTGTGCCATCGACGGTCACACCGATTCGGTTGTTATAAATAAAGTTGCGTCCATTGTAATTGTGTTTATTCCCAATTCCATGATGGGTGTTTCCAGCAATCACATTGTCATGAACATGGTTGTTCATCGCATCGTCTTTAAAGTTAACCCCTTTGCCGTTTGCACTCCAATCAAATGATTGGGTACCGGTTAAATCGGTTCCCATCAAGTTCCCAACAACATAGTTGTGGCTGGTTGATTGAGAGTGAGAGATATCAATCGCTTGGATAGGATTGCCAGAAATAACATTCCGTTCTCTGAAACCTAACCCGCCAATAATGTTGTAAGATGGCCCCCATTGGATGTCGATACCCATCACACGGTTTGACAAATTGGCTGTCCCTGATGGATCAAGCCCAATAATATTGTTTTGGACAACGTTGTGATCGGTTCCTTCATGATCCATTTGGATACCACGATTACCAGCACCACTAATTACGTTCCGGTCTTCTAAGGCTGGGGTTCCGATGATGTTGCGGCTTGAACCCTGATGGATATTGATTCCTGACCCGGTATAAAACACCCTTATTGGTGATATGAATGTTCCGGTTGCGTTTGTGCCTACAAAACTCCCAATAATTTGATTGTGCTGGGCCTGATTTTCGTATAACTCAATGACTTCAAATGCATCATACATTGCAATGCCACGGAAAACGTTATACGGGCTGGTCACAATGATATTAGAGAATGCGTCAATACCCATTCCTTTGATTTCAATTAAGATGGTTGAGTTGTTGGCTAGGGGGTCTGTATTTTCAGATGTTCCTGGTTGGGTAAAGCCATCAATCGTCACTCCACCAGTCATGTCATTGATTGTGGGTAGTGAGTCATCCAATTGAATCGTGTGGACTCCACCGCCGGGGATATTAAAGTGAATCGAATTTTCACCCGGCTGTGCGTTTGCTTCTGAAATTGCTGCTCGTAACGTACAGTCTCCGGCCGCCGTTTGGCACAATCCATCCCCATAAACGTCGTCAGCATCATCGGATGTTGAGTCAACTGTAAATGTGAGCCCGTTGGTTGCCATCCGGCTTTGGTTTGCACTAATCGGATCTTGACTGCCTTTGTGCAGTGCCATCAGTTGAATATCAACGATATCGAGACATCCGTCTGCATTCACATCAAATTGCACTTGTGAGCCACTTAAAGCACAAATGTCACCGGTGTGACGTAGATTTTTCCAGACCAGCGAAGTCTCTACCACATCGATAAAGCTCAATACACCGTCGTTGTTTCGATCAAGATCTTCTGCTTTCAGGGTTGTAAGCAGAGAAACGGCTCGATTTTGTTCAGGT
>JAHDGV010000704.1 GCA_020631655.1 Chloroflexota bacterium | reverse complement strand
GCACACCCCGATTGGCGGCCGTGTAAGCTAGGATGGCTCGCGAATGATCGGTTTTAAATGCGATGAGCGGTGCGTTGTCTTGACTAACGGCAAACGGGCCGAGGAGAGAAATCTGAAGCACAAGCAGATTTTATGGTAAACGAAGGCTGATGCACAGGTTTGCAAGCCTGAAGGCTAATCGGAATATAAAAATCAAGCCACAAAAAAACCAATGGCCGGTTCGGCATAAGGTCGATTTTCCAGTATATTATCCCGAACTGCATCAAGATAATAATCTGTTGGGTAGCCGCAAGAGTAGCAACGTAATCGAAAGATGCAACACCTCCAACCTATCCAAACGACCACTATCCAGCTATCAGTGAAATGAAGATTATTTGATGGCTACCTAACCCCAATTGCAGTGACATGCGGTTGTTGCGGTTGAGCCAATCCAAAGGTATCAAGAATGACTTCCAAAATCTATTTTTTCCTGTGCATTGCGTTAGGTTTTTTGCTAGCAGGCTGTTGGTCAAACCAGCCTGCTGAAACTACTGTGCTACATGGCTCAATAGATTCCTATTCAATCTTATTTGAAAATCTTTCAAGGATCCCCAAAGTAGACGAGCAAGGGGTTATGGTGGGAATGATTGACGGGGATGAGGTGGCGGTTGCCGTCATAGGCAATAACACCTTTACTGAAGACACCTTGTTTGAATTTGGGTCAATCACAAAAGTGATGACCGCCCATATCCTTGCCCAGCTTGCTGTTGAAGGTCTGATTGATATTCACGGTCCGTTAAATGACCATTTGCCGGAATCTTTTCAATCATCTAAATGGGAAAACACCACAATTTTAGAGCTTGCATCACACGTTTCTGGCATCCCCGAAAATCCACCAGGCACCAGTCGGTCTGCAGAAATGGCACGCACATTTGACCGTGATGCTCTTGCGGCCGCAATGGACTCAACCCATGTAAACAACAGCAGAGAAATGGCGATATACAACTGCTGTTACAGCTACATCATTTTAGGGCTGGTCATCGAAGAGGCAACAGGCCTTTCGTATGCAGAAGCGGTACAAGAGCGCCTTTTTGATCCAATGGGGATGGAGACCGCTTCAATCCATGGTTGGCAGGGAGACGACATCGCACCCCCACTAAATGTACATGGTAAACCAAGCTGGTTTACAGATTTTGATCAGGCAGCACCTGCAGGTGCACTGCGCGGATCAGTTTCTGATTTACTCGCTTTTTTAGACGCATCTATTCACGCCTGCAATGGGGATGATATCGTTGCACAGGGCACTTGTTTATCCCAAAACAGTAATTTGAGGCCCACTGACAGTGCCAGCACATCATGGGGGCTGGGATGGCAATTCTTTAAGGACGATACATTTGGGCACGGAGGACAAACTGATGGCTTTCAAGCGTTCATTGCTGTCTCTCCAGATAGAGAAAAAGGAATTATCGTGGTTACAAATGCAACAAGCTTACATGGCCTTGATGGGCAAGTCGGCAGTTGGGTGTTGCGTGACCATAGTATTAGCGAGAATTAATCAGGGAAGATCTGCTGAAAGCGTATAAAAGCTACGGCCGGGCTTTTAACATCAACCCTTTCCGTAACCGAGGCACCCGTTACTCAAAGTTTCCCTTTTACCCCATTCTCGTCGGCTTCAACCACCTCAACGGCCGTGACCGTGTTCATTAGGTCGGCCGGGCCGTGTGCCTGCACCCGCATGTAGTTGTCGCTGTAACCAGACCAACGCAAGCCATTATCATCTGCCCCATGCACCTGCTCCCATAACACATTGACCGTTTTGCCCACATAGCTACCGTGGTAATCTGCCCCCATCTTTTTGCCCAGCGCCAACATTTCGTGCATACGCGCCTTTTTCTGATCTTTGGTCAGATGATCAGTCATCTCGGCCGCGGCCGTGCCCGGGCGTGAGCTGTACGGAAATGCGTGCAGACGTGAGAAGCCGATTTCTTCGACAAAATCATAGCTTTCACGGAAATCGTCGGCCGTTTCCCCCGGAAAACCGACAATAATGTCTGTAGTTAAGTTTAAGTTGGAGATGTGTTGTCTTGCTTCCGCCACCAGCTCACGAAATTGCGGAATTTTTGTGCGGCGAGCCATCCGCTTCAAAATTTTGACACTGCCCGATTGCAACGGCATATGCAGATGGGGCAACAATCTGGGGTTTTCCCACAGTTCAAAAAAGCCGGGAGCGATGTCCCATGGCTCCAGCGACGAGAGGCG
>JAHDGV010000703.1 GCA_020631655.1 Chloroflexota bacterium | reverse complement strand
ATTAATTGCGCATAGGGGTTGCGTCCTTCCCGCCTGGCGAGCCATTTTAATAGGTATTTTATGCCCCAAGCCAATATCGCAATCAAAAATAGCGTAACATTGACCGAGGTTAGGTTCATCGATTGTAGAGAGTCGAACATAGTGCTGTTGATTTGACTTTTGCTAACGGTGACAAGCTCTTAGTATTTAGTCCCAGAAGTCTTAAATTGTTTGGTGGCGGCGTCATACCCGCGGAGGCGGGTATCCAGTGCTAGATTTGGCGCTAGATTCCTGTCCCTGTCTTCACAGGGATGACGCGCAGGAATGACGGGTCTCTGATGAACTAAGAAAAACTACTGAGACAATGTCCTTAGTTACCAGCAAGCGCAAATTTTATCTATTCAAGCATACGGCTATTGATTAACATAGTCTCGCAAAAAATCGGGAAAAAGTCTGCATGATTGAGAATAAAAGCCGATTTTTGATACTGTTTGCCGATCCAGTTTAACAAAAATGCCAGTGATAAAATTGTAAGAGCCCAATTTGGTGGTCATCACATCCAATGGATGCGTAACTAAGGTATGCTAAACTCTGCCGATTGAGGGGATTAATCAGTGAATTTCAAGCGAATACTCGCTCTACAGAAAGGGTTGAAAACGCCCTATAAAAACATTACTCGGAGAAATTGATACAGATGTCTGAAGATTTTATATTTCGTGGAACGGTAGCCGACTTAGATCCAGAACTGCACGAATTACTCGAAAGAGAGCGGGTTCGCCAAGACAAAACAATCATCTTGATCGCATCAGAAAGTGAAGCCCCTGAAGCGGTTGAAGAAGCAATGGGGAGCAAGTTTGGCAACATTTATGCTGAAGGATATCCGCGTGAAAGTAGCCGTCTGCAAACCCAAGGTGAAATTGTTGATTTTGAAAAAGAATTAGCCATTTATCGGCGCAATAGTGACCCTCGCTATTACAAAGGGGTTGAATATGCAGACGTGGTTGAAGCGCTGTGTCGCAGACGGGCGGCCGAGCTTTTTGCAGCCAACGGTGTAAAACCAGAAGAGATGTATGTCAACGTTCAGCCGCTTTCGGGTGGTCCGGCCAACTCGGCCATGTACACGGCCATCATCAAACCGGGTGACACCATTATGGGGCTTAAATTGGCGGATGGAGGTCACCTCTCCCACGGTGCGCCGGTAAACCGCTCCGGCTCTGTCTATAAAAGTGTTAGCTACGTCGTTGATCCAGAATCTGAACAGCTAGACTATGAAGAAATTCGTGAGATGGCATTGGAAGTCAAACCGGCCGTCATCGTCGCAGGATTCTCTGCCTACCCACGCATTATCAACTGGCACGCATTCCGCGCCATTGCAGATGAAGTTGGCGCGCATTTCCATGCTGACATCGCCCATATCTCAGGTCTTGTAGCGGCCGGACATCACCCATCACCCATCGGCATCGCTGATAGTGTGATGACCACCACCCATAAATCGTTGTGCGGTCCACGTGGCGCCATGCTCATGACCCATCGCAAAGACATCGGGTTAAAAATCGATAAGGCCGTATTCCCTGGCGAGCAGGGTGGGGCCCACTTCAACACGATTGGAGCCTTGGCTTTGGCCTTAAAATTGGCTCAATCTGATCAATTTGTTGAACTACAAAATCGGATCATGAGCAACGCAACCCGTTTGGCGAATAAACTGGCCGAACACGGCCTGCGCATCGTTGGTGGTGGTTCTGAAAATCACCTGTTGCTGGTTGATGTAACCGGCACGAAAAACCATTATGGTCTTTCGCTTGAAGGAGACTCGGCTGCGCGTTTGCTTGATGTAGCAGGCATTGTCACCAACCGGAACACCATTCCGGGGGACCGCTCAGCCTTTATCCCGTCAGGCTTGCGTCTGGGCACCGTTTGGATCAGTCAACGCGGCTTTGGCGATGCTGAAATCGACAAATTGGCTGACGCGATCGCGACCATCGTTAATGGGGCAACTCCGCTTGAATATGGCGGCCCCGTGCGCAAACGGACCCGCCGCTCAAAAGTTAGCGCAGAGGCGTTGGCCAAAGCGCGCGAATTGGTTCGCGAACTGACCCATCAGCCAGAGCCACAAGCAGACGCCGCGGATGCGGTCATGCGGATTCGTGGCAAAGCGGCCGGAGCATTTGTCAATCATGCGCTGGCCAGCAACGTGGCCGTTTTGGCAGATGGGCAATCACAAGAAAGCGCCATCATTTTGAATGGAGAACCAACCGCTGT
>JAHDGV010000702.1 GCA_020631655.1 Chloroflexota bacterium | reverse complement strand
CTTTCACCGTTGGTCGGCCGTTTGGCTGTTTCTGAAATTCTTGAGGGGATGGAGCTTGAACAGTTGGAACCCTATCGCTTGGCTCGTTTTGGCTAAAATGATCCCTGTTATCGGCCGGCTCAAATCACACCACGGCAAACGGTGGTGCCGTTGACTGGGATCTCAAGGAAATCAACGTTGTCTTCATAAAATCCCAGTCACTCGCCCTGTAGGAGTTCCAAATCTTCGGCCGAAAATTTTCCTGCATCTACCCGTTTCTGAAAACGCAGATCGATCCCCGCTTTCACCTCCCCCATGATCCCGTAATGCTCCGCTACCTGTAAGGCACAACCAATCACATCCTGAACTTCCTTTGCCATCTTAATAGGATTAGGTTCACCATGTTTCGTGGGCTTCGCACCACTTCCCTCAAAAATATGGACCTGCTCCGCTAGCTCGCCAGCTTCTTCAAGCAGTCGCGTCATCATTTGAAATGGATTATCTCCATTCGGGAATTGCCGATTCAGGTCTCGGTTAATCAGCTCCAATTTTTCAAAATATTTCATTTACCCTCAAAATTATTCACAGAAACAAAAAAGGACCAGCGATTAAACTGGTCCTTTGTATTATAAATGTTTCTCACCACCCATGTTCTCCCACAAATGGAGACACTGTCCCCTCTCCCAAATTGGGAGAGGGCTAGGGTGAGGGTTAATTTATTGCACGTTGACGAAAGCGGTCATACCCCAGCGGATGGGAAGCCCGTCAGTGCCAACAAGATCAATGGTCACTTCATAAACCACGTCACCTTGTGAAATGGCAGAAATCAGCGCCACATCAATCACGGTTCCGTCTAGCTCTTCGCCAGGGATCGCATCAAATTGGATGGTAACCGGTGCGCCAACAGAAACGCGCGCCACGTCCAACTCAGTTAAGTCGGTCGTTTTGATCTCCCAGCTACCAAAGTCAGCCATAACCACAACAGGTGCGCCGGGGTTCACAATTTGCCCAACTTCTGTGCTGATGGTGCTGATCGTGCCACCAATTGGTGCTTTGATCTCAGCCCGTGACAATGCAAGATCAGCCGCCGCTAATCCGGCTTCTGCCGCTTTTACACCAGCTTCTGCTTGACCCACGGCCGCTTCAGCCTGAGTAATTCCAGCTTCGGCAATACCAATTGCCGCTTTAGCTTGATCAACAGAAACTTGAACCTGAGCGATTTGCTCGGCCGTTGCGCCTGCCTGAACAAGGGCCAACTGCGCTTCAGCAACGGCTACGTTGGCTTGAGCCAATGTCACGCCACCTTGGGCCGCACTGCGCTGACCAGAAGTTGCTCCGTTCTCTAGCTGAGTCACAGCCGCTGCAGCAGCTTGCTCTTGCAAACGGGCCGCTTCTAGCTGAGCACGGGTTTGCTCTTCAACAGGTCCGTACAAGGGACAAACTTCCCCTTTGCCAGGAACATCAAAACAGGTGGTTAAAATATTGTCGTACGCGTTCTCGACAGTTAGCAATTGTGCCTGTGCCGAAATCAACTGCGCGCGTGCCCCTTCAATTTGAGAGGTGGTAATCCCGTTGACGGCCGCGTTGCGTTGTCCAACCGCTTGGGTCACACCCGCTTCGGCCGCTGCTAGAGCTTTTTCAGCCGCTTCAACTTCTTCTGGGCGTGGGCCAGCTTGGATTAGGGCAAGCTGTGCCTCGGCCGCTTCAACCTGAAGTTGCGAGGTAGCAACACCAGACTGCGCTGATTCCAGGTTGGCCTGTGCGGCTGTTAATCCTGACTGGGCAGATGCCAAACGAGCTTCTGCCTGATCCCGCTGGATCTGTAGATCAACCGTATCCAACCGTACAAGTACGTCACCGGCCGAAACAGAATCTCCTTCTGAGACCATTACTTCGGCCACAACACCGGCCGTCTGGAACGACAAGTTGCTCGATTCAACCGGTACAACCACACCTTCTGCCAAAACAGACAAATCAGTTTGGGCTACGGCGGCCAACGGCTGAATAACAGATTCTGATGAATCTGCGGCCGGTTCAGTTGATGGGGTACAAGCCATCAAGGCCAAGCCAAGTAATGCAACCAATAAAAACGGAGTTTGCTTTTTAATCATGACTCAGCCTCCTTATTCCACATCGATCCGCACAAATGAGGTCATGCCCCAGCGCAGATCCAAATCGTTTGTATCTAATAAATCAATGGTGACCTGATAAGTCACATCGCCCAACACAATTTGTGATGATGAGGCGATATCGGTGATGG
>JAHDGV010000127.1 GCA_020631655.1 Chloroflexota bacterium | reverse complement strand
AAACTATGAATCTTCAAGACCTTTCAGCATATTTAGACCAATATTTACGCATTTCAGAAATTGCAGATTATGGCCCTCAGGGTCTACAAATTGAGACAGACAATCAAGAGGTCAAAAAGATCGCTTTAGCCGTTGATTCAGCTCCGGCCGTGATACAAGCGGCGGCCGATTGGGGGGCAGATATGCTCTTAGTGCATCATGGCATATTTTGGGGCGGCCCACAGAAAATCGCTGGGCCGTTTGGCCAGCGTGTGCGGGATTGCATGCGCACGGGGGTGAATTTATATGCGGCCCACTTACCGCTCGATGCACACGAGGAAGTTGGGAACAACGCAATTTTGGCCGACATGTTTGGACTCGAAAATCGAGAATGGTGGGGCAACTTTAAGGGAACCCCATTGGGTGTGATTGGCGATATCAAGCCAGCTCTGCTGAAAGATATTGTGTTGAAGCTGGACTTGAAATTGAACACCAAAAGCCGACTGCTAGCTCATGGACCAAGCGATACCGTTCGCAAATTGGCTATTTTATCTGGAGGTGGGGCCGGAATGGTTGAAGAAGTTGCCGCTTTGGGGGCTGATGCCTACATCACTGGGGAGACATCCCATTCACAATACTGGCTGGCATCTGACTTCGGCATGCACGTGATTTTTGGAGGTCATTACGCTACCGAAACGGTCGGGGTGAAGGCGCTGGGTGCTCACTTGGTTGAGAAATTTGAGCTTGAAACGAAGTTCTTTGATTTCCCGACGAATATGTAAAACTCGAATTATTTCGGCAAAAGCGTAATATTTTTAGTAGGAGAGCCAAAAATGCAGTGAAAGTCTGGGTACATTAACGCTGTTTCGATTACTAAAAGCTCGACTATAAGTTAACTTTATTCAATCTATTTGCGACCACCTACACCTTCATTACCTTTTTCCAAATAGATGCTTTGTGCCAAACAATTCTTTACGAATTAATCTGGGGGGCTGGAACAAGACAGAATATGACTCACATTCTGATTTATACAGACGCAAACCGGTATTTTGGAACAGAACAAAACAATCACATTTTGGGTGAAGCCTTTCATGAGGCTGGATTCAAAGTTTCATTTGCACAACCGGCCGCCTCTCATCATCTCATTCAGCTAAGACAAGCACTTGGCATTAAACACATTTGGTTGAATGAAGATGATTCAGAACCACGAGTCTCGGAAATTCTTGCACAAGTTGCTCCTGACTTGATTGTGTTTAGCGATCATGGGCCTGTTTCAAATTTGGTAGCCAAGCAAATCGCCTTGAAAAAGAAAGTCCCCTATCTGATTGTCTCGCACAGTGCTGACCCAAAATTGGCCAGAGATGATGGGTTTGATGCGAACGAGTTGCAAAAAATTTACTTGGGTGCCGAAACGGTGATTAGTACCTCACAGGCCAACATCGATTTACTAAATGGTAAATTTGGTTTGCCGTTGGACCGGGGCGTTGTTGTTTATCCCGGCCGTCCAGCTGAATTTTTTACCGAGCCTGATTTGGAAGTACGGAAAGCTATCCGGCAGAGCCTTGATATCCCAGAGAATCATCTGATGTGCTTAACAGTTGCCTCTTTGCATCCTCGCAAAGGGGTGCAGTATTTGCATGATGCGATCAATCATTTGCAGGGTGCTAAAAAACTGGATCGACTGCATTTTGTGTGGGTTGGGGAAGGTGACTATGAAACGGGACAAATCAGTAGATTCCAATCTGTTCTTCCACAAACGGACATGGCCGGATTGATGGATGCGTCTGATCTTTTTGTCTATCCGGTAGAGTATGCAGGATCTCCGTTGGTTTTACTGGAGGCGATGGCAAAAAGGTTACCCATCATTGCAACGGCCGTAGGCGGGGTCCCTGAGATCGTAGATGAGACCGGCTTTTTGTTGCCTGACCCAATTTGGCGGCCGATTGGCCCCGTGCTGGCCAACACCATTCATTGGATGGATCAAAGCGAACAATTGCGCACCGAAGTTGGCGAAGCTGGAAATAAACGAGCGGTCCAATATTTCAAAGCTGAAACAATGGCAAACAATTATTTGAGCCTGATCACGATGGTGCTAAAGAGGCTGGCAAATAAAAAAGCTGCACAGCCGGGCATTTACCCAACTGTACAGCTTCAGGATTCTACTGAGTTAAACCGCTAGGTTTATGCGCTATCATTTGGTCCCAAGCGGGACATTTCATCTTCAACAACACTTTCATCTAGCTTCTTAAACAGCGGCTTTGCCGGTGGCAACTGACGACCGGCTGGGATTTCTGATCTGGCCCATGTGCCAATGGCGGCCGAGCCATCATATGTCATTCCCTTGTGGCTTCTTGTTTCTTCTTGATACTCAACCACTTTTTGCTCGCCAAATAATTGCCCTTCTTCACCCAGCAACTCATGCAGAGATTGAGCCGTAAATGGCAAAACGGGAGAAAACAAAGTCTTTAGCCCGCTAATGGCCTGCAATACAACGTAAAGCGACTTACCTGTTTCCGCCATATCTACTTTTGCAGATTTCCAAGGCGCAGTTTCATCAAGATATTGATTCACCAAGGATGAGAGCCTCATCGACTCGGCTAGCCCATTTCTGAACTCAGCTTTGTCGTAAAAATCACCAACCGTGTTAAAGCCTTCATCTATCGCATTTAGCAAGGTGGTGTCTCGCTCGTCAAGCTGGCCGGGATCTGGCACAACGCCGTCAAAATATTTCCCAATCATTTTCAGCGTGCGATTTGCCAAGTTGCCCCAGTTTGCAACCAGCTCTTTGTTGTTGCGGGTTACGTATCCGGCCCATGTCCAGTCGCTGTCGCGGGTTTCAGGCATCACGGCCGTTAGATAGTATCGAAGCGGGTCAGGATCATGACGCTCAAGTGCATCAATCATCCAAACGCCCCAGTTTTGACTACCGCTAATTTTGCGCCCTTCCATGTTCATGAATTGATTAGCAGGAACATCGTACGGCAAATTCAACGTCTCATCTGAGCCATCAAATCCTTTTGTGCCTAGTAGTTGGGCTGGCCAAAAGATGGTGTGAAAGGGAATGTTGTCTTTGCCGATAAAGTAGAAACTACGTGCATTGTCGCCGTACCACCACTTCTTCCAAGCATCTGGATCGCCGCTATTTTTGGCCCACTCAATGCTGGCTGAAAGGTAGCCAATGACCGCTTCGAACCAAACATAGAAGACTTTTGTATCGAACCCTTCAACTGGGATTTTTACACCCCAATCCATATCACGGGTCACAGCCCGGCCGATGAGCCCCTCATCCAAAATCCAGTTTTTTGTGAAATTTAAAACATGAGGGCGCCAATGGGCTTTATCTTCAGATTTGATCCACTCTTCAAGCCCATCCTGTGCAAGTGCCGGCAAATCGATGAAGAAATGCTCAGTATCTCGCATTTCTAAATCAGAGTCATCCAACTTGCTTCGCGGATTAATAAGCTCGGCCGCACTTTCAAACAGCGTGTTGCAGTTGTCGCACTGGTCACCGCGTGCGCGTTCAAAGCCACAGTTTGGGCATGTTCCCTCAACATAGCGGTCGGGCAAAAATTTACCGGCCGCAGGTGAGTACATCTGCTTGGTTACTTTGGTGTAGAGGTACTCGTTCTCTTTCAGTTTCAAGAAGATGTCTTGACTGACTTTGTGATGGTTTTCGGTATCTGTATGGGTAAACAGGTCATAGGTGAGCCCCATTCCAGAAAATACCTCAAGAAAGCGATCGTGATAGTGCTCAAACACCTCAGAAACTTCTAGCCCCATTTCGTCGGCTTTTACAGTCACAGGTGTCCCGTGGCTGTCAGAACCAGAAACCATGAGCACATGGTTTCCTTTTAAGCGATGGTATCTTGCAAAAATGTCGGCCGGTAAATACGACCCGGTGACATTTCCTTGATGTATATCTGCGTTAGCGTAAGGCCACGCAACGCTGACAAGTATGTATTCAGACATAGTTGTTATTCTTGAACATCCAGCCTCGTTAGGCTGTGATGATTATTTTTTAAGTTTGATTGTGGACAATA
Source organism: Chloroflexota bacterium (assembly GCA_020631655.1). Taxonomy (GTDB): domain Bacteria; phylum Chloroflexota; class Anaerolineae; order Promineifilales; family Promineifilaceae; genus WTJY01. Next base: position 10,143 of record JAHDGV010000127.1, on the reverse strand, counting down.
GGCAGCGACAAGTAGCCGCAAAATACACTTGGGGAGTTTGTTAGTTGCCCCGGCGGGGCATACGAGGATGGTAGATGTAGCGAATAACGTTCATTCGGCTAGAGTTAGAAAGTATAAGGAGTGATGAGCAACTCATGTTGCTCATCACGAATTTTAACAGTTTAAACGACAATTTCGTCGTCGTCCAAGAGCAAGCTGTCATCTTCTTCAGCAATGTCAGAGTCAGCGGCTGCGCCGTCCTCGTCATCTTCGATGAATTCTGTAAGAGCTTCAGCTAACAATTCAAAATCATCTTCATTGATTTTGAGGTACATTTCACCCTCGGTCAGCTTTTCCCGGTAATCGGGTTGGCTTTCAAGTTCAAATGCATCCGCATAAATCATTTTTTGGTATGATGTTGCGCTCGCGTCAATATCGATCGGATAGATGTGAATTTTCTTTTCGTCGAAATTCAGATCAGCGTAGTCCGAAGCTTTAGCCTTTTTAGGGTCGCCCGTGATGGTTGCCACTGCAAAGAAACCTTTTTCGGCGATGCTGTAATAAATAAAGCGGTCGCCTGAAGCGATTTCAGGAGCCTTTTTTGGGCTACTAGGCGTTACGGCCGTGGTAATGTCGGCTGGAGTCAATAATGCCTCAGCAATTGCTTCGATCGATTTGATAAAGTGGTTGACCTTCGATGTGGTGGTCTTTTTCTTTTTGGAGCGAGAGGTAGCCGCCTCTTCTTCTGCAACAATGTTGAGCCAGATTCTTTCTTGAATGCCCATTTTCAGGTTGCTTTCGCTACCATCAGAATATTTTACAGTCATACGATCGCCATCGATTTCAATGACCTCGTATTTCCCATTTCGGTTTTCGTATTTTCCGCCAATTTCAAACATATATTAAAAAAAATCTCCCAATCTTGTTTCAACCACGTATTGTCCATATTATGTCACTGTATGGCAAGAGAAAAAGCATCTTATTTTAGATACAATATACATATGGCACTAAAAAAGAGCGCGGAACCGAATTTTACGGCGGCCGAAAACGAAATTCGGCCCACAAGAGTAACAATAAATCTAAAACAACTGGGAAAAAACTACGAGGCGATCCAAGCTGCAATTGGTGATCGCAAAGTAATGGCCGTGCTCAAAGCCAACGCCTATGGGCATGGATTAGTTGAAATAGGAAAATATTTTGAACAACTTGGCATTCCATATTTCTCTGTCGCTTATTTAGAGGAAGGAATTCAACTTCGCGAAGCTGGAATTACCACACCCATTTTAGTATTTGGTGGTTTGGTAGAAGAACAGATTGACGCTTATTTGGAATTCGATCTTACAATTACGGCCCCTTCCGTTGAAAAGTTGCAAATGATCGAACGTCGTGCCAAGGAAATGGGGAAAACGGCACTAGTCCATTTGATATTTGATACAGGAATGGAGCGGCTGGGGGTTCACTATTACAACGCCCGAGATTTAATCGAAGCATCCTTAAAAGTTGAGCACTGCTACATTGAAGGAATTTACACCCATTTTGCAAATGCTGATACGGCTGACACCCATTACTCTGAAGCCCAGCTTGAACGGTTTAAAAATATTTTAGAGATCTACAGTGAGCTCGATAAACCTCATCCCCCTTTGCGCCATATGGCAAACTCGGGAGGGGTGTTGCAGGTAAAGGAGAGCTGGTTCGACATGGTCCGGCCGGGGATTTTGATGTACGGGGTTTATCCATCGGCCGATGTAAAACAGACTGTTAAAGTTGAGCCTGCACTACGCTGGACCTCAAAAGTGGTCTATTTCAAGGTTGTCCAGCCAGGACACCCGGTCAGTTATGGTTCTACGTGGGAAAGCGAGGAGCCGGTCAGGGTTGTTACCTTGCCTGTGGGATATGGGGACGGATATTTTAGAGCCTTGTCAAACAAAGCTAAGGTCTTGATTCGGGGGCAACAGTTCCCAGTTATCGGCCGGGTGTGCATGGACCAAACGATGGTCAATATTGCGGATCAGTCTGCTTTTAATGGGGATGAGGTTACCTTGTTGGGAGAAGATCAGTTTGGCAACAAACTAACCGTTGAAGATTTGTCTGAATGGGCCGAGACAATTCCATACGAAGTGTTGACCAGCATTGGGAATCGCGTGCCTCGGGTTTACGTTAAATAATTCTCTTCACCTCTTGCATGAGCCATCTGTTAAGAAGTTCCGCATGTTGCGTAAGCTTCTGGTGAATTGGTCCGGTATTTTTTGAATCGGACAAGGGCTGGCGATAGAATATCCAGATCAATCCGATATGGAAAATTTGTTTATCCTCATCATCTCCTTCCCCCTACTCAATCATAATCAATGCTAAAAAATTGGAAATTCTGGCTTGGGCTAATCGTAAGTGTTGGCTTTCTCTATTGGGCCTTGCAAGGGCTTGATTTAAGTCACTTTTTTACAGAAGTTGCCAATGCTAATTATTGGTGGCTCATTCCATCTGTCGTTACATATTTTATCGCGGTGTGGGTGCGTACTTGGCGGTGGGATTATATGCTCCGGCCGCTTAAGCATATTCCTGTTAGAGATCTGTTTCCCGTAGTCGTGATCGGGTATATGGGGAACAACATCTATCCGTTACGGATGGGCGAACTACTGCGCTCATATGTGCTGTGGCGGCGTGAAGATATTCCAGTTGGTGCCAGTCTAGGGACCGTGGTTGTTGAACGGGTGTTTGATGGGCTGATTATGCTCATTTTCGTTTTTGTGGGGCTTCCTTTTTTGCCGTTTCCGGGTGACTATCAATTTTTGGTAACTGTGGCGAGTTTTGCGTTCTTCGGCGCACTTTTAGTCTTCTTTGTACTTGCTGCTATGCCAGACAGAGCGCTCGCGCTAGCTGAAACTGTTATGGGATGGGTTTTGCCGGAGCGGATCAGCACTCCTCTGCTCAATTTTGGCACAAAATTCTTGGATGGCCTGAAAGCACTCAATAGTTTCCAAAATGTGCTGATGATCTTTTTTACGTCACTTATCATTTGGCTGTTAGAGACGGTTAAATATTGGTTTGTGATGCAGGCGTTTGACTTTGGCGGCGTTGATGTCCCATTTTTTGCGCTGATGTTGATGAATGGGGTGGTGAACTTGGCAACCACGTTGCCAACTGCGCCGGGGTACATCGGCACGTTTGATGGGCCAGGCATTAAGGTTTTGGAAGCCTATGGGGTGGCGCAATCTGTGGCAACAGCCTACACACTGGTTTTGCACATCGCACTGTGGTTACCGGTCACGCTTTTGGGGGGATGGTACATGTTAAAACAGGGATTTTCTTGGGCCGATATGAATGCCGCGGCCGCACTGAGAGAATCATCAACCGAAACACCATCTGCATAATTTCTCGAGTACAAGGGTATGAATAATCCGTTAAGTTGTAAGACAAATCATAATATTTTGATGATACCGTTCAATCGGTTCTCTCTGGGAGTGACCCAATGAAAATCGCAATTGTTGGTGGTGGATTAAGCGGTTTATCGGCCGCATATGATCTTTTAAAAGCTGGCCACCAAGTATCCGTATATGAAGCTGGACCCAAAACTGGTGGACTGGCTCAAGGATTCAAAGATGAATCATGGGATTGGTCAATTGAGCATTTTTACCACCATATCTTTGAAACTGACTCTGATATAATTGGCCTAGCTGAAGAAATCGGGGTTAAGGATAAAATATTTTTTCCCAAGCCACTTTCGTCAATTTACTATCAGGGGAGCATCTATCCCTTTGATTCGATTCCCGCTTTTTTCTCATATCCAGGCTTTAACTTTTTTGATACAGTAAGGTTTGGATTCATTACGGCCGTTTTGCGGTACAGCAATATTTGGCGGCCATTGGAAAAAGTCACGGCCGATCAGTGGATGCTTCGCTGGTATGGCAAAAAAGTTTATAACGCGGTTTGGCGGCCGATCCTCATTAACAAATTTGGTGAATATTACGATCAAGTCCCCATGTCATGGATGTGGGCCAGATTGGTCGCACGCAGTTTCCGGCTAGGTTACTTTGAAGGGGGATTTCAAACCTTCGCAAATGCGCTTGGCGGAAAAGTGGAACAGATGGGAGGGGATGTCAATCTAAATTGCCCCGTGCAATCCATATCTTCTGAACCAGACGGCAGGCTAAAAATCCAAGCAAAGGATCAAGAAGAAATTGTAGACCGCTGTTTGGTCACAGCATCACCAGAAGTATTTTTAAAAATTACACCCTCGATTAGAGAAAAAGCTGCCGACTATGCAAAACAAGTTTCAGACTTGGTTAGCATCGGAGCGGTAGTATTGGTTGCAGCCATGAAAAAGCCTATTCTGCAGGATACGTATTGGCTCAATTTGCCCGCAACTAGCTCTGATAAGAGTCAAAACGAAATTCCGTTCTTGGCTCTGGTTGAACATACAAACTATATTGACAAAGCACATTACAACAACGAACACATAGTTTATATGGGCGATTACGTTGCCGAAGATCACCCCTATCTACATGAAGAAGAAGCTGTAATCAGTGAAAAATTTATAGCTGAACTTAAAAAATTTAATTCAGATTTTGACCCGTCTTGGGTCCGTAAAACGTGGCTGTTTAGAGCGAAATACGCTCAGCCGGTCCCGTTTGTGAATCAATCTGAGAAAATTCCGTCACTTAAAACTCCAATCAACGGGCTGTGGTTTGCGTCTATGAGCCAAGTTTACCCTTGGGATAGAGGCACAAACTTCGCAGTTGAAATCGGCCGCAGAGTGGCGAAAGAGCTTGCAGAATAATCTTTAATATTCTTTAGACCATTTACAAAGAATGGAGTTATAAAATGAAAATTTTAATTGTTGGAACTGGCTACGTAGGCCTTCCTCACGGTGCAGTATGTGCCGAATATGGGCATGAAGTTCATGCTTATGACATCGACGAAAGACGTATTAACGCATACAAGTCGGGTGAAAAAGAGCAGATTGAACGACAGGTAAATGAGCCTGGTTTGGCAGATTCAATCGCAGAAAACCTTGATCGCTACTTGTTCTTTACCACAGATGTGAATTCTGTGATTGAAGGGGTGGACGTGATCTTCATGTGCCTGAACACACCACCACAGCGCGATGGATCAAGCGATTTAAGCTATTTGAGCAGTGCGGCTCGTGATGTTGGTAAAGCGCTAGCAAACCGTAAAGAGAAAAAACGAGTTGTGATTGTCAACAAAAGCACGGTTCCTGTAGGCACCGCTCGGTTGGTAGAAGGCATCTTAAAAGAAAATGGTGCTACCAATTTTGGTGTTGCATCTAACCCTGAATTTTTGGCCCAAGGTAACGCGATTGAAGGCTCACGCCGGCCGGACCGCATCGTTGTTGGTGCCGATTCTGATGAGGACTTTGCGATTTTGCGCCGAGTGTACGCTCAGTTCACCAATCACGTTCGTATCCACTATCTAGAAACTACTCCAGAAACGGCTGAGTCAATCAAATACATGGCTAACTCATTGCTGTTGACATACATTTCTTACTGGAATGGTGTGGGCGGCCGTTTGGCTGAAAGCTTCGAGAATATCCGCATGGAAGACTTGAAACGTGGTGTCACATCTGACAACCGGATCAGCACATGGGGCTCTTACGTGAGTAACGGCGCTGGTGGTAGCTGTTTTGGCAAAGACATTCAATCATTGATGTACCAGCTCAATCGGGCGGGACAACAGACCGATCTGCTTCGCGCTGTGTATAACATCAATGAATACCAAAAACACTATTTGATTGATCGTGCTGTGCATGAAGCAGATTTTAGCTTTAACAACAAAACGGTTACCCTGCTTGGTTTGGCGTTCAAAAAACGGACCAACGATATGCGTGATTCGGCCGCACTAAAAGCGGTTGAAGCTCTTTTGGCCAAAGGTGTGAAAGAAATCCGTGCTTATGACCCGTTGGCGATGGATGCGGCTCAAGATTACTGGTTCAACCCAAAAGACAACTACCTGTTTGAACGGATTACCTATCACGATTCTGCCAAAGAAGCGTTGCAAGGATCAGACGCGTGTTATATCTCTACTGACTGGGAAGAGTTCCGCGGATTGGCAACCTCAATCGAAAATGCAACTAAGGCACCATATTTGGTTATCGACGGCCGTCGCATGATCTTTGACTTTGATGCCCTGTTGGCAAAAGGTTACGATTACCTGCCAGTGGGTGGCCCACTTTCTCGGGGAACAGCTCCGGCTAAAGCTGAGAAAAAAGCAAAAGATAAAAAGTAATCAGTTGATTCTAAATTGATTTAACTTAAAGGAGTGGTAAAGGCTAAAATATAGCCCTTACCACTCTTTTTTATTTGGAGGTATGAATGGAAAAAGTACGATGGGGGTTGGTTTCAACCGCTAGAATTAATAGGCGATTTATTCCTGCAGTGCGCGAGTCTGAACGGGGTGAGTTAGTCGCCGTTGCCAGCCGTTCTCTTGAAAAGGCGCAGGCCTATGCTGATGAATGGCAGATTCCACAAGCTTATGGCAGCTATCAGGAAATGTTTGATTCAGGTGAGGTCGATGCGGTTTATATTTCTCTTCCCAATCAGCTTCACGCCCCGGTCAGCATCCAAGCATTGGATTCAGGGATGCACGTACTGTGTGAAAAGCCGTTTTCGGTAACCCTTGAAGATGTTGATGCGATGTTTGCGGCCGGTGAGCGGAATAATCGAAACATCGCAGAGGCGTTTATGTATCGCCATCACACCCAGTGCAAAAAGATTGGTGAATTGATTGAGTCGGGCAAGCTGGGTGAGGTGACCTCACTTTCTGCGTCGTTCAGTTTTCCTATCACTACAGATGCCGTGGGCGGGAAAAGAAACGTCCGTTTGGAATCCCAATTAGGCGGTGGTGCTGTGTGGGATGTTGGTGTTTATCCGATTTCTCTTGCTCAATTTATTTTTGGATCTGTGCCAGAGCAGGTCTGGGGTGTGCAGACCAATCAATTTGGGATCGACATGAACTTTGCCGCGCAGATGAGTTATGGGAACGGCCGGACGGCTCACTTCACCTGCTCGTTTGACACCGCGTTCCAGACCCGTGCTGAAATCAGAGGAACCCTCGGCCGTTTAGAACTAACCCGGCCGTTTACCGGTCCGCATGATCCTGAAGGCTCTGTGGTTTTTGTTGACCGTGCTGGAAATTCTGAACAGATTGAGATTGAGGAAGAATATTTGTATCTGGGTGAAGCCAGAGACATGAACAATGCGATTTTAGATGGCACTCCCAATTTCTTAACGGCCGAAGAAACGCGTAATCACATCAAAACAGCCCTTGCGCTGTACACATCTGCTCAAGAAAATCGGATTGTAACTCTGGCTGACTAACCACCCCGGGCAAGACCTCGGAGGTTTTCTCATTGGCGAAACTTCTCGCTAAAGAAACAAAACCTCCGAGGTCTACTCATACAAGTTGCAGTCACTAATTTGTGATGGTTGGCAAGTAGTTAAAAATCGTTAGTTGAAGAGGGAGCCCCGCTTCATCCCCTAGCCCTGCGGCCCACTCAATCCCTGCTATAACATGATCTTGAAAGACGGCATGCTCACTGCTGGAATATAGCTCATTCCGGTGTCCTGCTCCTGTGTACCATGAGCGCCCACCATCAAATTCTTGGTACCAAGCAATCGGGTGGATGGGGCCCATCTCGCCACCGTTGTACGTAGATTCATCTAGCAATAACAGTACGCTGATGTTTTGATCATCGGCCGGGTTGGTGCGGAAGTTGTACCATTCATCACGAACCTCCCATGGTGATGGGAAGGAAGATGTTGATGGGTGTTGAACACTGGTTTTGTTCACAACGGCCGTTTGTATGGGGGGATGGCCATCAAAGTAAGCCCCAACCAATTCGCCGTACCACGGCCAGTCATATTCCGTATCAGATGCGGAATGGACACCCGCATAACCACCCCCAGATCGAATATAAGATTCAAATGCGGCCTGCTGATCCTCTGTCAACACATCCCCTGATGTGAGCAAAAACACAACCGCATCAAATTGGGCCAAATTTGAACTATTGAATTGGGCGCCATCTTCGGTGAATGATATAGCCCAATTTCTAGAGCCTGCTTTTTGTTGCAATAACTCTTTGGCCGGTTCAATTGAAGAATGGCGAAATCCTTCTGTTTTGGTAAAAACAAGAACGTTAATTTCAGCTGTTTGATTGTCTTGAGTGGTAGGGGGCTCTGTAGGTTGGGCTTGGGTTGGGATTAACTGGCATCCCAGTAAAAACATTAAGATGGTTAAAACGAGGGTAAATCTTTTAAACGGGGCATTCATCATATCGAATAGATCCGGGTAGCTCCATAACTAAGTCTGCGCCAAATGCACCGGCCGGAGTGTGCACACCGGTCAATTGGCTGTCTAGAACACGCTCAACACAGAGCAAAGCGCCAAAAACGGTTAATTTATAAGCTTCCATCGTTTCGAGCCAGGCTTCGGCCGATTGTCCGGCCGGATTGGTCGCTTTTGCCCAAACATACGACTTTGCACTATCACGTGTGTTTTGATCAGGCCCATCTACGTTCCGATCGATGTACGCAAGGGCCATTTTGCGCAGTGGCCCCAGCCGTAGTAACCCCATCATCCAAGAAAATCGCTTCATCTGTGCGATTTGGGCCGGTGGCATAGCAAAATACGTTGTAATGTTGGGGATTCCGGTGCTGTGGAACGCGGTAACAAGGTCGCCCCACGGAATAGAAATGGTAGAAAGCTCTTTGTGAGAGAACTGGACCTGTTTTTGATTGATTCTGTTGGGCAGGGCCTGTAGAGCGCCGTAGCGACGGGCTAGCCCATTCCCCACCTCAATCGATTCAACCATCGTTTTGGATGTTCCAGGGCTCATACCACCGTTTGTTTGAAAAGCGATATCAAGGGTATCTGCATCTGGCAGTTTATCGCTGACATATTTGGCCATACAATCGGTCGGGATTACATCAAAGCCAACTCCCGGCATCAGGACAATCCCCGCACTAACCGCCTCATGAAAATGGGAAAAAGCGTACTCAAACACATCAATCTCCCCGGTGATGTCTAAATAGTGGGTTTTTCCAACGATGCAGGCCTTGATCATCGGGTGGGCAGTGTGTTTGAACGGCCCGGCCGCATGTAAAACCAAATCAAATTGGGAAACGGTTGTGGTGAGTTTCAGCTTTTCGTTTAACCCAACAACAACATATTCAAGCCCCAGCCGTTCGGCCAACGGGCGGATTTTTTCTTCTGATCGGCCGCCAAGAACTGGCGTTAGCCCTTTTTCAACAGCATGCTCTGCAATTAGTTTCCCCGTATAACCATTTGCTCCATAGAGTAGCCATTTTCCCATTAAAATAATCTCCTTGCTAGATTACTTGCTGGTGTGTGTCTAAGAGAAGCTATGATTGTGACAGAAAAATAGTTGGTTGCAAGGGAGAAAAGTATTGCTTAGATCATACTTTCGATTTGTTCTCGGTTGGGCAAGCTGGGGATGGCCCCACGGCCGGTTGCTGTGATGGCACCTGCCGCGTTTGCGAATCGAATCGCATCCACCAGCCGATCTTCATTTTGCAAGATTGCTTGATCATCGACCAATTTACTCAGCAGACCTGCTACAAACGCATCACCCGCACCTGTGGTGTCAACCGCATCGACTTTGACCCCTGACACCTGTCCGGAAAAATCAGGCGTGTAATAGCGTGCTCCCTGAGGACCTTCTGTAACCAAAAGCAACTTTAGTCCCTCAAACATCAAACTTTTTGCCGTTTCGTCAGAATTCTCTCCGGTTAAGAACTCGAGCTCCTCATCGCTGATTTTTATGATGTCGGCCGTTTGCCAAATTGACATGATTCCGGCTTTAGCCGATTCAGCGTTTTCCCAGAGGGGAAGCCTCAAGTTTGGATCATAGCTCAAGAATACGCCCGCTTTTTTTGCTTCATCTAAAATTTTAAGATGGGTTGAACGACACGGTTCCGCTATTAAACTGATTGAGCCGTAATGAAAGATCGAGGCGTTGCGTACAGCATCCATATCTACTTCGTCCTCAACCAACAACATATCTGCACTGGGGTGGCGGTAAAACATAAATTCCCGCTCGCCGTTGGCTTTTAAGGTGACGAATGCTAGAGCGGTTCGAGCACCCTCATCAAAGCTCATTAGGCTTGTGTCAACGCCAGCCTCTTGCAAAAC
>JAHDGV010000126.1 GCA_020631655.1 Chloroflexota bacterium | reverse complement strand
AATCTACGTGATCCCAATGCAAAATGGGAAGTGCTTGATGTAAGCTTTAATATCGACAATCCTCCGTTTGCATGGCTTCGGGGTGATTTTATAGGCGAACGCCTTTACCTTTTTGGTGGAGACATTCCAAATGACTTGCCAACCGGTGTTGTTCAAAACCATGATTTTTCTCAGGTTTCGCTTTTGCCAATCACCACAACACTGGGGATAACCACGCCAATCAATATCTTTATGCCGCAGGTTGCAGGCGAAAACTCAACACCCGTTACAGCGCCAAGCACAGCTCCGCTAGGTGCTCCCGAGGTTGTAATCGGCTCCCACGTGGTTGAAAATTTTGATGGGTTGTCAGACGCTTATGATATTTATCAGTTCAATCCAACTACATCAGTTAGTGTGATGTTTGACTTAGCCGTTCCCGATGGTGCCGATTATGATTTACTCCTGTACACTGAAAACAAAAACTTGGTTATTGTAGGGAACAATGTCGGCCGATTGGGTGAATGGCTACATGCTCAGCTGCCAGCGGGACGTTATTACCTTGTGGTTGCCCGGGTGTCGCCACCGCCGTCTCTGCCTCCATCAGGTCAGAACTACGAGCTGTTTGTAACAAACTATACCCCGTAGCCCATTTCTTTATGTCTCTGCGAATTCTTCATTTTGCTGATGCCCACATTGATATGGTGACTTCCGGCCGGATTGATCCCGAGTCTGGACTGCCTGTGCGCGTCACCGATTTTTTGCTTGCACTAGATCAAATTGTCGATCGGGCAATCGCTGAAAAAGTAGATCTGGTTGTGTTTGCCGGGGACGCTTACAAGGATCGGAACCCACAACCTACCTATCAACGAGAATGGGGCAAGCGGATCATGAAGCTGTCAGAGGCAAAGATCCCCACAGTGTTGCTAGTAGGGAATCATGATGTTGCCCGAGGAAGCGGCCGAGCCCACACGCTCCAAGAATTCAAAACGCTAGAAGTCCCTCACATTCATATCGGGGATAAGTTTGAACTGCTGGGGCCAGATAAGCTGGGGATCCAAGCGCAGGTGATTACGGTGCCATGGGTGTCACGCAGTGCGCTGATGACGTTGCAAGAGTCGGCCGGAAAATCGGTGATGGAGATCTATTCGGAGCTAGAAGAGATTATTTCAACAGCGGTGGCTAATCTAATCGAAAAAGCTGATTCAGATATCCCTTTAATTTTGACCGCTCATGCCTCTGTTTATGGGGCAAAATTTGGGAGCGAAAAAATGGTTATGCTGGGGCACGATCTTGTTTTAAGCCAAAGCATTGTGCGAGACAAAAAGCTCGATTATGTTGCGCTAGGCCATATCCATAAGCACCAAGAGCTAAACGGTGGCTCTCATCCACCGGCCGTTTATTCAGGGTCTATTGAGCGTATCGACTTTGGCGAAGTCAATGAAGAAAAGGGATATGTGCTGGCTACCATCGACCACGAGAAACGAAAAACAGACTGGACATTTATGCCGCTCAAAACTCGCCGTTTTATCGATCTAAAGCTAGATACCCCTGACTCAGAAACATTTATGGCCGACATCATGGGGCAATTGCCGGACCCCAAACGGTTGAGCCAAGCGGTCTGCCGGGTTCAACTGAACTACCCGCGAGATTGGGAACCTCTTTTGGACGAAGCTCAAATCTTAAGCCATTTTGAAAAGGCGCATAGTATTCAAATCATCAAACATACTGAGAAGGCGAAACGCACCCGCTTGGGTGAAACAGTAGATGTTGATGAGATGAGCCCGTTGGAGCTTTTAGACACTTACTGGTCTACGATGGGGATGGAGCCTGACGAGGCTGAGATTCTGCAGTCGATGGCAAAAGATATTTTTGCGGAGCTTGAAGAAGACCCTTCTTAATGCTCCCCATATCGAGCTCTTAATTCGCCACAAATAGACTCAAATTGATCATAGTATGCCGCGCAGATCGCTTCGTCTGTTTTGTTTTGCGCAAAAAACTCGGCCGTTACTGCCCAGTTGTTCTGCACCGCAATCTTATTTAGAAGTTGAATGCTTTGGGGGAAAACGTCTTTGACAGGCTCTAAGCTACCGGAGTTTCTAATGGCATAGTCTATCACCCACAGGCAGTAAATGGCTCTCTCAATTTCGGTTAGCGACTCAAACCCAACCTCTGATTTTTTCACGATAATGTCGTCGCCAATTTCGACTAACCAAGATTCATTATCTAAGGTCATTTTGGGATTGTGGAAAGAAAAAAGGGCCAGTGCTTAAAAACACTGGCCCTTTTTCAATGAATGGATGCCAACCGTGTAACGCCTATTATAACGTACTTTGAAAAAAAATTCAGCCCCAATTTTGGGTAATTCCGATTTAATTTAGAAATTGGTTCATCTTCGGCCGACATTATCCTTAAAAAATCGGCCGTTTCTCCAATTTTTGAACCTAAATTCGCAAAAATTAAAAACACTGGCTGTTAGATGTTATGAAAACACCTCAGGTTTCAGCACCGCAATAAACGGCAGATTGCGATACAACTGACCAAAATCTAAACCGTATCCCACCACAAATTCATCTGGCACTTCAAATCCTAAATGATCAATCGGGATTTCGACCTTGTGACGGCTCGGTTTGCTGAGTAAAGAACAGATTTTTAATGACTTCGGTTTTCTAGCCTTTAGATTTTCTAGCAAGTACGAAAGGGTTAAGCCGGTGTCGATAATGTCTTCAACAATCAGGACGTCCCAGCCTTCGATAGACGATTTTAGGTCAAGCGCGATCGCGACGGCACCACTGCTCACAGTGCTATCGCCGTAGCTTGAAACGGCCATAAAATCGATCACATGTGGCACTTTGCACGCCCGACTTAGATCAGACATGAACATGTACCCTCCTTTTAAGATGCACAAAAATAGGAGGTTTTCAGAATCAGCGTATTCAGCGTCAAGCGTTTGGGCTAATTCTTGGATGCGGGCCTGCATTTTTTCTTCGTCGATTAGGACATAATCGATATCAGCATAAAGATCTTTCATAGTGGGTTTTGTTTTGAGGTATTAAAAAAAGTTTTTGCTTCGTTGTTCTGAGCCGGTAAATTTATTGATTCCGAGCTGGCTTAACCGCATGACATTGGCGACAGCGTGCTTCATACACTTCGGCCGCGCCAACCATCACAACAGGGTCATCCCAAGCGGCCGGTTCGCCGTCTATCAAACGTTGGGTGCGGCTGGCTTCATCACCACATACCACACATATCGCTCGTAATTTGTCCACAATTTCAGCGTTTGCCAAGATGATGGGCATGGGGCCGAAAGGTTCACCACGGAAATCCATGTCCAAGCCGGCACATAAAACTCGGTAGCCCCGATTCGCCAGCTCTTGCACAACCTCAACAATTTGCCAGTCAAAAAACTGGACTTCGTCAACAGCTACAACGTCAACATCGTCATTGATATTGGTTAAAATATCGGCCGCGCTTGCCACAGGTGTCGCATCTGTATTTGTTCCTGCATGGGATGTTACCTGTTCAGCGTGGTATCGCTTATCAATTGCAGGCTTAAAGACCTGAACCGTTTGTTTTGCAATCGTTGCCCGGCGGATCCGACGGATAAGCTCCTCCGTTTTGCCGCTAAACATACTGCCACAAATAAGTTCGATTCTCCCCTTTTGTTCCATAATCAACCTCCAATTTTGTGCAAAAAAAAAGCAGACACGTTTCCGTATCTGCTTAATTTTATCTGATTTGTTCAGAAGTGGTGAATGAGAGAGCCGAGCGATTTACAAAAACAATCGTCCGCCTCGAAGCCTCATAAAAATGGCTTTACTCGATCAACCCTTCTGCGCGCATGTACCGTTTGATTGCGATAACAGCTTGTTGCCCAACACTTTGCAAAGCAAGTAGTGCGTCTTCGCCACCTTCTTCGTAGAGGGCCAAAACGTCACCAACTGTGGTTAAGTCTGCATTTAGTAACGCATTCTCACCACGTTTGCCAAGTTCAAACGCGTCAACAGTGTAGTTGCGTGGATCGGTTTTATCTTCGACCTCAACAACTTCGGCCTCGGCCGCCATTTCGTTACGACGTTGCAAACGACGCATGAAACGGTCTACCTGACCTTCGGTGTCAAGCATGCGAGCTTCACCGGTATAAAATGGATGGGTTCCTGACCAGACATCAACAACGATGCGAGGTTGTGTTGCACCAATGGTCATCACAACTTCACCGTCGCAGACAACTTCTGCTTCAGGATACCATTCTGGATGGATATCTTTCATTAGTCTGCTGCTCCTGGAACTTCAACTGGGGTTACAGAAACCCGTTTGCGTCCTTTGCGAATATCAAAGGTAACAATACCTTCGATTAGGGCGAAAATAGTGTGGTCTTTGCCCACACCTACATTCAAGCCAGGAAGGAAGCGAGTTCCACGTTGGCGCAGGATGATGTTTCCTGGATTAACGTGCTCGCCACCAAATTTTTTAAATCCAAGCCGCTTAGAATTACTATCGCGGCCGTTGCTTGTTGAGCCACCACCTTTCTTATGTGACATGTTATTTACTCCTATCTAAATTAACTGACTCTACAGTTCAGTTAATTTAATACTCTAGCCTGCGATAATTTCATCGATGCGTAAACGGGTATAGTTTTGACGATGACCTTGCCGACGACGATAACGTTTCTTTGGTTTGTATTTCCAAACGAAAATTTTCTTGCCTTTAAATTGGTCTACTACCGTAGCTTTGACGGATACACCACTAACAGTCGGTTGGCCGATTTTTACATCATCGCCATTTACGAGCATCAGAACGTTTTCTAGTTCGATCTGGTCTCCGACTTCGTGAGGAAGTTTTTCAACTGGGAAAGTTGAACCCTCTTCGGCGCGGTATTGCCGTCCGCCACATTCTACAATTGCGTACATATTTGTCTCCAAAAAATAACCGACCATTGCATCGCATGTGCTGTGCGGGTGGTCGGTTGATTTAAAGTAATGAATCTGGTGGTGCGGATCACCAGTTATTCGGCCCAAAATTATACAAATTTAAGGATTTGAGGTCAATTCAGCATTACATTTTGCTTAGGAGACAAAATGTTCGGGGAGAAGATTGTACTTAGAGTAAACAGATTTCCTTTTTTTTGGCTTAATTTGGCTTATAATCCACCTGTTACGCATCGGCCTGCACAGAATTACAATCGTAAAAAACTAATCTGGAGTATTCATGAGACTCGGTAAAGATATTATTGGAAAATGGATTGTTACAACCAACGAAGGTCGACAGTTAGGCAAAGTAAAGGATTTGCTTCTCGATGCCGATCTTTCTCAGCTAAACGGAATCTACATCACTCGCGAAGGGATGATTCGTCGTAAGACGGTTTATATTCCGCGCGAAAGTGTGGTTGTTTATGGTGTTGATGCGGTCTTAATCGAATCTTCTGAATCAGTAACCGATAGCCGGACAAATCCTATTGACGGCTGGGTCCGTTTAACCGAGATCATCGGCCGGCCGATTGACACGCCTGGTGGCACCAAGCTGGCGACATTAGGAGACATGATCCTAAATGCTGAAGGGAAGATTACCGGCTTCTCGCTGGCCAAAGTCTCTGTTACTGGTCCCATCGCAGATAATCGGGCGATTGCTCGGCCGGCCATTGTTGACACCGGCAACGAAGATGGAACGATGACGATTGACTTGGCTAAAGCCGAAGTGCTCGGTATGCCGTCTGAAACAAGCACGTTTATGCATGCGGTTGATATGGTGGATGATGTTGATCTGTTTGAAGAAGCAGAAGAGGTAGCCGATTCAAAACTTGATCTGTCTCAAGATATTTCGCCAGAAGAAGAACTGGCTGAGATTGAGGCAGAGGTTGCGGAAGAAGCGGCCGTGACTGAGACAGACGACGTCTCACTAGAGCCGCCTGAATCTTTAAAATAGACTAACTGCGCTAAATTCAAAACTGGTTTCAAACGCCCCATCTGCTCAAGCTAGCAGATGGGGCGTTTTTTGTTGAAACTTTTTTGCCTAAAACTGGTCTAAGTCAATATAGTGAACAAAAAACTGAAACTGTAAAGACTGGAGGTTTGAATGGTAGCACCACGCTGGCGCAAGGTATTGCGGGACTTGTGGGGGAATCGCGGCCGAACTACTATGGTCGTTTTGTCTATCGCGGTGGGCGTTTTTGCCCTTGGCATGATCATGGGGACCAACACCATGTTAGAGGATGATCTTCCGAGATTGTGGAATCAGATCAATCCATCACATGCTGAAATCTACCCATCGAATTTTAGTAAAGACATGATCCCTATCATTGAGCAGGTGGACGGAGTTGACTCGGTCGCTGTTCAGCGCGGATTTAGTGTTCAGATCATTCAAACGGATGAAGAGGGAAATGAAGAGACAGTTCCGATGGGGCTGACTTTTTTGCTTGATTTTGAAGATATTCCGATTAGTAAAATTTGGCACGTGGATGGCCAGTATCCCCCTCCGGCAAAAACAATCCTGATGGAACGTAAGGCGCTGCCGTTTATCGGTTCTGAAATCGGGGATACCCTAACGATCGAGCTGAGTGACGGCCGGAGACGTGATATTCAGGTTGCCGGTACGATCCATGATTTAGATACGGAGCCGATCGAGTTTTCCGGCCGGGCACTGGCCTACGCCAATGTTGAAATGTTGGACTGGCTCGGGCGCGAGCAAGAATTCGACGAAATTTTGATCCGAGTGACCAACGACACCGATGGTCCCCACCCATCTCCCGAACATGTTAAAGCTGTGTCTGATGCGGTGCGTAACAAACTTGAAAAAGCGGGTCTAGAAGTTTATTGGGTTTGGATTCCTGAGCCGGGTGTGCATCCGGCAACTCAGACAGTGGGGGCTTTACTGGCGATTTTGGGGATTCTAAGCTCGTTTATTCTGTTTTTAAGCGGCTTTTTGGTGGTTAACATCATTAACAGCATCATCACTCAGCAGATTAGACAGATCGGGATCATGAAGTCGATCGGTGCTAGATCCCAGCAACTGTTTACGATGTACATTGTAAACGTAGTCTTTTTTGGCCTACTCTCACTTTTGATCGCTGTGCCGCTCGGTGTCTGGGCCGCATTTGCCCTCTCATCTTATTTAGCGGGATTGATTAATTTCGACCTGCCCGGTGCTTCATTGCCACTCAATGTGTTGTGGGCACAAATCGGGGTTGGGTTGGCGATCCCTGTTTTGGCTTCGCTGATACCTGTCATTCGCGGCTCACTTATTCCGATTCGGGTTGCGTTAAGCGACAGCGGCGGTGGTGGTGGTGATTTTGGTGGCAGCTGGATTGATCGCAGCATGAGCGCGATTACCAGCACCCTTATGCGTCTTTCCCGGCCGGTGAAGATCGCTCTGCGCAATACGGTGCGGCGCAAAGTCCGCCTTGGACTCACGCTATTTACCCTGATTTTGGGTGGCGCAGTCTTTATTTCGGTTACCAGCGTGTACGCCAGTTTAATGGCTACTTTAGAAGATGGGTTGTCGTATTTTGCCTATGACGTGAGTTTGGACTTTAACAAAGCCCATCGCATGTCTGAATTAGATGCGATTGCTCAATCGGTAGACGGGGTGGCTTTTACCGATAGTTGGATAGGGGAATCGGTGCGCCGTGTTCGGCCGGATGGAACTGAGGGTGACAATCTTGTTATTTTGGGGGTGAATTACGACACCGAGGTGATTAAGCCCAATGTAACCGACGGCCGCTGGCTTGAACCAACTGACGGGAACGCGCTGGTTATCTCCTCTGAAGTTCTCATCCGAGAAGAAGGGGTTGAAGTTGGTGACGTACTCAATCTAAAACTAGAAGGCAAAGAGACTGAATGGGTTGTGGTTGGCAAAGTTCGTACCACGCTTACCGGCCCGCTGATGTATGCAAACCAAGATTATTTGGGTGCCAAAACCGGCCGGTACGGTGAATCGTTCGGCTTGCAGGTTGTAGCTGAACAAAATGATCCGGCCAGTCAGTCGATATTGGCCGATGCGTTAAAAGATCGATTTGAAGAGCTAGGCATCAAAGTGTCTGGGGTTGAAACAACGGCCGAGACCCGCGAAGAAATTGTGTCCCAGTTCAACATCATCGGTGTGCTGTTGGCCGTGATGGCGGTGTTGATCGCGGTTGTTGGCGGGCTTGGGCTGATGGGCACCATGAGCATCAGCGTGCTTGAGCGAACCAAAGAGGTAGGCATTATGCGGGCGGTTGGTGCCTCGGACCGATCAGTGTTACGTGTGGTGTTGGTTGAAGGGCTCTTTATCGGTTTAATCAGCTGGTTGCTGGCTTCGGCCGTGGCCTATCCGCTTGGCTGGTGGATTAGCAACTTGGTCGGCCAAAATCTGCTCGAAAGCGAGCTGACGTACTCGTATGCATGGTGGGGTGTTGGGTTGTGGATCGTCGGTGTACTCTTAATTTCGGCTGGAGCCAGCTATGTTCCGGCACGCCGGGCATCACGCATCAGCGTGCGTGAGACGCTGGCTTATGAATAAGGCCTTCGTAAACTCAGGCTATATCTGATTTAGCTTATCGTTTTCAATCCCAAAAAAATCTCTTGGTAAACTTTTCGGGCCAGTTCGGGGCAACGCTAGGAGATTTTTTATGGACAAACTTGCCTTTTTAGCCAACCTGCTCAGCACCATTTTTATGTGCGGCTTAATCTGGATGGTTCAGGTTGTACACTATCCACTTTTTGCAAAAGTGGGAGATGCACTGTTTCGCGAATACCATGCGGACCACAACTACTTAATCACCCTAATTGTTTTGCCCGCGATGTTTATCGAGCTGGGGACGGCGGCCTATTTTGTAATTGATCGGCCGGTAAACGTCTCTGCTCCTGAAGTTTGGATCGGGCTAGGGCTGGTGATTCTTGCGTGGGCAGCCACATTTTTTCTGTCGGTTCCGGCCCACAATCAGCTGGCCAGCGGCTTTAAGCTAGATGCTTATAACGCACTTGTGAATACAAACTGGATCCGGACCTTTGCTTGGTCGGCCCGCTCTGTGCTGGTGGTGTGGCAAGTTTATAAATTATTCTAGTTTGACAACGGCAGGCTGATCTATGCTATAATGCCGACCCCCTGAGCGAGACTCTCACTCTGGGGAGGAACCAACCAAACTGGATCCTGACCTACTGGTCACCGTCTCACATTATTTGGGGATGACCGGTTTCGACGGGGAAGGCTGGTCCTGAGTTGCAGGTCGAGCACGTATTTCATCTCGTAAAACTGCGATGCAAACAATAAGTGCAAAACATAACACTTACACCGCTATGCCACTTGCTGCTTAATTGCAGTAACGCATAGTTTCATCCAAAACTGGATGACGCTTCTTCTTTTCCGCTTACTGACCGGATAAGCTGAAGTGCCAACAATGTCGGTATGCCCCCCCACGACGCCGCTAGTGGGGGGAAAGGCTCAGCGGCTGGCTACCCTTTGACCCTGTTGGCTGGGGCGCAGGTGGCGAGATTTAAATTAGCCAACTATGCCTGAAGACGCTTAGAGGCCGAATTTTTCGGACGCGGGTTCGATTCCCGCCATCTCCACAGTAAAAAAGCGGCCGGTTTGTGAAAACAGACCGGCCGCTTTTGTTTTTTCAGCGTCTCTTTTACAATAGAACCTCCTACTACACACGTTTAAATGATTCACTTTTTGAAATAGATATGCCTTATAGTAGTTTACGAGCAGATTTAATCACCAAACAAATCGCAAACATCAAACGCCGGACACAAGAGCGTTTCCCAGACAGAAATCTGGTAAAAGTTTGCGACGAACTTTTAGAAGTATCAAAACAATCAAAAGAACGGGCCGAGTGGATTTCGAAACCACTGTATTGGGTTCGATTGGGGCTACCGATAGCCACGGTGACCTTTTTGCTGGCCTTAGCAGGGATTTACTATTACTTTTCCGGACAGATTGATGAAGATGCGACGCTAAATCTTGCGGATTTTTTGGAGATGTCAGATGCGTTGTTTAATCTGATCGTCTTGTTCCTAGCCTTCTTGTTTTTCTTGTCTACGTTTGAACAACGGGTAAAACGGACCCGAACGCTCAAAGAAATCCATCAGTTACGCTCCTTGGCCCATGTGATTGATATGCATCAGTTGACCAAAGATCCTGAGCACTCGATCAATAACGGCCGCCATACCCCCTCATCCCCCAGAGACTCGATGACAATGCATGAAATTGTCCGATACCTCGATTACTGCTCAGAGATGCTTTCGCTGATTGGGAAGTTAGCCGCTTTATATGTTCAGGATTTTGATGATGAGGTTGCTGTAGCGGCTGTTAATGAAATTGAGAACCTAACAACTGGGTTAAGCCGCAAAATCTGGCAAAAAATCATGTATGTCCAATCAATCGACTTAGACCAAGGCGGCACAATCTTCAATGTGCAAATGCACGATGTTGAGTTAACTCAGCAGACCGTTTTAGTTGAAACGATTCCTGAGCCTGCGATTCCAGCTCCACCAGATCCAGAACCAGCCGAAGACCAATCATAACCATCTATGCACTCACTTCTACAACCGATTAAGAGACTACACGCTGAAATTAGAGACGCAGTTGTAGCCGTTTGTGAAACGGCCGCCCTTGAAGAGCTTTCTGTGATTGCTCACGAAGAAGAGGGAGACACGATTTATGCGATTGATAAAGTCAGCGAAGAGCTACTCATTGAGTTCTTTGAAACCCATATCGCCGTGCACACCCCCATCATTTTAATTGCCGAGGGGCTGGATGCGGGCGGCATTGTGTTGCCCAAAGGAACCCGGCCGGAAGATGCTGTGTGGCGCATTATTGTGGATCCCATCGATGGGACGCGCGGCCTGATGTACCAAAAACGAAATGCGTGGATCTTAACCGGTGTTGCGCCCAATAAGGGGCCAGAAACCAATTTGCAGGATGTTGAGTTTGCGATTCAAACAGAGATTCCGCTGGTTAAACAGCATCTGTCTGACCAGATTTGGGCCGTGCGTGGCGAAGGTGTGATGGCTGAAAGACACAATCGCATTACGGCCGAGACAGCACCGATTGCGGTGCGCCCGTCCCAATCAGACACAATCGCGCACGGATTTGCATCGATCTCCCGTTTCTTCCCGGGGGTTCGGGAAGAGCTTTCAGCCATTGATGAAGAGGTGGTGATGAGCGTGCTCGGGCCAGTACAACGTGGGAAGACCCACTGTTTTGAAGACCAGTACATCTGCACCGGCGGTCAACTGTTTGAGCTCATGTCGGGTAAAGATCGCTTTGTGGCAGACATTCGGCCGGTGATGGAAAAAACTCTGGCCGCTCGTGGCCTTGAACTTGGCATCTGTTGCCATCCCTATGACATTTGCACCGAATTGATTGCGAGCGAGTTGGGGGTGATTATCACGGATGAGAACGGTGACCCTTTATCTTGTTTGCTCGATCTTGAAAGCGAAGTTAGCTGGATCGGATATGCAAATAAAAAGATTCAGGCGCAAATCGCTCCTGTGCTATACCAATCGCTTAAAAAGCGTGGCTTGGTTTAAATACAAAGCGCCTAACGCAATCAATGACTCTATGAAATATGTCATACCTGCGGAGGCAGGTATCCAGCGCTAAGTCTGGCACTGGATTCCCACCTTCGTGGGAATGACGTCTATTTTAGCGACTTTAACTTACTTACTTTGCAGACCGCTAAATTGAAATCCCTAAAATGATGACTTTCAAAAACCTGTTTTTGCTCTCGATTTTGTTTTGTCTTGGGCTTTTTTCTTTATCTATGGATGATGGAATCCTAGAGGCCGAGCCTTTAGACAATCAGCCTCCAGCTAACATTATTTTCAATTCGGCCCCACTGCTTGAAAGCTATGCATCAGGGACAGGATTTGCGGAATTTAGATTAATCGACGCTGATAACGACACAGGCACCTTTAGTTTAGTGTTTGGTGATGGGGATGATGACAACGAGTCATTTAGAATTCAATCCGGCACATTTTTGGTTGTAAACAGCCGACTAGACTATGAAACAAAGCCAAGCATGCGAATTCGGGTGCGAGGAACAGACCCCGGCGGGCTTTTTGTTGAAAGAACCTACACGATTAACGTAGTTGATGAAAACGAAGCCCCTGAATTTACAAGCACTGCGCCAACGGCCGTCGATGCAAATTCAACCTATCTCTACAGCGTGACGGTACAAGATCCCGATCAAGGGGATGCTGTTGCCAATTTAGAAGTGACCATGGCCCCCAGCTGGCTGAGTTTGACTACTGTCACTCCGGGGCAGGCTTATACCCTGTCTGGGCGACCGTCAGTTGCGGATATTGGTATGCATGAAGTTCGTCTAAAAGCATCTGATGGAGCGGGGTTAGCCCGTACGCAACTCTTTTTCATAACCGTCAACGAGGAAGGAACCACTGTTGACTTGGACAGTTACATCTATCTGCCCCTTGTTGTACGAAACTAAATCGTTGCTTATTATTAAACCCTATGAGCGAATCATTCGAAGATATGTTAACGGGCGGCCACCCGAATTCATTGGGGCGCACAATTGAAGTTGTTGATACGGTGCTGGCAAACCCAGAGCGATTAGAAGACTTGTATCAGTGCTACTTTAGCGATGATGAAGTGGTTCGATTGCGTACCTCAAACGCGATGAAGCGGGTTACAAGAGAGCATGCTGATTGGCTGGTGCCGTACATTGATCGATTAACCGATGAGATTTCAAAAATTGACCAAGCCTCAACTCAGTGGACATTGGCCAACCTGTTTGATCTGCTTGAAAGCTATATGTCGGCCGAGCAAAAGCAAAAGGGGCAAGCCATCATGCAGCATAACTTGGCCAATCACACCGATTGGATTGTGCTCAACAACTCAATGCAGGTGCTGGCTGATTGGTCAAAGAGCGACCCGGAGCTACAAAAATGGCTGTTGCCGCATTTGGAGCGATTAAGCACCGACGGCCGGAAGTCTGTTGCGAAGCGTGCGACTAAGCTGTTGGCTAAACTAAGCGGTTAGCCAACTCTATTAAGGTTTTTGCATCTGGGTCATTACCAGCTACCATCCTCCCTATGGATATCCCAGCCATTTTTCTTGCGCTTGAAAGTGCTTCAATTTTTTCTGACATGCTGTTGCCGGTATGGCTTGTGCTTGCACTCGTCATATTGCAAGTAAGTGATCGCGGAGCGGTTTTACTTCCTTGCTTGCTGGTTGTGTTTGGCTTAGTTGGCATCATCGTCGGCCGGAGTACACTACCCCATGTGGCGTTTACCGTTTGGGTTGTCGCAATCTTTAGCATCATTATTTTGTACTTAAGCTTGCGTGGCTTGGGGCAGCGGCCGCGAAATAATTTAACAATGCAAGAGCAGGGGATTCGGCTTTTAATCGGGTTGGGCTTAGGCATGGCGGCCGCATTATTGGGATTCTTTACAGAGTTTCCCGGCCGCTCATCACTCACGGCAGCGGCCGTGTGGCCCCTCATCATTTTGGGTGTGCTGCGTTTTGGCACCGCCAAACGGGGGATCGAAATGGGGGCAGGCTTACTTTTGGTGTTGGCTGGGATTGGGGTCTGGCTAACGGCTGTGAACGACAGCGTGATCATACCGGGGGTCTGGGCGGCCGGATCGATTTTCTTAGCATTGGCAACAGGCTGGCTAACTGATCGAACAGAAGGGCAAGAGCTACTGCTCCAGCAATAGATCTGATAGGGTCTGCAAACGATTTTTATTCTCAGAAATCGCAATCAAATCATTTAGATTAAGCACAAAGCAATTAACCTGAAGCTCGTAATTCTTGAGGTAGTCAGCAATCACAGTTTGGACTTTTTCAGAAAAATGGGTCACAAAAACGATCGTGCGCTGTGCTTGATTGACAGATGATTGCTGGCTTAAAAAGCTCAAGACTTCATCAATCGATACGGACAACATGACCTCATCCTGTTCATGCAAAACAGAAACAGCAAACTTGGGACTTACTTTCTGAAAAACCGGCGTTGTTAGATCATGATAGGCCCACAAGATGTTTTTCTTGATGTCGTCTTGGCGTGGCGCAAAGCGAACGCCCGGCACACGAATCAACACATCTTTGGCCAGTTGGAGTAGCTGCTGGCGGGTTTTAATTTCAACGCTGTAATTTTGGATCGAGTGAATCATCGATTTACGATGCGTGATGAGGCTGGTCATCTCTTCACTCAACTGAATGCAGGTGTCAACGAGGTGTTCTACCCCGTG
>JAHDGV010000125.1:11519-14163 GCA_020631655.1 Chloroflexota bacterium | reverse complement strand
AGCATATACCCTTGGGTATACGAGATGATTTTGGCCGCGTAAAGCGCATCATGCAGATTCTGGAGCATGGCGGTTTTATCCCCGTCAAATGCAATTTGCGGGCCGTTTAAAATTGCGCTGGCGGTCACCCGCTCATCTTTTAGCGCAGACAAAAAGCGGCTAAATACCGCTTCGCTAATCAGCGTTAGAGGGATGCCTTCGTCTAGGGCGTTAACGGCCGTCCATTTACCGGTCCCTTTTTGCCCCGCCGTATCCAGAATTAGGTCAACCGTGCTGGTCCCATCTTCCTCAGTATAGGCCAAAATCTCAGATGAAATTTCGACCAGGTACGAACTTAAAACACCTTTGTTCCACTCAGCCAAAGTCTCGCTCATTTCTTGATTCGACATACCTAGAACCGACTTCATGAAGTGGTAGGCTTCGCAGATCAACTGCATGTCGCCGTACTCAATCCCGTTGTGGACCATTTTTACAAAGTGACCGGCCCCATCATCCCCAACCCAATCACAGCAGGGGGTGCCGTCATCCACTTTGGCCGCAATAGCTTGAAAGATCGGTTTAACGTGGGGCCACGCCTCTTCTGATCCACCCGGCATGATAGACGGGCCAAAACGAGCACCCTCTTCACCACCAGATACCCCGGTGCCGATGAAGCGCAATCCGGCCGCTTCGACTTTAGCCGTGCGGCGAATCGAATCTGTGTAAAGCGAGTTGCCGCCGTCAATAATGATGTCACCCTCTTCAAGCAGAGGAATCAGCTGATCGATAACCGCATCCACCGGCCCGCCAGCTTTCACCATAATCATCACGCGGCGCGGCCGTTTTAGATTAGACACAAGCTCTTCGACGGACATGGTGCCGATAACTTTGGTTCCGGCTGCTTCGTTTTCGATAAAGCGGGTTACTTTTTCGGTAGATCGGTTAAAAACGGCTACTGTGTAGCCATGATCGTTCATATTCAGAACAAGATTTTGTCCCATTACGGCCAGTCCAATCAGGCCGATATCAGCAGTTGCTGTCATGATTTATCCTCACTTTGGGTTTGATTTTTTAGAAATTGGTCACAGCAAGAGGTTGTTTAGTGTCTGGGAGTATTTGCTATGAACATGATGTAGATAGGGTTTGAGTCAGTTTTTTAACCCGGAAAAATGAAACGTTTATGTGTAGGGTGGTTTCCATTACCCATCATTTTAGATTGTAGGATTAAAACCGCCTTCATGCACCTGTTCGGCCTAAATAAGCGTGGCCTAACGACTGATTTCAAATAAACTTAGGAACCTTTGATTATTTTGCAGATAGGAGATCACACATATGGAACCAGAACCTATTTGGGACATTGCACATCTAGCCCATGTAGAAATGCTGACACCGAAGCTTGATGAAAGCCTAAAATTTTTTGTCGATATTATGGGGTTGAGCGTGACGGCCGAGCAGGGAGACTCATACTATCTGCGAGCCTATGACGATTATGAACATCATACTCTAAAATTAACTGCGGCTGATCAGCCCGGCATGGGCCATTTTGCATGGCGCACCCGCAGTCCGCAAGCGTTACAACGACGAGTTGACGCCATCGAAAAAACCGGCTTAGGCAAAGGCTGGACCGATGGGGATTTAGGGCATGGAAAAACCTATGCGTTTCACTCGCCCGATGGCCACAATGTGGAAATTTATTTTGATACGGAATGGTATCAGCATAAGGACGATGACAAACCGGCCCTGAAAAATCAGGCGTCAAAATTCCCCGGCCGGGGTGTGAACCTGCGCCGCATCGATCACCTGAATTTGCTGGCAAAAGATATTCCTGCCATCCGAGATTTTCATACTGACGTGCTCGGCGCTCGGCTGACTGAAGTCATCACCTTTGACGATGGCTCTGACAAAGGGGTTTGGTTTAGCGTGAACAACAAATCGTACGATCTGGCGATCACAGAAGACCATACTGGCACGCGCGGCCGATTCCACCACGTAACTTTTGTGGTCAACAGCCGGGAAGAGGTATTGCTGGCGGCCGACATCTGCCTTGAAAACGGTGTATTTATCGAGACGGGGCCGCACAAACATGCGATCCAACAAACCTTTTTCTTGTATGTGTATGAACCTGGCGGTAATCGATTTGAAGTAGCAAACGCTACTGCTCGGCTCATCATGGCCCCCGATTGGAAAACGATCCGTTGGGGCGAGCAGGAGCGTAAAAAAGGGCAGGCGTGGGGACTTCAGACGGTGAAGAGTTTCCACACGCATGGGACACCGCCGGTTGATTCATAGGAGAAGGTATGGAAGATAGAAAATTATTGGTAGTGGGTGCTCACTCGGCCGACTTTTTGTGGCGCAGTGCGGGCACAATTGGGGTCACGGTTGAAAATGGTGGCTCCGCCACGGTGCTGGCTCTCAGCTACGGCGAACGCGGGGAGTCCGGAAATCTTTGGCGTGAGAACCCTGATCAAACAGTTGAAAATGTAAAACGAATCCGGCATGAAATGGCTGAAGAGGCGGCCGGGCATGTTGGTGCAGAATTCCGCTGTTTAGACTTGGGCGATTACCCTTTGGTGATGACCGATGATGCGATCAACGAATTGGTCCGCATCATTTTAGAAGAAAAGCCGGATGTGATTTTGACCCACACGGCCAAAGATCCGTTTAA
>JAHDGV010000125.1:0-11419 GCA_020631655.1 Chloroflexota bacterium | reverse complement strand
TTCGGGTGCGGGGTGCAACAAAATCAGACGTCGGCCGTTTGAATGTGCCGGTTGGACTCGGCGGCATCATTATTTATCCTGAAGATATTGTGGTGATGGATAGTGATGGGGCGATCACTGTTCGGCCGGATCGGCTCGATGAAATCCTTGAAAAGGCAGAAGCCCGCTTTGCTAACGAAGAAGAGAAGCGAAAGCGGTATCAAAACGGAGCCCGAAGTTTTGATGAAGGGGGCTGGCGCGACATTGTTGAGGCGCACAATAAAGCTCGCAAAATCGATTAGCTTTTTAGTCAAAAAAGGCGGTTTGGACAATTGCCCAAACCGCCTAAAAGAGCCTGCCTACTTAAGCCAGCACTTTCTTGTACTCAAAACTGTCATACTGTGCCACGTAACCCAGCTTTTCGTTGATTTTTAGCATCGGGTTGGTAGACACGTTCGAGGTTCTGATTTGGGTGCCACCCATGACCTCTCGTGCGTGTTGAATCACATGCACCTTCATGGCTGTGGCCAAGCCAATGCGGCGATGGCTACGTGCGATCACGGTGATGCCGTTGCTGAGATGCTCTGTACGTTTTGGATTTGGTAAAACCGCACACCAGCCGACGTATCGACCTTTGTCTACTGCAATAAACCAGCCTTCAGGATAAAAGGTGTCGCTACTCATGTAGTAGTTGCGAAACAATTCCTCTGTGAGTGGCTCTTGCCCTTCGGCCGAGGGTTCATCATCTGTCCGTACGTGGCTCAACTCAACTAACTTCGCCATGTGATCTGGATCAGATTCCATTAGTTCAGATAGTGGTGTGAGGTCAATGCCACGGCCTTTAATGTCTTGCAATAATGGTTCGTACGGCCGGGGATCAAACGATGTGATGTTCAGTATCGACTCTGTTGTCTTTTGAGTCTGGTGAAAGCCTCGATTTTCTACAAACGGCCGGCCGCCGGGCGCATCGCTACGAGCTTGTGTGATCAGGCTGCTGATCTGCCGATTTGGAAAAATCTCTTTTTCGAGATGGTCCCAGTATGCAGACCCGATGCCCCGATTGCGAAACTCCGGATGGGTCAACCAGCCGATCAGATACAGATCCGGAGTTGATAGCCACAGGGCGCGGACATACAGGCCATAGCCGACCGGTTTGCCGTTCCATTCTGCAACTGTACGTTCCCAATCGTACTCGTCTTGTGGCGTGTAATCGTCGATTCGTTTGAAGTCTGCGCCCCGCATACGGCTGTCCGAGTAGGCCTGATTATGGATAGCCGCCATCGCCTCGTAATCGCTTTGCGAGAAGTCGAATAATCTTAATTTAAACATGATGTTTCCTAGTTCTAAATTCTATTTGTATAGATGCATGCTGAATAGCGGTGCATCTTACGTGTGCATCGAATTGCCCTTTTGGGCAAGCAAACAAAAGCGATGCCGGAACGAAAAGTTGGCATCAGACATGCTTGCATATTGAGTGAATAGATGTGTGAATGTAGAACTGGGTGTTAGTAGTAAAGTAAGATCATTTTGAAATTCTCCGGTTGAGAGATGGAGTAACCCTAAGGGATTGTGAAGGGCAAGTCAAGTTGACCTTGATGTGGTTAGAAATAAAAAAGGACCACTTCAAAATCATGAAGTGGTCCTTTTTTTGTTTTAGTGGCTACTGCTAATCGGCCGCAATTGGCTCAGTCTGCATCGCCAACAGCTCTTCTACTGGGATGTGACAGCGGATGTTGTGATCAATTGCCCCTTTGGGTGATACCCAATCTGGCATTGTGGTGTCACAAATTTCGCCCACGCGTACCGGACAGCGCCGTTGGAACGGACAGCCGGTTTCTGGCGGAGAGCTTTCGGGCGTGTCACCAGCCAGTAGCTTTGGTTCCATGTCTGGGTCTGGCTCAAGGGCCGCACCCAGCAATGTTTCCGCGTACGGATGGAAGGGAGGTGCATAGATTTCATCTACGGTTCCCACTTCGCACAACCGACCCTGATACAGAACAGCAACCCGATCTGCAAAGGCGCGGACCACGGCCAAGTCATGGGTGATGAAGATGTACGTGGTGCCATGCTCTTTTTGAAGATCTGCTAGCAGGTCAAGTACGGCCGCCTGTACAGATACGTCTAAAGCTGAGGTTACTTCGTCGCACAAAACAACCTCGGGATCGGCCGCAAATGCCCGTGCAATCGCCACACGCTGTTTCTCACCACCAGACATCTGCCCCGGATAGCGGGTGAGATAACGGTGGCCCAAACGGACCCGATCTAATAGTTCTTCTTTGCGTTTGTCGCGCTCGGCCGCGCTCATATTTGGGAAATAGAGTTTGAGCGGCTGATCTAAAATCTCGGTAACTGAATGGCGTGGGTTGAGTGATGCATCAGGATTTTGGAAAATCATCTGAATCCGTTTGCGCAACTCCATCGGCCGATCATCAACGTCTGTCGTTAGGTCAAAGTTCTCAAACGAAATCGCTCCATCTTTGGCTGGTAAAAGGCCGGAGACGGCCCGTACGATGGTTGATTTACCTGATCCAGATTCACCCACAAGCGCAACCGTCTCACCCCGATTAACCGTTAGGTTAATGTTGCTAACGGTGTCAGGTGGATGCGGCGTGTTCATGAGGTTGTCTAAAAAGCCCGGCCGATAATATGAAATCGCCACGTCAGTAATCGTGATGGCCGGTTTTGCCGTATCTTTTTTGCGTACATCTTGATACGCATCTTTTAGCTCTTCGCTAAAGTCAGCTTTTGCCAATTTGTCCCAATGGTGGCAACGGGCAAAGTGACTGCTCATGATCCCATTATTGTCGGCCGCGGATGAGATCGCTTCGAGCTTAGGTGGCGTTGTGCCACAAATATCTGTAGCAAATTCGCACCGTGGCTCAAAATGGCAGCCGGGTAAGGTGGCTGGTAGCGGTGGTTGTCCCGGCATCGATTTTGGAATGCCGGAAAGCGTTAGCCGTGGAATCGACTCGAGCAGACCGCGAGTATAGGGGTGCGAGGGTGACTTAAAGATTTGAGAAGCGGTTGCATCTTCAACTTTTTCACCCGCATACATGACAGACACCCGGTCACTGACTCGGGCAATAACCCCCAAGTCGTGGCTGATGTACATCATGGCGGTTCCCATCTCTTTAACAATGTCTCGGAGCAATTCCAAGATATGGGCCTGTGTGGTTACATCTAATCCGGTGGTTGGTTCATCTAAAACCAACATGTCCGGGTTACCGGCCAAAGCCATCGCCACTGCCACACGCTGTTGCTGACCGCCCGATAGCTCATGCGGGTAACGTGTCGCCATTTCTTCGGGGGATGGCAAGCGTACTTGCCCCAGCAGTTCAACAGCCCGAGCATCCGCTTCTGCCCCTTTGATTTGGGCGTTCAGCTCTAAAGCTTCGACAATCTGTTTGCCCACCCGCAGGGTAGGGGTAAGTGATTGCCCCGCATTTTGCGGAATCAGAGCGATGCTCCGGCCGCGAATGCTTTCTAGCTCTTTGGCCGGCATGGCAAACATGTCGTGACCTTGATAGGTTACCCGGCCGCCCAAAATCTTACTGCCAGAGCGCAAGAAGCCCATCATGGCTTGGCCCAAGGTACTTTTACCACAGCCTGACTCTCCAACTAACCCCAGTGTTTCACCACGGCCGATCTGGAGATCGACGTTGCGCAAGACATGCACAAGCTTGCCATATTTGGTTGTGTAACCAACCGATAAATCCTGAATATCAACGAGCAGTTCGCTCATACGGGTGCCCCCTGACTACGATCTAGGCCAAGTGCTTTGGCAAGAGCATCGGCAAATAAGTTAATTCCAATAATCAATGAACTCAAGAAGATGATGGGTCCAAAGGTGGCCCATGGTTGCAGAGCCATAATTCTGCGGCTTTGAGAAATCATCAAGCCCCAGTCAGTCCGTTCTCCACCGGGTGGTACGCCGAATCCTAAGAAAGATAGAGAGATAAATGCGAGAAGCATCCAAGACCAACGCATAGCGCCTTCTACTAAAAGGACATCTAGCACGTTGGGTAAAAGCTCGCGGAACATGACGGTGATTTTCTTTTCGCCACGGGCGCGTGCGGCTAACACAAACTCGCGCGTGACGTAATCATGTGTAGCGGCCCGTGACACGCGCACGGCCGGAATCCCATAAAAGAACCCGAGCGTGAGCATTTGAATCCATGGCTCGGTTCCTACGATCCCCACAATCAGGAGCAGGAAGAGGAGCCACGGTATCGCCAGAAAGGCATCCACCAGCCTCATGATAATTTCATCGGCACGGCCGCCTAAGAAGCCGAGCATGATTCCGACAAAGCTACCCCATCCCATTGCGAGAGTTGTACCGAAGATGGTCACCAAAAGTAAGGTGCGGCCACCAAGTAGTGTACGGGTAAATACGTCACGACCTTGTTCGTCACCACCAAACCAGTGCTGTAGCGATGGGGCCGCGTTACGGCCGGCCTCACGCGTGAACGGATCTTGCGGCATTAATTCAACAATGAACGGCGATGTTAGAGCCAATAAAATATGGAAAACGATGATGAAAAGGCCAATCTTGCCACTGGTTGAGCGACGTAGGTTGTCCACCATTTCCATAAAGGGTGTTTTTCTTTGTGTAGAAGCTTCCTCTTGAACATTTTCAATTTCTGGAGTTATTGCAGCCATTTGAAATTCCTTTTTAATTAGCTATAAGCCAATGGCTTATTAGTGTCCGCGAGCGGTCCGTAGTCTAGGATTAAGAACGAGCGACATTAAGTCAGCGAGTAAGTTGATACCTACATAAAATGCTGCCAGAATGATTGCGATCGCTTGAACCAGTGCCAAGTCGCGGTCGCTAATACCATTGATCATTAAGTTGCCAATGCCGGGGAAGTTAAATACCTGCTCGATGATGATCACACCGCCTAATAACCAAGCGATGGTGAGCGCCACAATGTTAATAGTAGGCAACATCGCATTTGGCAATGCATGGCGGAAAACGATCTGCCGGGCCGGAACCCCTTTTAACCGGGCCATTTGCACATAATCGCTAATCATGACGTCGATCATGCTGGTGCGTACCAAGCGAAGAATGTGCGCAACCATGACTAGGGTTAAGGTTGCAACGGGCAGAGCAATAATGTTGAAAAACTCTGCGTCGATGGGGGCGTCACT
This sequence comes from Chloroflexota bacterium, assembly GCA_020631655.1. Lineage (GTDB taxonomy): Bacteria > Chloroflexota > Anaerolineae > Promineifilales > Promineifilaceae > WTJY01. The sequence continues at coordinate 6,292 of JAHDGV010000125.1, read as the reverse complement.
CGGCATGGTGGCCACCCCCTGGAACCACTTCAGCCTGATTGCAAAGACATAAACTAATATCGTACCTGTCACAAACTCTGGGAGTGTCATGCCAAAGATAGATATGGTTGAAACAACAATATCCGGCCAGCGATCTCTCGTGAGCGCGGTGAATACCCCCAAGAAGATGGCCAAAGGAATCCCAACCAATGAGGCTGTAATCGCTAATACCATCGTGTTGCGCAACCGATTACCAATGATTTCTGATACTGGCTTGTCCCGGACAAGGGAATCGCCAAAATCACCCTGAACAATACCGCCAAGCCAGCTAAAGTAGCGCTGGTACGCGGGTGCATTTAATCCAAACTCCTCACGTAAAACGGCTAAACTTTCTGGCGTAGCATCTCGGCCTAGATAGGCCGTTGCCATGTCACCGGGCAATGCCTCGACCGAAATAAATACGATCAAAGAGACGAGTAGGAGAGTGAGCAGAGCGAAAAAGATTCTTCGTCCAATTAATCTGATCATGGTTTTTCCTTTTTTGTGGTGATCTGATTGCATAGGAACAAGATCACCACGAGCTAAAATTTATTGTCTATTGGTTGACTCTCGAATAACGAGGTCAATATCAAGCACGGCCGGTGGAAACTCAACTTCCGGCCGGGCGATCATTTCCTTAATTCGCTGAAAAGCGCGTTTGCCCACCTCTTCACCATCGATTCGAATGGTGCTGAGTGTGGGGGTACAGAAAGAAGCAAAAGGGATATCGTTATAACCAAAGATGGCAACCGAATCAGGGACGTGTCGCCCTAATTCTTGGCAGGCTTTTATTGCCCCTAAAGCCATTAAGTCGTTATAAGTTGTAATTGCTGTTAGGTTTGGGTTTTGTTTTAACAGGCGATGGGTTGCCAAATACCCCCCACGCATTGTAATTTCTTCTTGTTCAATCAAACTCGGACAGTTGGGCAAGCCACGCATCACAATCGCCTGCTGATACCCTTCAAAATGCCGAATCGTGCTTAGCTCTCCCGTACGTGTCACCAGCCCGATACATTCGTGGCCGGACCCCATCAAATACTCAACAACCGATTTGGTCGCTCTCGACGTATCAGTCACGATGGATGAAATGTTTTTTGCAGATATCGCCCTGTGAATGACCACAATCGGGCAATCTTCATCTGAAAATTGTGCCAGCTCTTCCGAATCAAGCGTTGGGCTCAAAATAACCAGCCCATCCACATTTTCAGCGATGAGAGACTGCACGGCTTTTAATTCAAGCTCTTTTTCGTAGTTTGTATTGCGTAGTAGAACATTGTAGTGCTCGGCATCGGCTAAGTTGTATAGGCACTGAAAAATTTCTGCGTGGGCCGGATTGGTGATGTTGCCAATGATTAGACCGATTGTTTGTGTCGAACTCCCTGCCATCCCCCTTGCTAAACGACTTGGCTGATACCCCATTTCGGAAACCATTTCCATTACTCGGTCGCGAGTGTTTGGACTGATGCCATCCATCCCATTTATGGCACGGGAAACCGTTTGGCGAGAAACCCCCGCCTCACGTGCTACATCGTCTATGGTCGTCCTTTTTTTCATCGTTTTAAATCTTATGGTTCGCTTACGTGAACGCTCACGACAGTTTACCCGAACGTGCTAAGAACGCAAGTCAAGGACTGAAGATTAAAAAATTGCTACATGTTTAAATTGATTTTCTACGATTTAATCTTCAGTTGGGCAGGAACAGTGATTTGGTTAGGAAATTTATTTAGATCACGTTCCTAAGCGTAAATAAACAACTCCCTAATGCATAAGATTATCATTTGACAAGTGGGAAAAAGTTGGGTATACACCCGCACTGGTGGGCGTGAGCGTTCACTATTTCGTGTGGGGCACCGGGCTATTTAATTGCAGAAAATAAAGTTGCAGAGGCTCGAAGGTCACATTAAATCATCTCTGTACTCAGTACAACTGCAATATAGAAATATTAGGTTTCATATTGCACATTCACAAACAAACAGAAAGGAGAAATTTGAATGAAGAGATTTGGATTGTTCGTCATGATTTCACTTTTAGCGCTTGTTGTCGTTGCTTGTCAGCCACAAGTTGTTGAAGTTGAAGTCACCCGAGAGGTTGAGGTCGTTAACGAGGTAGAAGTCGTTAAAGAAGTAGAAGTTGAAAAGATTGTCGAAGTCGAAAAAGAAGTCGAAGTCGAAAAAATTGTTGAAGTAGAAGTTGAAAAAGAGCTTGGCAATCGTGGAACCTTCCGTATCTCTCACGGTTTAGCTTGGGGTGGTACCGAGAACTTGAACCCTGTTGATACAGGACGTTTGTTCCCAGTAATCTCCATGATTTACGATGGTCTTTCGACAACCGGCCCAGATGGAAAACCAAAACCGATTTTGGCCCAAAGCTGGAGCGCAAACGACACCGCTGACGTTTGGACCTTTAACCTGCGCCAAGGCGTTAAATTCCATGATGGTTCTGACATGACCTCGGCCGACGTTAAATACTCAATCGAGCACTGGCAAGGTGAAACTTCAACACTAGCTGGTGGTTTGGCATTGATCGAAAGTGTAGACACACCAGATGATCACACTGTTGTTCTTAACCTAAATCAATCACACGCTGACTTCCCACTTTTGACAATGGACTATCGCGCGAAAATTATTCCAGAAGGTAGCGCAGACACCATCGCAGAAACCGGAATCGGAACGGGTGCATACAAACTAGTCACCCTCGACGTTGAAGGTACAACCGTACTGGAAGCAAACGACGATTACTGGGCAGGCCCTCCGGGAATGGCTATGGTTGAAGTTGTTGGTATCGCCGATGCTGAAGCAAGCATCCAAGCTTTCTTGTCAGGACAGTTGGACTGGGTTGACACCAGCTTGCCACAGGCTGAAATTATTGAAGCTCAAGGTGGATTCAACTTAATCGACTTCCCAACTGGTGGTTGGTCAGCATTCATCATGCGCACAGACATTGAACCATTCAACAACCTAGAACTACGCCGTGCAATGCGCGTTGTAGCTGACCGCCAAGAAATGGTTGACGTTGCTCTAGGTGGTGCTGGAATCGTTGCTTGTGACACTCCGGTTAAACCAGACGATCAATATCGCTTTGACCCAGACTGTTCACCAAACCCAGACTTGGCTCAAGAGCTATTGGCTGAAGCTGGTTACGGTGGCGAAACGTTCGAACTATTCATCTCTGATGTATGTTCAGACTGGACCCCATTGGCTGAGGTTTACCAACAACAGTTGGCAGCTATCGGTGTAAACATCGAAATTAAAGTTGTTCCTTCTGACGGATTCTGGACCGACGCGTGGATGGTTGAACCATTTGTTGCAACTTGCTGGGGTGAGCGTCCTGCTGACCAAATCTTGAACGAAGCATTCCGTTCAGGCGCAGTTTGGAACGAAACCTTCCAAGCTAACGCTGAGTTCGACGCACTACTTGACCAAGCACGTAACGAGTTAGATTTCGAAGCTCGTAAAGCTGCTTACCAAGCTGCACAAGAATTGATCTGGCTCGAAGGTGGCGCGATGATTCCATATCATGGCCAAGGCTTCCGCGCTACGACTCCTTGTGTTCTTGACGTACCGGCCGCTTACGAATTCACCGTTAACTGGGCTGATATCGGTATCACCCAAGGCTGTGGTGGATAAGATGTAGGTCAGTATTCGGCTCAGAATAACTGAGCTAAGATTACGAACCTTCCAGCCCCTGTCGATTTTCGGCAGGGGCTGTTTTTTTATCTGAGGGATTAATCCCTCGGATACGACAGGAAACCTGATTTTACAGATCAATTAACTAAACAGGTGATCGGAAAGTTGGTTCACGACCACCTCACAACCCTCATCCACCCCCTTCGGGGGTACCTTCTCCCAACTTGGGAGAAGGGTTTTAGGCCGATCGTTTTGTAGAGAATCACCGAAAGCTGCGATTTTGGTCCCCTCTCCCAATTTGGGCTGAGGGCTAGGGTGAGGGTTAAATTTAAGCGTTGTTTTGCTTGCACCAATCTCAACTCGGCTTAAAATCTGCGCTCAAATCTAAATTATGAGGCATTATGAAATCAGGTTATGCAGACAACAACGGCGCGAAAATCGCCTATGAAACATTGGGAGACCCTTCGAACGAATCGATCATTTTTATCTCTGGATTAGGGAGCCAACTGGTTTTTTGGACAGATGAATTTTGTCAACTATTTATCGACCGAGGATTTCACATCATTCGTTTTGATAATCGTGACGTGGGGCTGAGCCACAAAACGCCGGGAACACCCCCATCTGTTGAAGAGGTAATGGGCGGAACTGACTTTCAAGCGGCATACACACTTTCAGATATGGCAGCAGATACTATGGCGGTTCTCAATGCGGTAGGAGTCGATCAGGCTCATGTTGTTGGGACCTCTCTGGGTGGAACAATTGCCCAAACATCAGCGATTGAGCACCCGGATAGAGTAAAGACTATGACCTCAATTATGTCAGCTCCCAGCCGTGCAACTTTGCTTGAGGGAGAGTCTGAGCAAGATGAAGCTGCTGATGCATCACTCAAAATGGACATGAGCGATCCCGATACTTACGTTGATATTCAGCTAGAAGGATGGCGTGCGACAAGCGGCCCTCATTTTGATCCGGTGTACCAGCGCAAAATTCTGCAGACCTCGTTTGATCGCTGTTACCATCCTGACGGCTGGTCGTATCAAATGATGGCGGCCGCAGCTTCGGGTGATCGCACGGAGCTTTTGGGACAGCTACAAATGCCAGCTTTGGTCATTCATGGGGGAGTGGACCCGCTCATCCCACCGATTGGGGGGCAAGCGACGGCCGCGGCCATCCCCAATGCCAAATTGGTCATTTATGATGATATGGGTCACAACCTGCCACGGCCGCGCTGGAGCGATATCGCGGATGAGGTTGCAACGTTGGCAAAGCAGGCAGATTAGATCGTGCCATTTGATTGCCCATCTTCTCTGGTAGACCTATAATCTTGGCGCTGTATCCAGGGAGAAATTGAGCCTCTCTGCGCCTTACATCAATAACCAAATCAAACAATCGTCGTACCCAAGGAGTCGAGACCATGCTTGCGCAAGTTTTGAGCTGTGCCACTGTAGGCCTACAGGCCGAAATGATCCATGTTGAAGTTGACCTAGCCAACGGAATGCCGGGAGTAACCATCGTAGGGTTGCCCGATGCCGTTGTGCGCGAAAGTCGTGATCGCGTTCAGGCCGCCATCAAAAATAGCGGGCTGAGCTACCCGGCCTCTAAACGGCTGACGGTGAACTTGGCCCCGGCCGATGTTCGTAAAGAAGGGCCGGCCTATGACCTGCCGATAGCCGTTGGCATTTTGGCCGCCTCGCGGCAGATTTGGCACGGCCAAATTGAAGACAGCCTTTTTATTGGTGAACTCTCGCTCGATGGTTCTTTACGGCCGGTGAAAGGTGTGCTTTTGATGGCAGCTTTAGCCAGAGACAAAGGATTAAAACGGCTGTTTGTTCCAAAGATGAACGCCCACGAAGCGGCACTAGTGCCGGATGTAGAAGTGATTCCGGTGGAATCTTTGGGCCAGCTGACGGGACATCTAACCGGAATGAGTCCGGTTGCGCCTGTCACGGTTGAGGTTGAAGCCGCTTTTTCTGGGTCAGCCAATTATTCAGCTGATTTTGCTGACATTATGGGGCAAGAGCATGTGAAACGAGGAATGGAAGTGGCCGCGGCCGGGGGGCATAACATCCTTTTAACCGGCCCTCCCGGTACAGGCAAAACGCTCATTTCAAAATCGATTCCTAGCATTTTGCCACGCATGTCGGTTGATGAGGCGCTCGATGTAACCAAGGTCTATTCTGTGGCCGGGGAACTGCCAACAGACCGGCCGCTGGTGCTCGAACGGCCGTTTCGCGCGCCCCACCATACGGTAAGTTATGCAGGCTTAGTTGGGGGCGGAGTTTGGCCTCGGCCGGGTGAGGTGTCGTTAGCCCATCGAGGTGTGCTTTTTCTGGATGAACTACCAGAGTTTGGGACGAAGTTGATCGAAGTGCTACGCCAGCCGCTTGAAGGATTGCCGCGCGAAGTCTCGATCTCTCGAGCCAACGGGACGATTACCTTTCCGGCCAATTTTATGCTGGTTGCGGCACAAAACCCTTGCCCGTGTGGCTACTATGGAGACCCGAAACATTCCTGCTCCTGTTCAAACAGCATGATCACCCGCTACCGCAAACGGATCTCCGGCCCGCTGATGGACCGGATTGACATCCATATCGATGTGCCACGCATTGAGTTTGAAAAACTGCACAGTGATGCCAAAGCAGAGCCCT
>JAHDGV010000124.1:8055-14180 GCA_020631655.1 Chloroflexota bacterium | reverse complement strand
GAGGCGATGATGGTGACACCAACGACGGCCGGAAAATTGTCGGCCGGTATAAGCGAAAAGTTCATTAAGATAACGCCAGAGCGCAAAACACTAATTAGTAACACACCAACCAATGCCCCCCACACGCTACCGTATCCACCATTTAAGAGCGCACCACCAACAACGGCCCCCGCAATTGCGGTTAGCTCGATTCCCGTTTGTTCAGCCACGCGCACACTTTTGAATTGGCTAAACTGGACCATGCCAGCAAAGCCTGCCAGCAATCCGCTGATCATAAATGCATAGATCCGGGCCCGGGCGCTACGAACACCTTGTGCACGTGCCGCCCCATCATTACCACCAATCGCAAACAAATAATTTCCGAATGGGGTGCGAACCAGCAACGTCTGGTACAAGACAACTAGCGCCATTAACCAGAGGGTTGCTCGCCTAAAGTTGACCCGATCACGGCTTTCAGGATCTACAAAAGTATCTTTAACAAAGGTGTTAAATCCATCAAGGCGGCCGTTAAACACTTCATAAATAAAAGGCTCGTCTAACACCTGCAAAAGCTCAGCACCCGCCACGATCCAAACCAATCCGCGATAAATTTGACGTGTACCTAGGGTTACAATAAACGAGGGGATATTGGTCCAGACAAGAATCAGTCCATTTACCAACCCCATCAGGGCGGGAACCCCCAGGCCAAATATGATCGCCATCGGCACATTGCCTTCACCAACTGCCACCGGCAGTCCCCAAGAAGATAACGTATTGGTGATGAGCGAATCAGCTCCGACAGAAATGGAGCCAAACAAATAACCGCTCATTGCGATCATCGGGGCAAGGGAGAGGTCAAACTCACCCGAAATCATGAGCAAGGTGATGCCAATGGTCACGATCCCGGAGATCGAGACGGCCGTCACAATGCCAGACAGCGTCCGCCACGTGGCAAAGTTAGGTACGATGAACAGAAACAGTAGGTAAATTGCGATCAGCGTAACCAATGGCCCCGCGATGGGAGAGTTTTCAAAAAGCCGTAAGGCACGTACTCGGAATGAATCGTTGTTCATTTTCCAATGGGTCAGTAGGTCTGTATTTCAGTAGGTCAGTGACACTTAACGTGCGCACCGACCTACTGAATACGGACTTACTGAATACTATCTAGCGGAATTCACCAGCCAAAGCCTGAACAACAGTCAAGTTGTCTACTGTCACAAATCCAGGACCGGTTGAGGTAACTGGCAGAGCAGGAACCACACCGTGGCGATGCAATAAGTTCAATGCTTGAACCGCACCATATCCTTGGAGGAATGGTTGTTGGTCAATACCGAACTGGGTTGCCCCACTTTGGATGTTGGCGCTGATTTCTGGGCTTAGGTCGAAGGTTCCGTGGATGAAGTCATCGGTGGTTAGACCTTCGTTGTCAACGAATGCGTAGAATGGAACTGCACTGTTTGGACCCATGGTGATGAAGATGTCCGCGTCTGGGTTAGCAGCGTAGTAGTCGCCGATGATGGTTGCTGATTCAGCAGGGTCATCGTTGGTAACCAATTCTTCGTATGCTAGACCTGCTTCAGACATCGCTTGCTCGAAGCCTGAGCAACGGAGTGAGGTGCTGGTTGCACCGGGAGCATGGTTGATACATACACCTTTGGTTCCACCAAGTGCTGCCAAACGTTGACCACCTTGGTAGCCACCTGCATACTCGTCTTGGCCTAAGTAGGTCAAGTAGTCGATGCCGTCAACAGTTGGGCCAGCACCAGCGTTGTATGCAACAACTGGAATGCCTGCGTCTAGAGCCGCTTGGATTGGACCAGCAAATGCAGTCGCGTCAGTAACAGTCAACATGATCGCATCTGGTTGTGCGGCAACTGCTTGCTCAATTAATGAGCCAGTTGCATCAATGTCAAATGAATCTGGAGCCAAGATTTGAAGGTCGATGTTCATCCGCTCGGCCGCAGTGGTTGCACCATTTTGAACCACACACCAGAACGCATCCCATGCACATTCAGCATGTTGTACAGCAATGATGCTCATTGGAGCGTCAGCACCGGCTGGATCACCCAAGGTGTCTACCGTGATAAATCCAGGACCGGTAGCAGTTACTGGAGCGGCTGGCAAAATGCCGTAGCGTGCAGCTAGAGATAGGGCTGTAACACCACCGTATCCTTGTAAGAATGGCTGTTGGTCGATACCGAACATGGTGGTTCCATTTTCGATATTAGCCGTAATCTCTGGGCTGTTATCAAACGTACCGTGCTTGACATCCCCTGGTGCTAAACCTTCGTTATCCAAGAAAGCGTAGAATGGAACAGCGCTGTTTGGACCCATGGTGATGAAGATGTCCGCATCTGGGTTAGCAGCATAGTAGTCACCAATAATGGTTGATGATTCAGCAGGGTCGTCGTTGGTTACAAGCTCTTCGTATGCGATGCCAGCTTCGGTCATTGCTTGCTCAAATCCTGCACAACGACGTGCTACATTCACAGCACCGGGAGCGTGGTTCACACAAACACCCAGAGTGCCACCTTCAGCAGCCAATCGTTGACCACCTAAGTAACCACCTGCATATTCATCTTGTCCGAGGTAGGTTAGATAACCGATGCCATCCTCGTTTGGACCTGAACCAGCGTTATATGCTACAACTGGGATTCCCAAGTCAAGGGCCGCATTAATTGGGTCAGCAAATACAGTTGGATCAGTAACAGTGAGCATAATCGCATCTGGTTGAGCAGCAACTGCTTGCTCGATCAAAGAAGCGGTTTTGTCGATGTCAAATTCATCTGGAGCAAGAATGGTGACGTTAACGTTGTTGTCTAAAGCACCTTGGTTAATACCATCTTGAACCGTACACCAGAATGCGTCCCAAGAGCACTCAGCATGTTGAACAGCGATAATGTCTAAGGTTCGGTTAGGGTCGTCTACGATTACTGGAACAGCAACCTCAACGATTTTCTCAACTTCAACGATCTTTTCGACTTCGACTTCTTTCTCAACTTCGACTTCGACGATCTTTTCAACCTCGACCTCTTTTTCGACCTCGACGATCTTTTCAACCTCAACAGTTACTTGAACTTCTTTTTCAACTTCAACAACTTGAGGTTCGCAAGCTACAGCAACGAAAGCCATTACCAATAGCCCGACCATTAATGTTATTTTTTTATTTAATTTCATTCGTTCTTATCCTCCGAATTTTACGGGGTGGGGGTCATTTCCCCTCTCTTCTTTTACTTCAACATGCATAGGACGAGTTGTTAAAAAAGGTCTAACTTCGGTATCACCTCCTCAAGTAATTGGGTAAGTAGTTTGTGTCACGACCTGGAGAAAATGACGGATGTTATTGCTAACAAGTCGTGACTTAAACAGATTTATGTTCGGCTCAGCCATGTATTGCTGATAACTGCTACGATCAAAATCAGTCCAATTGTTGCTTGGAAAAGCTGGATATCAACACCAGCCAAGATAAGCCCCTGTTCTACCATTTGAAGAAGCAACATGCCGATTGCGGCCCCGATAATGGTGCCGTATCCGCCCTGGAGCCAAATGCCTCCGATCACACATGCCGCAACCGCGATTAGTTCCCAACCTTCACCGCGGGCGGGGTCAATCGCCGGCCGTGAAGCAAACTGAACCACACCGGCTAGACCAGCAAGGGCACCGGTAACAATGAAATTCCAAATAATAATTCGATCGGTTCGTACACCTTGCGCCAAAGCCGCTACTCGACTGCCGCCAGTGGCATATACCCAGCTTCCATAGCGGGTATAACGCATCACTATCACAGCAACTAGAACAACCAGAAAGAACCACACAATTGCCATGCGTGCCCCACCGGCCGGAGTTCCTAAATCATTTATGAAGTTAATATCACCGTTTAAAACGTTGAATAGTGGGGGCGCTTCACCTGTGAAACGAACCACGTCCGCATTCCCCGATGTTTTCGCTAACTCTGAATTACCCATCGCCCGAGCTATACCCCGAAAGGCCAACATAGTGCCTAAAGTGGCAATGAATGATGGGATACCTGACCGGACGACAATAAGCCCATTTACGAGCCCAAGCAGGCCGCAGATAATGAGAGAAATTATCAAAGCTAAAAATCCAAGCCCGGCCGGCAGAATTTGCGATCCGCCCATAACAAAGCCATGCTCCATCAAAATTGCGAAGACATATGCTCCCACAGCTAATGTTGATCCAACCGACAAATCAAACTCACCGGAAATCATCAGCATAGCAACCCCGATCACAAAAATCCCCTTGATCGATGCGATTGTCAAAATGTTTGTGATGGATAGGAGGCTCAGAAAATTGTCGGCCGTAAGCGTAAAGATCAAAAATAGCAACACAAAGCTGATCAAAACGACGACCTCAGAATAATTTGCTAGACGGGCTCTAGCTTTCTGAAAATTGCTGGGTGATGTTGCACTTGCCAAAATATTTTCCTTCTTCCTTTTGCAAATTTAATCCACCGAATTTTTTTGTTTGTGTACTTTGACCAACAAACTTCCGCTGGATTGGTGCAAATATATGCACGGATTGCGCATTTGTCAACAAATTGGCAATTTTTGGCCAAAACAGGCTATTTGTTGCATATTGCGCAACAAAATGGCATAATTTCTTCCATCAAACCTCCAACTTACTAACTTTTTCAAGGAACTCTCGTGAGCATCATCCAATCTTTATCCCGCGGATTAACCATTATTGAGCTTTTAGCCAAGTCAGAAAAAAGCTTAGGTGTAACAGAAATATCGAAACACTTGGGCATTGATAAAAGTAGTGCAACCCGCTTAATCCAAACACTTGTTGAGCATGATTTTGCTGTAAAAGACCCCGAATCAAGGCGCTTTATAATGGGGCCAAAAATGAAGAGTTTGGTAGACACCTCGGCCGAGGGGCGGCCGCTCAAAGCCGTGTCTATGCCGTTGCTCCAAACCTTAATGGAGCGTACGGGTGAGAACTCCCATGTGGCAGTTTATTCTCAAGAAAAGTGTTTGGTTGTTGCAGATATTGAGTCAACCGCTCAGCTAAGAGTGGTCAGTGGAGAAGGTCGCTTGATTCCGAACCACTGCACGGCAATCGGAAAATGTTTGATTGCGTTTGGAGACTACCCGCTACCCAGAGAGCTCAATTCCCATACCCCCCGCACCATCTCATCACGCGATCAGTTGAAGTTGCATATGGAACAAATTCGAGACAGAGGCTTCGCAATGGATGATGAAGAGCATGAATATGGGGTGCGCTGTATGGCGGCTCCGGTATACAACAAGGCCGGAAAAGCGATTGCATCAATCGGCATTTCCGGCCCTACGGTTCGGGTGACACTCGATAAAGTGCCCGAACTATCTAAAATTGTGATGCAGGCGGGTGAAGATCTTTCTGAGCTATTGGCAAAGAATGATCTTGGCTAATTAATCACCCGGAACGAGATCAGAGCTGATGATGATCTCATCCTCTAAAACCCGCTGAACACCGATAAACTCTTCAGTCATCCGGCGAGCTTCATCATCGGTGTATTGCACCGGCGGGGATTTCATAAAGTAAGATGCTGGAGCTTCAAGTGGCCCTGCAATCCCACGATCCATCCCGATTTTGGCGCAACGAACCGCATCGATAATCACCCCGGCCGAGTTTGGTGAATCCCAAACCTCAAGCTTCATGTCGATGTGGAGCGGCACATCACCAAAGGCGCGCCCCTCCATTTTGATGTGGCACCATTTGCGATCTGTCAGCCACGGTACATAGTCGCTGGGTCCAACATGTACGTTTTCGTCCCCCATCTCATACGGCAACTGGCTGGTGACAGCGTTCGTTTTAGAAATCTTCTTTGATTCCAAACGATTCCGTTCCAACATGTTGTAAAAGTCCATGTTGCCACCAAAGTTGAGCTGATAGGTGTGATCCAAATGGACACCGCGATCTTTAAACAGATTGGTTAGCACACGGTGGGTTATCGTTGCTCCAACTTGACTTTTGATGTCATCACCGATGATGGGTAGCCCGGCATCCACAAATTTTTGCGCCCACACAGGGTCAGATGCGATAAACACAGGGATGCCGTTTACAAAGGCGCAACCGGCCGCAATCGCCTGTTCCGCATACCATTTGGCCGCTTCTTCAGAGCCAACCGGCAGATAGTTAACCAC
>JAHDGV010000124.1:4152-7955 GCA_020631655.1 Chloroflexota bacterium | reverse complement strand
TGCATCAAGCCAGGGATTTCCGCATCCTCGGCCGCGTCTCTGTAATATTCAACCCCCTGAATCAGGGCGTTTGCACAGTTTCCTACACCTACAATCGCTACTCGTACTTTGTTATTTGAACTCATTTTTTTACTCCTTGGTGGTATGGTATTGGCAGACAAATAGTGGTCTGCAACCTCTTTAAAATTATTTTTTAGGGCCAGTTGAATTCCGCCGGATTAACTTTGGTTCCAAAAGCTCCGCCTGAACCGTTGCGCCATGCATCAGCGCAAACAATTTTTCGGCCGCCTGCCGCCCCAAATGCACATGGGGTTGTTGGATGGTGGTCAACGAGGGCAAAAAGTAGGCGGCGATTTCAAGATCATCAAAGCCCACCACAGACACATCGTCAGGCACAGCTATTCCAATTTGATGAAGGCCGTTAATCACACCGATGGCGGTCCGGTCGTTGTAGCACATGATGGCGGTTGGTGGATCGGGTAACGCCATCAACCGTTTTGCGGCCGACAGTCCACCTGCAATCCCCCCATCCCCTTCAACCACCCAGTTAGGGTTGGTTGAAAATCCGGAAGATTCAAGCCCGTTGATGTACCCCTGATAGCGCAACGAATCGCTACTGGTTGTTGTGCCTAAAGACACGTAAGCGATTTTGCGGTGGCCAAGTGAAATCAGGTGATTGACCCCCATCTCAACCCCGCGCATCTGGTCGATGGCAACTGAAAAGGGGTACTCGTAATGGTTGATCAAAACGGCCGGAATATCACCTGAATCTCGGGTCAAATATGCCGCGTCTACTAGAGAGCCAGCGACAACAAAACCGGCCAAGCGTTTTTGATCAAACGCATCAAACAGTTTACGATCTCGATCTAAATCTTGGTTAAAACTACCCACAAACAGCTCATGCTGGTGGGCGATGGCCACTTCCTCGATTCCGCTCAAAATGTTCATGTAAAACGGATCAGTAAAGTCAGGGATCGCTACCCCAATTGTTCGGGACTGTTTGCCAGCCAAGTGGCGGGCTGACTCGCTGGGCACATACCCCATCTCGGCCGCTAGTGCCTGAATCGTCGCCTGCATATCGGCGCTAATGCGCGGGTGATTCTTGAGCGCCCGAGACACCGTAGATGGGGCAACTCCGGCTTTTTTGGCAATGTCTTTGATCGAAACTTTCATAACTTTTTCCATGTGCGCAAACGCTTGCGCATGATAATACCCATCCCACAAAAAAGGTGTGCAAGCGTTTGCGCAATGCTAACGTTTGCACCTGATTTTCTAAGGTGGGACAAACAGTTAAATTCATGGATAATGCGCTAACTAACAACCGGTTACATCAAAAAAATTGATATGAATTTTCAAAAACCAGTCATCATCGCCGGAGGTGGCCCCGGCGGCCTAACGCTTGCCCTGCTACTTCATCAGCGAGGCATCCCGGTCAAAGTGTACGAAGCGGTTCAAGAGCTCAAGCCGCTGGGTGTGGGCATCAACTTGCTCCCACACTCGGTGCGGGTTTTTCATGATTTAGGTTTGCAAGAGACACTGGTTGCTAACGGTGTTGAAACAAGCACGCTCCACTTCTGCAACAAGTTTGGCAAAAAGATTAAGTCAGAACCGAGAGGCATCCGGGCCGGATACAACTATCCACAAGTCAGTATTCATCGGGGCTTTTTCCAGATGTTGCTCTATCGCGAGGTAATTGAGCGGCTGGGGCCAGACGCGGTAGTCACCGGCCATTCGCTTGAATCTTGGCAAGATACGGCCGACGGCGTTGAGGTCACGTTGCGCACGGCCGATGGAGATCGCATCACGGTCGAGGGATCGTGCTTAATCGCGGCCGATGGGATCAACTCAACCGCTCGCGCAATCCTGTATCCAGACGAGGGCGAACCACTCTACAGCGGCTACCTGCTGTGGCGCTTTACGACCACTGACATTCCCTATTTTGATGGGTCCACGATGGTGATGGGTGGTCATTACGATCAAAAATGGGTCTGCTACCCGATTACAAAACCGGATGCAGACGGCCGAGCATTAATGAACTGGATTGCCGAGCTCAAAGTGCCAGATTGGAAACAGCTCGATCAAAACTGGACCAACGAAGTGAGCAAAGAGGTGTTTGACGGGCCGTTCAGGGAATGGGAGGACTGGGGCTGGCTCAATGTGGCAAAAGTCATCGACTCGGCCGAAGCCTTTTACCAATACCCGATGACCGATCGGGATCCACTGCCTCGCTGGACCCACGGCAACATGACGTTGCTCGGCGATGCGGCCCATCCGATGTACCCCATCGGTTCAAACGGGGCCTCGCAAGCGGTACTGGATGCGGAATGTTTGGCCGACGCATTAGTAAAAAATGACTCGATCCCAGTCGCACTTGAGGCATACGAGGCGATTCGCCGGCCGGCTACGTCAAAAATTGTGCATGCCAATCGGGGTGAAGGACCGGACATCATTCTGCAAATTGTAGAAGATCGAGCCCCAAACGGATTTGAAAATATTGAGGATGTGATTTCGGCCGAAGAGCTTGAATCTATTTCGTCTCGGTACAAAAAGACGGCCGGGTTTGATTTGAAGCAGGTAAATCGATCAAGCTAATTATGCAAGAGTTGCTTCAATGTCAAACATTTCCCCCTCATCCGTCCCTTTAGGGACGACTTCTCCCTCAGGGAGAAGAATTTCATAGGTTTGCTAATTGAGTAATTTTAACAAATGGCAAATCTGGCCCCCTCTCCCAAATTTGGGAGAGGGCTGGGGTGAGGGTTTAAACAGCTAAAATATTTAAAAGAAACTTTTTATGAGTGCAATCCCAACCCTAAAACACTTTTGCGATCTATTTGTCGAGCTAAGCCCCATCGTTGAAATGGGCAACGGCCGAGCGGGAAAACGACGCATCATCCCCATTGTCGGCGGTAAGGTGCGAGGCGAACGTGTGAACGGCAAAATTATGAACGTGGGGGCTGACTGGCAGACCGTTTTGCCAGATGGTACGGCCGAACTGATTGCCCGCTACGCCTTTGAAACCGATGATGGAGCCGTCATCGAAATTGACAACTACGGCTTTCGTCATGGCCCACCTGAGGTGGTAGAAGCCCTCAAAAAAGGTGAGGATGTCGACCCGTCTGCCTACTACATGCGCACCATGGCAAAGCTAGAAACGGGTGATCCAAGATACGCATGGGTCAACAACCGCATTTTTATTGGCTCAGGCAGTCGCCAGGCTGAAAGTGTCAAAATATCCCTATACGAGGTTTGTTGATCCTACCACCTTTGCAACTTCCAGCCGGAGTCACGTAAGCATCCGAGAGAGCGCCTTTCCCCATTCATTAAAGCGTGTTAGCGTTCTGGATTATGGATCAACACGAAGCCAAGCAATCCCTTGCAAACACCGTTTTAAATAACACCCCCTTCGCCATCGGCATGGTGCTACTGTTCGACAGTTTCCATCTGATTTTAGCCCGCTGGCTGAGCAACACGCTCCACCCATTGGCGTCTGCCTTTTGGGTTTTGGGGATTGCGGCCGCCGAGTTCGCCATTTTCCTCATCGTTACCAGGCGCGTTGATACCAGCATTTTAAAAGCGCATTTTGGCTTTTTTGCCATTATCGGCTTTTTGGTAGCGGCGGCGACCGCAATGAACTATGCGGCCGTTACATTTGTGGATGCGGGGACCGCCAGCCTGCTCAGCCGATCATCAACGATTTTTGCGATCGCCATGGGGGTGATCTGGCTCAAAGATCGACTTTCACCCTTGCAGTGGCTGGGGGCGGCCGTCGCCTTAGTCGGTGTGTTGACGATCAGCTTCCAGCC
>JAHDGV010000124.1:0-4052 GCA_020631655.1 Chloroflexota bacterium | reverse complement strand
TTTATCGTCAATTGGGATCGGTTACGCAGGCGGGCCGAACCGGAATCGGCCGCTACGCCACAGAATTAAGCAGGGTCATTTCTCCCACAGATATTTGAACTTTATCGCCTGACTGCAATGAAAACTCATCCCCCGGAACCAAGCAGGTGCCGGTCATGAGAAACACACCGTGAGGGAAGTTGATTTCCCGCATCAGCCAGTCAACAAGCTCGGCCGGTTTGCGCTTCATCTGGTTGGTGTTGGCATCCCCGGCAAACACATTCTGGTTTTCCCGCTCAATATTTAATTTGATCGGCAAAGATTCGATGTCTGTATCATCAATCAGCACAATGCCCGACCCAATAGAGCACGACCCATCGTAGGTTTTTGCTTGTGGTAAATACAGCGGATTTTCCCCTTCGATGGATCGGGACGAAACGTCGTTTCCGGCCGTGTATCCCACAATTTCACCGGCCGAATTGACGACCAAGGTCAGCTCCGGCTCTGGCACATTCCACATGCTGTCATCCCGCACACGAATCGATTGACCACAGCCGATTGTGCGCCAGCCCAACGATTTAAAAAAGATCTCCGGCCGTTCTGCATCGTAAACTCGCTCGTACACATCCGCCACATCAGATTCTTCCATGCGGGCTTCTCGGCTCCGCAAATAGGTGACTCCACAGGCCCACACCTCTTGCTCTGGGTCGATGGGTGCCACCAAGGGCTGATCAACTACCGGATTCCCCTCAAACAGCCATTCTAGCAAGGCAAATGCATCTTGTTTTTTTAGAGACAAAAATTGTTTTAGATCAAATGTCTCTGGCAAAAACCGGCCGTCAACGGCCCAGCAAACACCCTCCCGTGTTTGATGTTTCGTTAAAATCATAATCACTCCGCTCTGGCTACGACTTAAAAAACGTCTACTAAATTTAAATAGACGCGAACTTTTCCATTTTACCAAATTTAAAACGATTTAGTTGATTATGACGGTATATTTTAATTGTTATTGCGGTCTCGATGTGCTCTGTCTTAAAAGTAGCTCAGTTTCTAGCGTGATCGTTTCAAGCTCCCGATCAGAATCCTCGATTAACTCAACCAACAAGCGGGTCGCAGTCCGGCCGATTTCCCGCTGAGGCTGGCGCACCGTCGTCAGCCTCGGCCGCACATAGCTGGCCTCTGGGATGTCATCAAAGCCGATGACTGAAAGCTGACTGGGGATGTCGATCTCAAGCTCTTCAGCCGCTTGATAGGCGCCCAATGCCATCGCATCGTTCAGAGCAAAAATCGCCGTCGGCCGGTTGTCACGCTTTAGCAATTTCATAGCGGCAGTGTAACCAGATTTTTCATCAAAATCTCCCTGCACAATCAGCCCCTCATCCACCTGCAAACCGCGGTCTGCATATGCCTGATAAAACCCTTCAACCCGCTCCCGGCCACTTTGCACAGATGAGGTACCTGTAATCAAACCGATCCGGCTGTGGCCTAAATCTAACAAATGATTGGTCGCCCCAATCGCCCCGCGCCGGTTGGCAGTGCGAATAATGTGCCCCTGCCCCAAACCGCTTTCGTGGTCAATTAAAACATAAGGAATGTCCCGCTGGCGCAGTGGCTCTAACCAAGCCTCAATGTTCTGCGGCAACATGATAATCAACCCATCCACGATGCCACTGGTTAGCTGGCCGATGTAGGTTTTTTCTCGGTCCAAGCGCTGATGGGTAGTCGAAATCACCATGTCGTAATTTAGGGCAGATGCCTCCGCATCAATACCCCGCACAACCTCGGTAAAGTAGCTGTTTTCAAGGTCAAACACCAGCAGGCCAATCATGTTTGACCGGCCGCCAGCCAGACTGCGGGCTTTTAAATTTGCCACATAGCCCAGTTCATCCATCGCCTTTTGCACCTTCTCACGGGTGGCAGGTTTTACAAACTCGTATCCATTGGCAACGCGTGACACGGTTGAGTAAGAAACGCCCGAATATTTGGCGACATCTAGAATGGTGACTGCTGGTTTTTTTGATCTATTCGACATGAATTTCCCCGATTTGGTTAACATAATTTTGCCCGTCTATCGACTTTTTTGCAAATTCTTGCAAACGCTTGCAAAATAGTGTTAAATAGTTCGCAAGCGTTTGCAAAAACATACACCTATGCACAAAGAGGATTATAAAAATGTATTCACCATCAGCAGAAGATAAATTTACTTTTGGTCTTTGGACCGTAGGCCACACCGGCCGAGATCCATTTGGCGAGCCAACCCGCGCCGCTAAAAAACCGCACGAAATCGTCCACCTACTCGCAGAGGTTGGCGCATACGGGGTCAACTTTCATGACAATGACCTTGTGCCTATCGATGCAACCCCGGCCGAAAAAGATCAAATCATTAAAGATTTTAAGCAGGCACTAGACGACACCGGCATCGTGGTGCCAATGGCAACCACCAATCTGTTTAGCGACCCCACCTTTAAAGATGGGGCATTCACCGCCAACGATCCACAGGTGAGAGCCTATGCTTTGCACAAAACGATGCATGCGATCGACATGGGTGTTGAGCTAGGTGCCAAAATTTATGTCTTTTGGGGCGGCCGGGAAGGAACCGAGACCGATGCGTCGAAAGACCCCATCACCGCAATTAAGCGGAACCGTGAAGCGATGAACTACCTGTGCGAATATGTGAAGGATCAAGGGTATGATCTGAAATTTGCGCTGGAGGCCAAACCGAATGAACCTCGGGGGGATATTTACAACGCAACAACAGGAAACATGTTGGCTTTCATCGAAACGCTAGACAATCCCGAAATGGTTGGTGTGAATCCTGAAGTAGCTCACGAACACATGGCCGGATTGAACTTTACCCATCATGTGGCTCAAGCCATCGAGCAAGACAAGCTGTTCCACATCGACCTGAATGATCAATCGTTCGGCCGGTACGACCAAGACTTTAGATTTGCGGCTGTGAATCT
Organism: Chloroflexota bacterium; assembly: GCA_020631655.1. GTDB lineage: Bacteria > Chloroflexota > Anaerolineae > Promineifilales > Promineifilaceae > WTJY01. The sequence goes on along the minus strand of JAHDGV010000124.1, from coordinate 1,110 downwards.
AAAAAGCGCATTTTTCTTGGTGAAACTGTTGGAAGACAGCGGCTACGATGGGAACAAACACTTCGATGCACACGCATACCGGACATCTGACTATGAAGATGTGAAGGCGTTTGCACGGGGCTGTATGCGCAACTATTTGATCTTGAAGGAAAAAGTCGCCCGCTGGAACGCAGATAGCGAGATTCAGGCTTTGCTAGAAGAGATCAATGCAGATGATGGATCGATGGACGAGTTTGTAGGTAGCTATTCGGCCGGTAAAGCGGCCGCGCTCAAATCGCGTAGCTTTGATCGTGCCGCAATGGGTGCGCGTGGCTTGCCATACGAAGCGCTCGATCAGCTAACAGTCGAAATTCTTCTCGGTGCTCGCTAGTTCGTTTTAGCCCTAACGCATAGGCGAAAACGCAATCATTGGAGCATTTGTAGAGAGTGTATTGGGTACTGAGTAAGGGGGCAATCTTCTCCGTAAGCCCCCTTACTCTTCTTTAAAAATTTCGGACTTGTTCAAAAACTCAAGTCCACACATAAAATCATGTTCATTGGAATCGATTCATCAACGACGGCCACCAAAGCCTTACTAATTGATCAAACTAGCCAAGTGATTGGAGTTGCCTCTAGCACCTACGATTACGAAACGCCCCATCCGCTGTGGAGCGAACAATCACCCGAGTTGTGGTGGCTGGCAACGGGTGAAAGTATTAGAAATTTGCTCAGCAAAACCGGCGTCAATCCGGCCGAAATTTTGGGGGTTGGGCTAACGGGGCAAATGCACGGCCTCGTCTTGCTAGATAAAAATGGGAAAGTCCTGCGGCCGTCCATTTTGTGGAACGACCAGCGCACAGGAGCTGAGTGTGACGAAATCCGTGACATCGTGGGCAAAAGCCAACTGATTGACATTACAGGAAACGACGCGCTCACCGGATTCACCGCATCTAAAATCATGTGGGTCAAAAACAACGAGCCTGAGATCTATGCCCAAATTGACCAAATTTTATTGCCCAAAGACTATGTCCGGTACAAGCTGACCGGCGAATATGCGATGGACCGAGCGGGTGGAGCTGGAACCCAGCTGTTTGATATCCGCAATCGTTCGTGGTCGGCCGTACTTATGGA
>JAHDGV010000701.1 GCA_020631655.1 Chloroflexota bacterium | reverse complement strand
AAAATGGGGCCATAACCGGCATCGCTTTGAGCTGGTCATCGAACATTGATGGTGAAATTGGAACGGGCGAGCTGGTGCAGACCGATGCACTTTCGGCCGGGGTACACACCATCACCCTAACCGCCGCAGACGGTGACGACGAAATCGGACAAGCACAACGCACCATCACCATTTTGGATAGCGCTCAAACCGCTCCAAACAATCTGTCTGTTGCCCCATTCTCGATCAATTTGGTGACATCAGTAGAAGAAACGCTCCCAACTAGCAGTCAGCTCACCGTGCGCAGTGGCTCAGGGCCAGGCCTTGCTTGGACGGCCAGCACCGATGCCGCTTGGCTCACTGTTGATACGCTTTCGGGAACAACCCCATCCAGCGTAAACGTTACCGTTGACTCTAGCGGGCTGGCGGCCGGAAATTACACCGGCACCGTGACTTTTGAATCTTCTGACGCAAGTAACTCTCCACTTGAGGTGCCGGTATTCCTGACGGTAAGCGAAGTAGCACTCCCAAGTTTTGTCTCGAACGTCTATCTACCAACGGTGACACGCTAGATTTAGTTTTCGATTTTTGCGATGGGCACCTGTAGCTCAACCACCGGAATCTCTCCCGTTGGATTCTCTGGGTGCGCCGGGCCTGAGCGATGGATTTCACGCAACGGCCCGGCCGGGACATGTTTGTGCACACCGGCCCAGCGAATCAGTTCTAGAACGGCCGAGGTCATCTCGCTAAACGGCCCTTCGTAAATCAAAGATGCCACTAACTCGTGAGGCGGCAGTTCGCGAAAAATCAACTCGTCATCAGCTTCTAACATGACTCCCTCAGGAATCCCATCCAGCCCGATGCAGGCTTCAATCGGCAAATCGGTGTCTTTGTACTCTTTCAGATGGTACAGGATCATTTCCGGGCCGGTCCAGCTCAGCCCTTTTTCTTTCAAACGGCGGTAGAGCGAATTCGACATTGTGTCGCAGTAGTAGCTCATTTCACGTGCGTGGGGCACCAACGCCTCGAGGCTGGCTACGGCTAAGCCGGGAATCGATTTGACCACGATCTCATAGGGGGATGGTTCGTCTTCATGTTCCAGCTGGTGCAATCGAGCCTCAACTTGGGCCAGCCGTTGCTCCATTTCCGCCATTTCAGACTCAAGTTCCTTCCGCTTGATCGAGAGCATCCCGCGGAGCTGTTCACTCGGCAGTTCATCATCCTGATTCAGCAAATCAGCAATCTGCTGGAGCGAGAGCCCCAAATCTTTTAGGGCGATGATGCGGTGCAGACGAGAGAGTTGCTGGATGGTGTAATACCGATAGCTGGTCCATTCATCTGTGTGCTCCGGCACCAACAATCCCAGTTTGTCATAATGGCGCAACATCCGGGTAGATACTTGGCCTAGTTTTGAAAAATCACCGATTTTAAACATGTTTTCTACCTACTCTGCATTTTGTCGATACCACTCGAGCGTCTCTTGAATCGCCTGTTTGAGCGGGGTCACACCGTTGCCAAATTGGGCCACATACTGGCTGTGATCTACGATAAACGGTTTTTCAAATTCGTACATCAATTCATGCACTTCGTAGATGGTCGGATTGAACAACCCAAGGAATCGAACCATCAGCGATCCTGAAGCGCGAACGGTTAAAGACCGGCCAACTTCGCCTTCTAAAAGATCGACAAACTCTCGGGTTGTACCGGTGGGGGCATTGGGCACGTGCCAAGCTTTGCCATACGCGGCATCATGCTGACTGAGCGTAATTAGCGCCCGCGCAAAATCACGAATATAGGTAAACGTATGCGGCAAATCAACATCCCCCAACAAGTTCAGGGTCTTGCCTTCTAGCGCATTTTTGAATACCGCATCCCCTAAAGCTGAGAGGCGTACGCGCGGCCCGTAAAAGTCTGATCCCCGGCCGATCACAACCTGCACTTTGCCCGCTTCATGGGCATTTAACAGCATCTTTGCCATTTGTGCCCGCACCGCCCCTTTTCTCGTTTTGGCGGCGGCCGGTAACCCTTCATGAATCACTTCTCCATCTGGATCACCATAAAGGTAGACGTTGCTACCAAAAACCAGCTTGGCTCCGGTGCGCGATACTCCCTCAATGGCGCTTGCCATGAGCGGTGGGAACAGCTCGGGCCATTTATTGTACGGGGGCTGAACGCAGAAAAAGACGATATCTGCACCGGCGCATACGTTTTCTACCTGATCAGGATCGCTCACATCGGCCGTTTCGAACGGAACACCGGCCGGGA
>JAHDGV010000700.1 GCA_020631655.1 Chloroflexota bacterium | reverse complement strand
AAGCAACTCTGACCCATCCGCCTGTGAATGGGTTCTAATTATTCTGCGTCTTCGGCAGATTCTTCAGCTTCTGCACTTTCAGCCTCAGCTGAAGCTTCTTCAGCCGCTGCCTCTGCCGCCGCTGCTTCGGCCGCTGCTTTTTCTTCAGCTTCTTTAGCTAGTGCTTTTTTAGATTTTTTCTTTGGCTTGGCTGGAGCTTCTTCTTCAACAGTTTCGACTGCTGCACCGGTAAATTCTGCAACGAGTGCATCTAGCTCTTCACCAGCGTGGAATCTTTTTAAGCGATCCATCGTCCCTTGTTTGTCGAGAAGGCGACGAACAGCATCTGAAGGTTGCGCACCAACGGTTAGCCAGTAAAGCGCACGAGCTTCATCGATGTTGTATGTGCTTGGATCGGTGTGTGGATTGTAGTTCCCAATGTGTTCGATAAAACGGCCATCCCGTTTTGATTTTTGATCTGCAACAACCACGCGATAAAGTGGTTGGCGTTTTTTGCCTCGGCGGCTTAAACGAATACGTACCATGATATTTCTCCTGAAAATCGGCCGAACGGTGTGTTCAGCATGAAATTGGACCTGCAATCATCTGTCGATGGCCGAACTCATTGTTCGACTAATTGCAGAACGTTCCAGACAGCTTTCTCGCCAGAAAGCCCTGTAAAACGCACATCCGGCCGCACCATAGAGACTATCGTGCGGCCGGATGTATGTTTTACACTGTTAAATTTTTCCGATGCGGCCCAGAAGTGTAGCAAAGTGCTCCCTCGAGTTCAAGCACCTTTACACGATTCGCTAGTGAGTTAAAGCTGTCGCTGCGCTTACACACAACGGCCTTCAGTCTTGTTTTCAGGCCGAAGGCCGTTATTGATAGCAGGGAGATTAATCCCCTGCTACCCAAACGGATTCATCCCACCACCGCCGCCGAGCATACCGGCCAAGCGACGCATACCACCTTTGCTTTTTAGCTGGCGCATCATCTTCTGCATACCACGGAACTCTTTCAGCAGTTTGTTCACATCTTGAACTTGTACCCCTGATCCGGCCGCGACGCGTCGTTTGCGACTCGCCTTTAGCAGTTTCGGATTTTGCCGTTCCTGCGGCGTCATCGAGTAGATGATCGCTTCGATCCGTTGTAAATCTTTTTCAGCCTGATCCATATCGACCTCTTTGGTCATTTGGCTCATGCCGGGCACCATGTCCATGATTTTTCCGAGAGGACCCATCTTTTTCATCTGCTGCATTTGCGCCAAGAAGTCTTCGAGCGTGAAGTCGCCTTCCATCAGCTTCTGGCTCTGCTTCATCGCCTCTTCTTGGTCCATCTCTTCGGCCGCAAGCTCGAGCAGACCTTGAATGTCACCACGCCCCATGATCCGGCCGACAAGGCGATCTGGACTGAACTCTTCAAAGTCGCTTGGCTTTTCGCCGGTACCCAAGAATTTAATTGGGACGCCGGTGACTTCTCGCATCGAGATAGAAGCACCACCGCGGGCGTCACCATCAATTTTGGTCATGACCAGACCGGTGATGTCAACCGCTTCGTTAAAGTCGGTAGCAACACGGACCGCTTCTTGACCCGTCATCGCGTCTGCAACCAGCAACACTTCAATCGGATTGGTCCGGGCTTTAATCGACCGGATCTCATCCATCATCATGTCGTCGATGTTTAAACGGCCGGCGGTGTCAAGAATAACTGTCGTGTACCCTTCTCGTTTACCAAGCGCCACACCGTTGGCACAAATGTCTGGTGGGTTGCCGTTTGGCCCTTCATCATAAACAGTAATATCTAACTGTTTGCCTAAAGTTTGAAGCTGATCGATAGCGGCCGGGCGATAAACGTCAGCACCGACCAAGAGCGGACGGCCCCCTTTTTTGCGCAGGTGCAGGGCCAACTTGGCCGCCATGGTTGTTTTACCCGCACCCTGCAATCCCACCAGCATAATAATCGATGGGGACTGCATGCCGAGGTTGAGTCGGCCGGGTTCGCCAAGGGTTGCAACCAGCTCATCATGCACAATCGTGACAATTTGCTCACCGGGTTTGAGCTTCTTCATCACCTCTTGACCCAGGGCGCGTTCTTCAACTCGTTTAATAAACGCTTTTACGACCTTGAAGTTAACGTCTGCTTCGAGCAGAGCACGTTTAACATCTTTCAAGGCCTCGTTTAGGTCTTTTTCTGTAATTTTTCCACGGCGGCGCAATCCATCGAATGTGCCTTGTAATCTATCGCTTAATGATTCAAACATGATT
>JAHDGV010000123.1 GCA_020631655.1 Chloroflexota bacterium | reverse complement strand
ATCGATCTGCGGGCCGACGGATACGATACAGACACCCGCTGGGCTGACTACGAGAAGAAGTAGAACATATTGCGTATTGCGTGGAACGTGACAATTTTACGCAATACGCATCACGAAAAACGGGTCACACACCAAATGAAACGCATCTTGCTCGTCCTCGTCACCTTGTTTTTATTTGGATTTGGTTGTGCATCATCCACCCCAGAACCGGCCGTCAGTAATGCCCAAGCTGATCAGCTCGTCATGCTCCCCACCGTCCTAAACGGTCAAGAGTCTGAACAAGATTTAGAAATCGGCATCTTTTACTACCCGTGGTATCAAAACCCTGAAACAGACGGCCGCTGGTGGCACTGGGATGGCTTTGGTAGTCCAGCCTATGCACCCCCCGAAAACATTCAGAGCGATTATTACCCGCTGTTAGGGGCCTATAGCTCGTTTGATCCGGCCGTGGTGGATCAACATTTTGCTTGGATCAAAGATGCCAACATCGATGTAGTCATCTCTTCGTGGTGGGGCATCGACTCCCCAGAGGATGCGGCCGTCCCTTTAATTTTGGAAACAGCTGACAAGTACGATCTAAAAGTAGCCTTTCACATCGAGCCTTACACCGGCCGCACGGCCGATTCACTGGTTGATGACGTCGCTTATATCAACCAAACCTACGGCTCACACCCGGCCTTTTATCGCACCAGCCAAACATCCCGCTGGAACCGATCAGCCCAAAACCAAGGGCTCTTTTTTGTCTGGCTCATCCGCGCTCCAGATTTTGAAAGTGAACCGGTTGAACCTGATTATTGGCTCAACGCCGTGGATGCCATCCACCAATCCCCATCTGGTGGGATGGTGATCGCCAATGCGACCGAGTCACGCTGGTTAGACGGCGGTCACTTTGATGGGTTGTACAACTATGCCACGGTACAATCGGCCGATGACAACACGTTTCAATGGAGCGAGTCACTCCCCATCGATGCGTGGTATGTCCCCAGCGTTTTGCCCGGCTTTGTAGGTGAACGTAGCAACATCGAGCTTGCGCTCCCCCGTTTAGCGGGCCAAACCTATCGGGATCAATGGTCGGCCGCCATTCAAACACCCGTCGAGCCGTTTATGCTCACCATCACATCATTCAACGAATGGCATGAAGGGACAAGTATCGAACCGGCCGCCGACACTTCACCAGCTGGCACAGACATCATCTACAAAACATATAGCTCTCTGGGGCAGATGGGCTACCTCGATCTAACGGCCGAGCTGGTAGAGGAAGCCCAGCAAACCACATGGCCCTCTCCTTCACCCATTCGCTTGCATCTCTCCACCACATCAGACTGGACCACCTTTAGACTTGTATCAGGGGGGCAACTCATCCGGCCAACTTTTGTCTCCATTTCGGAACAAGCACAGATTTCTCCGGGCGAAGACGGCCGACAGTTGCTCGTACAACCGCTTGATCTTAGCCAGCAGGGAAATGAGGCGAGTGTTGAACTAGAATTTCATCTGGTGAATATTCAGGATACGGTCACGTTTGAAATAGAACGGGGAGGGTCAGGAGAAACCACGGCCGAGCTTTGGAATCTAATCGACCCTGTAAATCCCATCCTGCTAGAAAACATAATGTGGGACGGTGTAACAGATGGAGATAAGAATGCGTTCCAATTTGAGGTTGATGGCTCACTTTTCTCCCAAAATCGGTAAAATTATTGAATGGACCACGAGAATATTTCTCCTGAAAACCGAGCCTTGGGGACATGGATACGTGCTTGGCAACTGGCAGGCCATCAGTGGCCGCCCGAGTCACGGGCAATTGCGCGGCAAATTGTGGTTATGTTGGCAAATCAGTTAGATGAGGTAGCTCGGGGGGCACTGTCGGCCGAGGAAGCATTCTTGCTAGCACGCGAAGCTTTATCCACACTTTTGGCCCAGCGTTTTTATTCTGGCAGTGAGCAAGACATCGCCATTACCCGAATCCAAGAAGCCTTTGAATACGCAATAAGCATCGCCCCAGATCAAGAAAAACCGGCCGAATAACAGCTTTTTTGCATGCTTAATTTTCTCTATAGTTTAACAGTTTTTTCCTGCTCCATTGGTCCTAACCATCTTTACCCTGTCTGGGACTCATGTTATACTGCCTTATGTCTACCCAGTTCGGAATTGGCTTATTTTTGTTGCCACAACGTGTCATCACATCATACTGAATTCCATTGAAAAAATAAGCCAAAACGATAATTGCTTTATAGCGGTTTCGGAAAAATTTGAGGAAATTACTAACGAGATAGAAAAGACCTCCTTCTGTTAAGAATTGGGAAATGTTATGAATCCACTAAGCTGTAGTCAGTGCGGGGCGGTAAACGCCTCAGATGCCCGAGTTTGCTACCAATGCAAAAAAATCTTAAGCATAGGAGCCCATTCTATATGTGGCTCTTGTTACCATCGTAATCCATTACACCTAGCAAACTGTGTAAATTGTGGGATGGAACTTGTAGAAGCCAAAGAACTTGAAAAAGAGTCTGCTATGGCTTTTGAACAAACCATCGAAGAAGGGACAGGACCCTTAACTCCTCCCAATACGGGTGAACTGCCCTCAGAAGTTAGTGCTGACAACGAAGAACCAGATCCTTCGTTTTATGAAGCTAAAACCAAAAAACATGAAATCCCTGAATTTGAGATCGATCCCCCCGAAATGATTGAAAATTCAACCAGTGGGATTGAGCCTGCGGTTACCCAAACAGATATTATGGATAATGAAAAAGATATCTCAGATCTACCTGAGCATGAACAAGAGCAACCCGCAGTAGAAAGCTCCATACCTTCAAATGCAGATGTGCCAGACGCATCGAACGAAGACGTTGACATTCTTTCTATGCTGGATCTTGATCTAACGGAAGAGAAATTCCCATCTGAGCCCCCCCGCCAGATTTCGGAAGATCAAATCCAACCTACAGACTGGATCAATGAACTTGTGCCTTCGACAGATGAGTTACCAACCATGGCAGATATGCTCCCTGAGCCAACGGCTCCCAATACCGAAGACGACATGGCAATGCCCAGCAGTGTAATGGATTTGCTGTTTGGGGATACAACCTCACTGGATCCATCTGAAGCAGATGGCGCGGCACCTGAGCCACCAACGGTTCCAAATATGGAAATCCGTGCCCAAGAAAATATTGAAATCCCGGCCGACGAGGTACTAGACGTACCAACTGCAGAAACAGCCGAGGTAGCACCGGCTGAGCCGGCACAAGCGCCTAGCATAGAAACAGCCCCTGAAGCAGAAACTGCCGACGGTTGGCTATCAGACGCCATGACCGACATTGATGATTCGGCTGATGATCTGTTTGACGATGGCGAGATGAGCCAAGAAGAATTACCTGATTGGATGGATTTTGACATCAATTCTGAAGCCGAAGCTTCGGCCGACGCTGTTGAACAGTCAGGATTAGTTGAAGAGTTATCAAGTGCAGTCGAAGCGGCAGACATTGCTGACGATGACGATGCTCTCGATTGGCTAACAGATGACGCTGTCACAGAAAATGTAAATCAGGTTGAACTGCCAGAGCCGTTAAACGCGTCAACGCCAGAGGCATCTGAGATGAGTCACAACGGAACCCGTGATCTGTCAGAATCTCCGTTCTCAGAGAAAGCCAATGAGTTAAATGAGGCGGTTGACAGCTTGGAGACCCCCATTGAAGAGGTTAGCGCGGTTCAAGCAAATCTGCCTAACTGGATCAAAGAAATGGCTCCCGGCTCTGAAACAGAATCGGTCGGTATTGCGGCCGAGCCAGAAAGTGACAGTGGCCAAATGGATGATGATGCACTTTCAGCCATCCTAGATTCGATGGGATCAGATTCAGAAGAAACCGTAGTAGCAGAAACCATTGAAGCGATTGAACCAAGCGAACCCGTAGTGTCAGTTGAGCCGATCGAAGAAGCGATCGTGATTCCTGAACCACCCATCGCGGAAGAAATCCCTGATTTTGAGCCGATCGATGAAATATCTCCGGCCGATATTACCGAACCGGAATTCGACTTCTCGAAAACCCCTGAGCCAAGCGAAGAACAATTATTGCAAGAGGCGATTTCAGCGATTGAATCTGAGATCGAAGAGATTAAAGGGACAACTTCAGCCCCTGAGGAACTGGTTCCTGAGGCAAAATTGCCTGAGCCTACCTCAACAAAGGATCTACCCGACTGGCTCCAAAGCCCGCAAACTTCACCGCTAAACCCAGAAGATCTTGGGTTTATTGAAGCCAAAATAGAAGAAGCCAGAGCGATCTCGGCAGAAGAGATTCCTGATAATCCGGCCGAAGAAATCAGCAACATCATTGCTGAAAACGTCATCGAAGAACCGGAAATCCCAGAAGTAACCAATGAGATTACCCAAGCCCCAGCAGATGCAAGTGATCAGCTATCACAATTTGATTGGTCCGATGTGGAGAGTGTGTTTGATACACCAGCTGAACCAGTTTCTGAACCAGAAACTCCATTAACACCCAGCTTCCCAGAAATCGAAGAACCAACTGAAGATGAACCAGATTTGGCAGAATCAGCAGTTGAGTCGGCCGCATTTGACTGGCTACAAGACAGCAATGGGATGAATTTTGATGAGCCACAAGAAATCAATACCAGTGATTTCGCGGATCTAAATCTCGAGCCACTCGAAAATATTAGTATTGGCACCCCGCACGACATTGATGAGTCGATTCCAGCCATCGATGCGGAGATTGACGCGGACGTACCAAGTCTCGAAGCTGAGCTCGACTCAATCCCAGAGATGCCCAAAATGGAAGACATTTTAGGAACAGAGCCAGAGCTACCAAGTGCAGACGCAGGTCTTGAACTTAGTGAAGCGATGCCTGATTTCAGTGCAGAGTCTGGACTAGATGAGCTGAATGTTGACCCACTAGCTGACACACCTCTACCAGACATTGCTGAAACTTTTGAACCGGTTTCTGACATTTCTGAGGATATTAACGAACAGACAAACGAATTTGAGTCATTTGGAAATTTGAATGGCTCTGATGGCATCGCGTCTGAGTTTTCTAACGGTGAGAACTTTGAGCCGCTTAAAGAATTCCATGACGAATCAGACGTCTTTGCAACGGTAAGAGATCAACCCCCTGTTGAGAACAGCTTCTCTCCAGAATCGCTTTCTCCATTTGAAACAGGTCCAATTGATCTGCCAAACAACGAAGTTGCTAACAATTTTTCACTCGATTCAGAAAGTCAAAGCGCAGATGATTTCTTCAACGCACTTGCCGAAGAAAATAGCTCGGCCGATATGCCAGCATGGGCGGATGAATTGACTGAAAGTTCAACATCTGCAGAAAGCATGCCTGAACAAAACGATTCTGGCGTGAATCCACTGGCTGGCATCGATGATGTTGTGGGTATCGCCCCATCGATTTCAAATCAGGTGTCAGAAATTCAAAATCTGCATACACCACAAATGATGGAACCGATTGCGCACCGCAAACGAGCGCGCATGGCGGCTCAAGCGGCCGGAACTGTACCGATGACCGATCCGACCCAGCCGGTTGTTGTGCCAAAAGAGCGTCAAAAGTATCAGCCACGCTTCAATGCCAATCAGTTCGACGGCCGACCAAGCCTCGATAAGAAAAAACGGCATCGCCAAGTTGGATTCTTAGTTGTAGCAGGTGTCCTAACACTGGCCGTACTAATCGCAGTATCGATCCCGTTTGTACTAAGACTATTTAGCTAAACCGCACTGAAAAACGGTTAAACAAAAAAAGCCCCTGTTGAGTTTTGAACTCAACAGGGGCTTTTTAATTTTTTAGAATAATAGCTTAGCTAACCAGGTAGCGGTGCAGGAATCTCAGAATCAGAAGGCTCTTCGTCCTCATCCTCGTTTGTAGACTCGTCTGTCGACTCATTGCCTTCCATCTCGGCTTTTAGGTTTTCAGATTCGTCTGCAAGTGTGCCAAGCACCCCATTCACAAACCGAGGGGCACTATCAGAACCATAAGTTTTCGCGAGCTCTACCGCTTCATTAATCGCAACTTTGACAGGAGTTTCGCCATCGATTAAGAATTCGTAGATTGCAATGCGTAAAATGTTGCGATCAATAATCGCCATCTGGTCTAGGGGCCATTCTGGTGCGTAGCGCGAAATGATCGAGTCCATCTTTTCTTGATAGTCGATAATGCCACCAATCAGAACACGTGAGAATTCAGCGGCCACAGTTTCCATCTCTTGTTCAGACAAACGCCGTGCAAGAGTGGGTAGAGCGGCATGCCCCGCGAGATCGTATTCGTAGAGGACTTCTAATGCAAGCCTTCGTGCTCTTCTTCTAGTTCTCATAGTTCAGTTCCTAACTTATTCAGAGTCCGTATTAAATAGTCCAGAGATTTACGCGGTTTCATTTTTAAAAGAGACGTTTTCGACGTGAACATCAACGGATTCTACCGTTGCTCCAACGATTTGATCTACAGCATCAACCACAGCGACTTGAACTGCCTTCGCTGCTTCGACCATATTTGAATTCTCTTGTAATGTGACGTGTACGTCGATTTTGAGACCGCCTTCAGAAGTCTGAAGAGTAACTCCTTCTCTTCCTTGTCCTCGACGGAAAATACCTGTAGATGGGGAGGTCAACGATGCGACATCAGCAACACTGAGCGTTGCTTCACGCACCACTGTCATCATCACTTCAGGAGCAACAATGATCTGACCATAATTCGTTGAATTGTTAGTGTTCACTAGCATAGGATAACACAAAAAAAGGTACTAATATCCCTAGGATTAATGATTTGAGACAAATGTACTATTAACAAACAAGTAAAACAGCGTGAATTTTTCCAAATCCCAAAAAATTATACAATTTCTGTACAGGATTTGCACACTACATTGCAATTCCGCCGTCTACGCGCAATGTTTCTCCAGTAATAAATGCCGCATGGTCAGAAGCAAGAAAAGTAACTGCGTAAGCAATTTCTTCTGGCTTCCCCATCCGGCCGAGTGGGGTACTTTCTGTTATCCACTTAACCCGTTCCTCTTCCAAGATCGATGTTAAGTCGGTTGGCACAAAGCCGGGAGCGATGCAATTAACCGTAATCGCGCGCCCTCCAAGTTCTTTTGCCAAAGCTTTACTAAAGCCGATCATACCGGCTTTAGAAGCAGAATAGTTTGATTGTCCGGGTAGCCCGATCAGGCCAGATACGGAACTAATGTTGATAATCCGGCCGCCGTTTTTCTTACGAATCATCGGCCGAGCAACTGCTTTTGACATGTTAAAAGCGCTTTTTAGGTTGATGTCCATCACATCATCCCACTGAGCTTCTTTCATTGTCATCAACAACGTGTCCTTCGTGGTACCAGCGTTGTTAACCAAAATATCAATTTGTCCGAATGTTTCGATGGTCGATTTGCCCAAGGCTTGAGCTTGTTCAAAATCACTGACATCAGCTTGAACAGCAATCGCCTCGCTCCCTAGCGCCTGAATTGCGGCAACAGCTTCATTTGCGGCATCTGCATTGCTGTTGTAATTCACAACAATCTTCGCACCGTTCTTCGCTAAATCTTCAGCGATGGCGCGCCCAATGCCGCGAGATCCGCCTGTTACTATCGCTACCTTTCCTTCCAACAACATGTTCCTTTTCCTCTACCTTATTCAGGTTTTGTCCAATTTTGCTAATTATCTAGCCAAACTGTTTCCGTGCAACTTTACGGTCAATCCGCTTCATTAGTTTTTGCAATACGTCCCCAGAACCAACTTCATACAATTCTGTAATCCCTTGGCCCACCAAGTATTGCATCGATTCGGTCCAGCGAACTGAGCCAGTGAGCTGTGCATTAAGCTCGGAGCGAATTTCGTCCGGTGTGGTAAGCGGCGCGGCCGTTGTGTTGCCGATGACAGGGACACTGGGAGTGCTAATGGTTACATCTTCGAGTGACGCCGAAAATTCGGCCGAAGCGGATGCCATCAATGGAGAATGTGCCGCAATTGTGATTGTGAGAGGTACAACTTTGCGTGCCCCCATCTCTTGCATGATTTCGCCGGTACGTGCCACCGCCTCAGGGTTTCCTGAAACAACAATTTGCCCGGGGCAATTATCGTTTGCCAACTGAACTTGTTTGCCGGTTTCAGACTGTGCCTTTTCACAAGCTTCAGTCACTTGAGCCGTATCCAGCCCCAAAACGGCCGCCATGCCGCCAGGAGATTTCTCACCGGCCGCTTTCATTAACTCGCCGCGTTTGCGTACAAGTCTCAAGCCGTCTTCAAAAGTGATGGCGTTTGCAGCGACCAAGGCACTTAGCTCACCCAAGCTATGACCGGCCATAAAATCAGCGCCTGGGTATGCGTCTCCAGCCTCTTCCATCGCCTTTAATACCGCCAGACTAGTAACATACAGGGCCGGTTGCTGATTAACCGTATCGGTTAATTGATCCTCAGGCCCATTAAAACAGAGATCTTGAATTGAGAAGCCGAGAATATCATCAGCCTGCGCGAAAATATCACGTGCGGCCGCGCTACTCTCACAGGCCGCCTGCCCCATGCCTACACTGTGTGACCCTTGTCCGGGGAAAAGATATGCGATCATAATTTTTTATGGCAAAAAAAAAGACTGGAGTCCGGACAAATTATCCGGTGCCAGTCTTCATCAAAACAGACGAAGCGATGTACTACGCTTCGTCGAGACCTAACATCTTACGACCTTTTTTAGTCGTAACTGCACGGCGCAGGCGATGTGGAATCATCATGTCTTCTGCGTCGGCACATTGGAACAGTTGTGTTTTACGCAAGCTGTCGTGCGTACGACGACGGTCACGGCGTGCTTTAGAAATTTTTCTCTTGGGTAATGCACCCATAATACTATCCTCTCTGATAACCCAGTTTTTGCTGGTAGAAATAAGTCAAAATTTTGGGCATGTGTTTGCAATTAAGGTAAACACAGCGACTTGGAATTATAGCTTTTCAATATCCCATGTCAAGATGCCTTTGCAGGTTATATACATGACAATAGAATTAATGTATCTAGGGGTAATTATTCCCCATAAATCGACATCTATAGGTTTGCAAATGATAAACGAGGCAAACAAGACATCAGATCTCGTTTTATAGTAGAACCCATCAATTTAATATTACTGGAGAACCCATGTTTTCTTTATTTGGAAATTCACAAGAACCGGTCGTGCGTTCGGCCGAAGATCAACGAAAAGTTGATGCACAAACTGCAAAACTAAGCCTGTACCATTTCGAATCTTGCCCATTCTGCCGCAGAGTTCGGGACCATATCGATACGCTTAGCCTTAATATCGAATATCGGGATAAACGGCTTGATGAAAAGCACCGTTTGGCACTGCTACAGGGTGGCGGAAGCGAGCAGGTACCTGCGCTTCGGATTGAGCAAGAAGATGGCTCGGTTCAGTGGATGTATGAGTCAAGCGACATCATACAATACTTGTCTGCCCAATTTGGCTAAACTTTGAAAACAAGGATGGGGCGTTCGGCCCCATCCCTGCCACTTTGAAAGCCTACTAAACCAACCTACCTCTAAGAGCCAGCACTCTCGTCGATCAAAATTTTAAAAACAATGCCCTCAAGTAATTGTATTTACCGTCTCAAAAGTTTTGGCACTTTCTTCGGAATCGTCATACCCACGAAGGTGGGTATCCAGTGCCAGACTTAGCGCTGGATTCCTGCCTGCGCAGGAATGACGCCCCAACCAACAGAACATTTGATTACTTTTGGGACGATGCATTGAAGGACAATGCACTTAAGTGCCTGAAAATTCATTTAGATTAACTTATTCTTTGAATATCACTCAACTCCGATGAGCGATACCCGAGAAGTAAGTGGCAAATGGTACCATCGGGGGGTGAAATTTTGTGGGGATATATGTGATTCTTCTTTGCAACTCACATCCTAATGAGACCTAATTGCAAATTAAACGGGACAGTTATCGATGACACTTACACTTGATGGGCAAAATCAATCTTTAGACGAAGCACTAAATCAGCTTAGACAAAATATTTCACAGTCGGTGGTTATTTCACCACGCAAGCTCAATCTGCTTTTAGCCGCCATGCTGGCCAAAGGGCATGTTTTATTGGAGGATGTGCCGGGGCTAGGAAAAACGATGTTGGCGAAATCGCTGGCATGGTCGATTACGGGGCAGTTTAAACGGATTCAGTGTACGCCCGATTTGCTTCCGGCCGATGTGACCGGCGGATCGATTTATGATCAGCGGGAGCAACGGTTTGAGTTTATGCCCGGCCCTGTGTTTGGCAATGTCGTGCTTGTAGACGAAATTAACCGAGCATCACCACGCACCCAATCGAGTCTTTTGGAGAGCATGGCGGAGAGCCAAGTGACGGCCGAGGGACAGACCTATGACCTACCCAATCCATTCTTGATTATCGCCACCCAAAACCCGGTCGAAATGGCGGGGACCTTTCCCCTACCAGAAGCGCAGATGGACCGGTTTCTAATCTCGATCAGCATGGGCTACCCATCTTTTGAAGATGAGGTGTCGATTCTGGAAAATGAAGTGGATGGTGACCCGCTCGATAAGATTAACCCGATTATTTCGACAGAAACTATTGTGGCATTGCAAACTCAAGTCCAACAGGTAGAGGTTGTGCGGCCGGTGCAGGAATACATGATTCGCATTGTGCAAGCGACCCGCACCCATCCTGATGTGCTGTTGGGGATCAGCCCACGCGGGGCGGTAGCGTTGCAGAAAATCTGCCAAGCCTTGGCCTTTTTAGACTCACGCACGTTTGTCACCCCAGATGATGTAAAAACGGCCGCCGATGCTGTGTTTGGCCATCGTTTGGTCACCCGCAACCGGGGCAAACAGGCGGCCGAAGAGGTTTTGGCAGAAATTTTAGAATCGGTACCTGTGCCACTTTAGACGAATGCCCACTAAACGCTTTTATCGTCTCCTTTTGCTGGCAATTGTGCTCTACATGTTCGCCAATCAAACCCAAGTAGGTTGGCTGTACGTCATCATGAGCCTGTTGATTGGAGTGCTGTTTATTAGCTGGCGGATTAATCAGCGAGCGATTCGATCGATTTCGGCCGTGCGTGAAATTGATTACAAAGACCAATACAGCGAGGGGGACTCAATCGAAATTTCGCTTGAGATCACAACATCTAGCCCCATTACCGGCCGTCAGTTGTTATTAGATGAATTGTGCCCGGTGGCTGATCCACAGGGAGAGCACTTTGTACAGCAGTGGTTTGTGCCAGATAGCCAGGACATCGATGAAATTAATTACACCGTTGAGCTCTACAAACGAGGATTGTTTGAATTCCCGGCCGTTGAGATCACCTCCCGCTTTCCATTCGGCATCTTTCAGCGGAGCAACTATTCCGAAAAGATGGTGGCCGACGAGGGGTTGCGCATTTTGGTTTACCCAGAGGTTCGGCCGCTGAGCCGTCTTCCTCTATTAGATCGACAACCAGCCGCTCAAATGGTTAGTCCCCGAGCAGGGAGCGGCAACGAGTTTTTGGCCCTGCGCCAGTATCGGTACGGGGATTCACCCCGTCACATACACTGGCGCAGTGTGGCCCGCACCGGCCGCTTGGTGAGCAAAGAATTTGCAGATGAATCGTTGCCCGGCATGGCGCTGGTCATTCAACGACAAAATTCTGTTGAAGTAGAAGAAGATTACGGCCGATCAAAACACACACCTTTTGAAACAGCGATCAAAGTCGCCGCCTCACTTGGCGACTATGCGATTAGGCGTGGCCATGCGGTTACGCTGATTGATGATGCCGCACCGCGTGGCGCTGTTTCGGCCGATATGCTGTTGCAATATTTGGCAAGACTGGAGCAAGATGCTGAGTTGAGTTTTGGGGAGCAAATCGGCCGAGTTCAGCAAACCTATGTGGCCGCAGTATTACCCAATCCCACCCCACAAGCGATTGATGAGCTGATTGCCCTAAAACAACGGGGACATGAAATTTTGGCCATCCTGCTTGATCCGACGTCATTTCCTAATGAAGAGCAAAGTCATACCCCAACCAGCTCAACACTTGAAGCCGTTGGCATTGAAACCCACATCATTCAACATGGGGATGACTGGACCAAAATAATTGAGGAGGGAGCATGGGAAAACTAATCGATTGGTATAAAAATAGAAATGCGGCCCCGGCCGAAACCTCGGCCGAACTGCGCTGGTGGCTGTTTTTAGGGATGGCGGTCAGCATGGTGGGAGTTGCTATCACGGCCGGGATCACGATGTGGCCGTTCGCGGCCGTTGCCCTTGCTGGGCTATGGTTTGGTCATCGATACGCCAGCCAAAACTGCAAAGAGCCTAACCCCAAAGTTAAACGTCGCGTCTTCATTCTGCTCCACGTCGCCTTCTTCTATATGCTAGTAGGCATCGGCGTGGGCTTACCCTATCCGCAGGCCCAAATGGCGATGTTCGGCATGGCGCTGATCAGCTGGGAGATTATGAACCGGAGCAACATGTACACCGGCTGGCTGTTCGTACTAGCCAATCTGCATGTGACCGCGACCCTGAGCCGAGGCTTTTTATTCTTTGTACCCTTACTGATTGTAGCCGGCTGTTTTTTGGCTTTTATGTGGACGGTTGAACGGCTCGATGCGGTAAAAGAAGGCTACAAGCCGCTCTCGCAACCAAACAATGCCTCAGCAACGGCCGACCCGGCTTGGCGCTGGTGGGCCCGTTTTGGCGGGATGGCGTTCGGCGTGGCGATCGTTGTCTTCTTTTTAATACCTCGTTTTGCTGGGGCACCCATCGTTCCCCCATTTACCCTGCGCATCCCGATGCAAGGTGGACCGCAGGGGCAAATCATCAACCCAGCCGTGCCGCTGGTGCAGGTAGAGGGAGTCAGCGAAGGGACCAGCGAGTATTACCACGGCTTTGACAGCCGTTTGGATCTGAGCTATCGCGGGGGTCTGAGCACTGCCACAATGATGTACGTGCGCAGTCCGGCCCGGAGCTATTGGCGCAGTCACGCCTATGATTTTTACGACGGCCGGTCATGGGTCCAATCTGGTGGCGATGAGGTCGAAATCATCAAACGCCAGCTGGAAGATGTTAGTTTTGAGCTAACCGAAGACCCGCCGATTGGTCAGGCGTTTACCCAAACATTTTTTATCGCCAACAATTTGCCCAACATCGCATTTACGGGCGGCACACCGGTCGAACTGTTTCTTCCGGCCGAGCAGATCGCTATCGACAGCACGGGAGGCATTCGACTGGCGGAAACGCTAGATACCGGTCTGACCTACTCTGTCCGTTCAATTGTGCCGGTCTACGAACCGGAGCTTTTGCGGCTAACCGGCACCGACTATCCGCTCGAGATTCGCGAAAAATATTTGCAATTGCCAGATACCGTGACCCAACGGACACGAGATTTAGCGGCCGAGCTTGTGTCTCCATACGATACCGCGTATGACCAGGTCAAAGCGATTGAGGCCCATCTGCTTGTCACTTATCCGTACGATTATTTTCCGCCACCGCAAAAGCCTAATACCGACTCAGTGGATCAGTTTTTGTTTGTTGATCAAACCGGTTATTGCGAGCACTACGTGAGCGCCATGGTCGTCATGTTGCGCTCTCAGGGGATTCCGGCCCGTCTTGTGTCCGGCTTTGGCTCCGGCCGGTATGACATGATCAACAATCTGTATCAAGTGCGTGCCCTAGATGCTCACTCGTGGGTCGAAGTCTACTTTCCCGGCTACGGCTGGATTCCGTTTGAACCGACTCCTGGCTGGGATGGCACCCCACATGTAACCGATTTTAATCGATCCTTTTTCTCAAGCGCGGCCGGGGCGTTAAACCTGCCAGCCATTCCGTTTGGCACCGTGGCTTCGGCCGTTGCCTCGGCTCTGTCTGCAGTGATGGCTCCGCTCATGGTCATCGGGCTTTTGGTGGGATTAGGCTTTGCACTCCGCTGGGGATGGCGTCGCTTTCAAGAAATTCTTGCGGATCGGCCGCCCGCCTACTCTAAGCTGAGTGAAAGCAACAACCAAAGTCGGGGCAAAATTCTGCGCACCTATCGCAGACAGCAAAGGCGACACAACGCCCCGCGCCAACCAGAGCAAACCACGCAAAATCATGCGGCGGTTTACGATCGTTTTGGCCAGCTGGCCGACCTAGTCGATATTGCGGCCTATCGGCCGGAGCCCCCCACGGCCGAAGAGGTTGAACAGGCGAAAATTATTGAGTAGATGAATTAACTCTCACCTCGCGTCTTGTTACTTCGAAGTCCATAATTTTTT